>CBFDBP010000069.1:0-14046 GCA_965603065.1 uncultured Gammaproteobacteria bacterium
CATGTGAAATAGTGCATGTAGCCGATAAGAATAAAAATAATTACTATAATTAGCTATTGACAGCTTTCCGGTTGATGCCACCCATGACAGAACAGGATAATTCAACGCTAACCATTGCACCTGCGCTGCGATACAACCTCATCTGGGCCGGCGCACTGATTGGCATTGTTTTTTGTTTTGTCGACATTCTTGTCGATGTCATGTTGTTCAATGAAGGTACGGTGCGCGACCAATTGCTGCACCCATCGGCACCCGAGCTATGGATGCGGATGAGTTTCATCGTGTTTTCTACGGGCTTCGGGATCTACGCGTTCACCGTGCTGCAGCGCGAGCGGGCCGCCCGCACACGCGAACAGGAGGCGGAGAAGCGTCTGGACGTGCTGTTCAATTCGGCAGCGGAATTCATCTTTCTCATCGATCCTGAAGGTACCATCCTGCGCGCCAATCAATGTGTATTCGCAACCACCGGTTATTCCAGTGACGAAGTCATCGGCAGAAATATCAAGGAATTTTTCACCCCGGACTCCCAAGACATCTGTGACCGTAACTTTCCGGGTTTGTGGGAACACGGTTTTGACCGGGCGGATATCGATTTTGTCCGCAAGGACGGCAGCAGCATCAATATGGAGTGCTCGGCCACCGCCGTCCCCGATCAACACGGAGATTTCACTACGTTCCTGATCATTCAGCGTGATATTTCGGAGCGCCTGCGGGTGGCTCGCAGGCTCGAGGAGAGCGAACGGCGCTTTCGTGCCATTTTCAATTCCACCTACCAGTTCATCGGCCTGCTCGATCCGGAGGGGAAGGTTCTCGAAGCCAACCAGACGGCGCTTGATTTTATCGGACTCACCAATGCCGATGTCGTCGGCAAACCGTTCTGGGAGACACCCTGGTGGACACATTCACCCCAGCTACAGAACCGCCTCAAGGAGGGGGTTCGCGACGCGGCGCATGGCGAACTGGTGCGCTTTGAAGCCATGCATACCGGCAAGGAAGGACAGACAGCCGTTATAGACTTTTCACTGAAGCCGGTTCTGAATGAGCAGGGCGAGACCGTGCTGATCATCCCTGAAGGCCGAGACATCACCGAGCGCAAACACGCCGAGGAAGAGGCGAAGCGTATGCAGCAGGAATCCGCACACGTGATGCGCCTCAGCACCATGGGCGAGATGGCATCCGGCATGGCGCACGAACTTAACCAGCCGCTGACTGCGCTGATCAGCTACTGTGGCACAGCACTGAAACTGGCACGGGATATGCCGTCCCTGCCGGAGGGGTATGTCGATATACTCGAACGCGCCTCTGGGCAGGCAGTCCGCGCAGGGGACATTATCCGGCACTTGCGCGAATTTGTTGGCAAGGGCAGTAATAACAAAACCAGGGTTGTGCTGGATGACTTGATACAGGGCGTGATCGATTTTATTAGCTGGGATCGGCGCGACAGTGACATACAGATTACTTTCCTGCCGGGCTCCCTCTCGCGTGAGGTGTTTGTCGACAAGGTCCAGATTGAACAGGTTCTGATCAACCTGATAAAAAACAGCTGCGAGGCAATCAGGGATGCCGGTATTTCCAACGGGCAGGTGGAGATTTCGACCCGCCAGGCAGCGGAGGGCCTGGTCGAGGTGACCATCGCCGATAACGGGCCTGGAATCGATCCGGCAGTGGCCGGCTCGCTGTTTAAGCCCTACCAGACGAGCAGGGAGGACGGTATGGGTTTGGGGCTGTCTATCAGCCGCTCGATCATCGAGGCCCATAATGGCAAGCTGTGGGCCGATGAGCAGCGGAAGAAGGGCGCATTGTTCTGCCTGAGCATACCGGGGTATGATTGACGCCATGCCAGTAAACAGAACCATTTTCCTGGTGGATGATGACGAGGCGGTATGCCACGCGCTTTCCTTGTCTCTTGAAGCCTCCGGGTACAGCGTGAGGACGTTTCACTCTGCCGAGGCCTTCCTGGAGGAGACAGAAGGCGTACCGGAGGGCATCATGCTGCTGGATCAACGTATGACCGGGATGTCCGGCCTGGAATTGCAGGCTGAGCTCACCAAGCGTGGCATTGACTTCCCGATCATCTTCATCACCGGGCACGGGGACGCGCAGATGTCCATCAAGGCTATTAAGGCCAGAGCGGTAGACTTCCTCGAAAAGCCGTTCAGCGATGAAGACCTGCTCGTGAGCATCCGGGACGCCTTTTCTCGCGCCGATGACAATAAAAAGCACCGTGACAGGATTGCTGAATCAAGAAAACGCCATGCCAGCCAGATAGCCCGCGAACCGGAAGTCGGTTAGTATGTTGTTGTCGGCTTGCCGAACAGGAACCCGGGAATTGTTGGGCGTCAGCGACCCCTCATAATAAGCAGTTTGTAGTCGTTACCGGTCGCGCCTTCATAACCTGCCGGTTTTCTAGATGAAAAGGGTAACGTCTGCATCCTGGGCGGTAGTGAGATAGGTTGCTGCGCCTGCCCATTCTGCAACCTCGGGGATAAACTCCTCTTTCTTCCATCCAAACAGATCCACGGTCATCTGGCAGGCCACGAACTTGGCCTCAGCTTCAATACACAGGGTGCGAAGTTCGATGATATCGGCTACGCCTTTGTTGTTGAGCGTCTGCTTCATTAATGATGTCGCTAGCGACTCAAAACCGGGAACTCCGGCCATGACCAGGTTGGGTATGTTCCATTCGACATTCTGAAACCAGCCTGGACCGAAGGGCATTTTCATCGGCATGGCTGGATTGCCCAGTGGAGTGATATGCGGTTTGAAATCCTTTTTCAGCAGGGCGAGCCCGTAAAATGTGAAAAACAGCGTAGTATCCCATCCCATTGCCGCAGCTGTTGAGCCGAGGATGAACGAGGGATACGCCCAGTCGAGCGTACCCTTTGTTACCATGATCGAGAGCTTGGGAGTTTTACTGGCCTCATGATCGACCATGCTCTGCGTGAATCTTTTATCGAACCACTCGTTCAACCCCTCCGGGGTCATTTCCGGCAGTAAAACCTGAATGTCATCTTTTGTGGTGGACATGGTTGGCACTATCATTTACCTCGACTTAAAAGCAACTGCATTCGACGCTGGGTTACAAAACGCCGTTGGATTCTACGAAAAAACGCGTAACAAAGTATCCGTAATCTGTCGATCGCCGCAACTTTCGATTGCGTAGTGTTAAGCACTCAGTGCATCTGACAGACCTCACACTTAACCAATAGAGAATACATCCAGCAACCCACGCAGAATCCAAGCACCGCTTCAAGCCATGTCAGGAGGAAGCAGATGCTGAGTACGGCGATAATCCACGTTTGCCACCCGAGTACCCAGAACGTAAGACAACAGACCCCTAGTGTTGCCCCCAGTGTCCAGGCAAACCTTTTAGGTTTGATCGGCTTCCAGATGGGCCGGATTTTCCTGGTAATAATAGTGCCCAAAATGCCCGCAGGACTGAAGGGTGTTAAACCGAATGTGGCGCCTGCCACCATATCGAAAATCACAAATGGCGCCACATACCGGATAGGGTCAAGTTCCGGCGCCGCCAACAAGATAAAGATTGTGGTTCCGGATAACACATTCAGAAGACCGGCTCTGGCTCTGGTGGCGGTTTCATTGATACACATTCCGCACTGCCCTTCCACAGGCTGGCCCATTGCCCACCAGGGTTGACTGAAAAAGGTGCCGTTACTGTTAGCCGTTGAGTCCATTAGATTCACCTCCAATCACTTCGAAATTCAGCTGCCAGCTGACGTATCTTTCACAAAGATATCTTTGCCGCTTCCGTCGGTGCACCGCTACGCCCCATCACATAGCATGCCGTGTGCTTCATCTCACCGCTGACCACCGCAACGGTGATCAACCATCACCAGACTTCGTCAGTATCCGCTCAGAAACACCCCCTGACGCGACTTTTACATCGTTTTTTTGCAAGACCTCAGAAACCGATCAACTCGGCATGAAACCCACTCTTTTTGGCTGTATTAACAAACTCTATTGAATTAATAGTTTCCGGGTCGTACTCAATCAAAATCAGGTGTGGTTTCTCATCATGACACGCCGCAGCCATAACACCATCCAACGCCAATAAAGTATCACGGAATTTTTCACGTTCATCGTGTGTTGTATTTTCATCAACATGAAGAGTGACATCGACCATTAAATCGCTCATCCTGCATCCTCCTCTAAAGTCAAACGGCCAAACCCGAATCCCTTCAGGTATTACGGCAGACAAATCATTTGTGCACCACCGAACCCGACGGATTATTCCCCTATACTGGTAAAAATCTAGACCAATAAACCAACATTGCAATATTGATAACCATCCAATGCACGAGAAATATGCGGATTCAATGATCCAGATCAACTATCCTGCCGTCTAATAATAAAAAGGCCATACCCCTGCCGGAAAAAAAGATGAGCTGCAAAGGGCGGAATATGTCCTTTATGGTTAAACTGCCATTGCAGAACCACTAAAATTGCAGGTACAGTAAAAGCATCTCAAATCTACGACAACCATGTCTGACTCCGGCAATCCACCCAAACCCGCAAACCTGTGGCGACGACTTGCGGCGCTGTTTTACGACTCCCTGTTACTGCTGGCCATCTGGTTTATCGCAATTGCCATTCTTCTGCCGCTGACGGCGGGCGAAGCTATCGAGGCAAACAACCCACTGTTAACCACTTACCTGCTGTTTATCAGCTTTTTTTTCTATGCCTGGTTCTGGATGCACGGCGGACAGACCCTGGGCATGCGCAGCTGGAAATTACAGCTTCACAACCTGAGGGAAGGTCCTGTTAACTGGCTGCAGTGCCTGCTGCGTTTTATCGTCGCCCTGCCAGCCGGTTTACTGTTCGGTCTGGGTTATGCATGGATGCTTATCGACAAACAGAAGCTCACCTGGCACGACCGTTATTCGGAGACCCGCATTGTGCAACTGGATGAAAATCCGCACCGACGATAGCGTTTACCCGTGTGGTACGAAGAATTTAATTTTCAGCTGCTGCGTCGCAATAGCAACAGGCCCGCAGCAAATACGACAGAAGATGGCAGCAAAGCACTCAGCCAGGGGGGCATACCATACACCAGTCCTGCGTGTGCAGTGATGTCATTGAGCAGCTTGAAGACCAGGCCGAGCACAACACCCACCAGAATACGCTGACCGGTACTCTGCCTACCCAGCGGCCCCAGCACAAAACTGACCGACAGGAAGAGCATGGCGATCGCTGCCAGCGGCGCCGCCCAGCGTTGCCAGTAGTTCAAGCGGTAAGAAGACACATCCGTACCGTTTGCTATAAGGTAATCAATGTATTGGCGCAACTCCGGCAAGGACAGGGTTTGCGGGTCCCGTGTCAGCAGCCGCGCCAGGCGCGGGTCCATCAAGGTTGGCCAGGCTATCCGTTTGCTGCTCCGCACATTGACACTTTGATCCGTGAAATGACTGACTCGAACATCTTCGAGAGACCACCGGCCCTCTTGATAGCGGGCGTGCGATGCCGTCGCCGCGGAGACCAGTCTGGGTGTTTCATCGAGTTCAAACACCAGCAGCCTGCTCAGGCTGCCATCGGCTTCGCTTTGACCGACCTGAATCAGGCGCTGTCCATCGTGCACCCAGAATCCCGAATCCCGCTGCACGCTGACTTCATCGAAAATAGCCGAAGTCCGCAGTTGGTTGGCGAGCTGCCGGGAAACTGGTGCCCAGCCTTCACCCATGAAGACGACCGCGACGAGCATCACCACACCCGCCTGTAATACCGCGCGCGTCAAACGCGCCGGGGAACAGCCCGCCAATCGGAAAGCATTTAACTCGGCCTGTGCGGCCAGGCTCCCCAGCCCCAGCAGCGAACCGATCAATGCCGCCATGGGAAACGACTGATAGGCCCGGCCAGGCAGGATCAGCAGAATAAACAGGATGGCATCGCCCAATTCATAGCCACCCCGCCCGATGTCGCCGATTTCCCCCAGGAAGGCAAAAATACCCTCCAGCGCGATCACGACCAGCCAGGTCAGCAGCGTATTCAGCAATACCGCCCTGCCGATGTACAGGTCCAGACGAATCATGCCGCCACCCGCCTGGATGACCACCAGCGCCTGAAGCCGGCCCAGCCGGCCGTCAGGCCAAGCAGCAGTCCGTGTACCCACCACAGACCCAGCCATGCCGGCATCCGGCCCTGCTCAATCCACAACTGCCCGGTTCCGAGCAGGTTGAAATAAAGTGTAAAAACCAGCACCCCCATCCACAGCGGATAAAAGCGATTCATGGCAGGCCGAAACCGTGCCAGCGGAACGGCTATCAGCGCCAGCACCAGTACCGTGACCGGCCGCGAGAGGCGCATCTGCCACTCGGCGCGTGCATGCAGTTCGGGGGCAGCCCACAGCAGGCGGGTAGCGACTGCATCCCATTTCCTGCCGGGTTCAGCCGACGTAGTGCGAATTCTCACCGCGTATTCCTTATAGTTGAGCACGCGGTAATCCGCCTGCCCGGGCACCCCGTCGTAACGGTGGCCATTGCGCAGCACCAGATACTTGTCGCCCGCGGCACCGAGCTGCTCAACCCGGGCACTCTCAGCCACCAGCACCTGTGGACGCTGAGGATGACGAACGTGCACAAACACGGCTTCCAGCGTCCCGGCTTCACGCCCGGCACGGCGTGCGAAAACCAGCCATTGTCCGCTGCGCAGCTCATGAAAACGCCCGGGTGCCAGCGCGCCAATATCCATATTCTGTTCGGCCTGGCTGCGAAGCTGGTAACCCTGTTGAGCCGTACGCGGCACCAGATACCAGCTCAATACCGCCACCAGCAGCGTCACCACAACCACCGGTAGCGCGATAGCCCGATACAGTTGCGACAAACCTACGCCACTGGCAGCCAGGGCCAGCGACTCGTAATCGCGGTTAAACCGCCCGAACAACCACAACAGCGCCAGAAACAGCGTCAGGGGCAACAGAAAGACGAGAAAAGCGACCGACTTCAGGCCCAACAGCCACAATACCACCGCTGCCGGCAACTGACCGCTGGCCGCCTGCTCCAGGTAGAGGGAGAATCGTGCAGCCACCAGTATCAGCCATAACACCAGGGTGATGACCAGCCAGTACTGCAGTAATTCCAGACTCAGGTAGCGGCGTAGGACCGATGACATGGCTTTATTCTAAAAAGTTTGGGCGCAGGTAAGGCATCCAGTACACTAACTCTACCAGCAAGCAAGGAGCACACAATGGATTTCAATGTCAAAACCGGTGATCCCGACAAATTGCGCAGCGCCTGTGTCGTCGTCGGTATCTCAGCCCCGCGCCGTCTTTCAGCCGCGGCGGAACGCCTGGACAAAGCCAGCCGCGGCCAGCTGCGTGAACTCCTGAAACACGGTGACATTGATACCGGCTGCGGCAAGACCACCCTGATTCACAATCCCAGGGGCCACATTGAGGCCGCCCGGATTCTGGTGGTGGGCTGCGGTAAAGACAAAAAACTTTCACCGCAAGCTTTCACCGAAATCACCTCGGCAGCAGCCAAAGCCCTGCACTCCAGCGCTGCCACCGATGCCCTTTTTTACCTCACCGAGCTGGTCGTTGAGGACCGGGATCTGGCCTGGAAAGCGCAGCGCACCGTTGAAGCCAGCCGCGACGCAGTGTACCGCTTTGATGAGCTCAAGAGCGAGGCTAAACCACCCAAACACCCTTTACGCAAACTGACAATTACTGTCGGCGATCGCGATGCAGTTAATGTGGCCAAACAAGGCCTAAAGCGCGGCATTGCCGTGGCCAATGGTGTTGATCTGGCACGCGTACTCGGCAACCGGCCGGGTAATCTATGCACCCCCAGCGACCTTGCCGATCAGGCCAGGGAGCTGAAAAAAGCCTACCCGGCGCTGAAAGTCGAGATCCTGGAAGAAAAGGATATGACAAAACTGGGCATGGGTGCTCTGCTGTCGGTGTCGCGTGGCAGCCGCCAGCCTGCCAAACTGATTGTGCTGCAGTACAAGGGCAGTGCCACGAGCGAAAACCCCGTGGTGCTGGTCGGCAAAGGCGTCACCTTTGACTCTGGTGGTATTTCCATCAAACCCGGCGCCGCGATGGACGAAATGAAGTTTGATATGTGCGGTGCGGCCAGCGTGTTCGGAACCGTATCAGCAGTTGCCGAACTGGCCTTGCCCGTCAACCTGGTCGGCATTGTTCCCGCTACCGAAAACCTGCCCGACGGCGACGCCAGCAAACCCGGCGACATTGTCACCAGCATGAGTGGACAAACCATCGAAGTGCTCAACACCGACGCCGAGGGCCGCCTGATCCTGTGCGACGCCCTGACTTACGCCGACAAATTCGATCCCGATGTGGTAGTGGATATCGCCACGCTTACCGGCGCCTGTGTCATTGCCCTGGGCCACCACGCGACGGGCCTGCTGAGTAACGACCAGGGACTCGCCGATGATCTGCTGGCCGCTGGCCAGGCGTCCGGTGACCGCGCCTGGCAATTGCCCCTGTGGGACGAGTATGACGAGCAGCTTTCCAGCAACTTTGCCGATATGGCCAATATCGGTGGACGCAGTGCCGGCACGATTACCGCCGCCTGTTTCCTGGCCCGTTTTACCAAGGACTACCGCTGGGCCCATCTGGACATCGCCGGCGTTGCCTGGAAGTCGGGCAAGGCCAAGGGGGCAAGCGGGCGTCCGGTACCCTTGCTGATGCAATTCCTGACGGAACGCGCCCGTGACGCAGGTTGATTTTTACCTGTTGCAGGATGACTCGGCGCAAACCCGCGTAGGCTTCGCCTGCCGCCTGGCAGACAAGGCCTATCGTCTTGGCAACCGGGTATTTATTCATACCGAATCGGCCGAGCAGAGCCGCCAGCTGGATGACCTGTTGTGGACCTTCCAGCAGAACAGCTTCGTGCCACACGCGATTTACCAGGCCGAGCAACACAACCCACCACCGGTATTACTCGCTCACGATGTCGAACCCGATGCCAGCAGCCATGTGCTGATCAATCTGGCAGCCGAGGTGCCGCTGTTTTTCAGCCGATTTGAGCGGGTCGCCGAACTGGTCAATCAAAACGCCGGTATCCGCCGACAGGGCCGCAGCCGTTACAGCTTCTATAAAGATCGTGGCTATCCGCTACGAACGCATGAGATCAAAACCTGATGGCTCCGGAACAGATCAAACTCGACGAGAATGGAATACCGGTATTACAGAATGCCGTCAGGGCAGATGAACTGACCAACGATGCGGGCCCGCCTCCGGCAGACCTGACCGATCACGAACAGATCGGCGAGTTACTCCGTGAAGAGACTATCCAGCAACTACTGGATGACATCACCGAGGATCTGCAGAAACTGGCGGCCTGGAAATTCGAATCACTGCTGAAAGAAGAGTTTTCACGACTGATCAGGGAGGCCACCGAGCAAAGCGCATCAAAAATGTCTGAAGATATTCGTACCCACCTGCAACTGGCTCTGCCGGAACTGCTGGCCAGAATCGCCAGACAGGCACAACGCTAAGCAGAATTTCTAATATGATTTCCATGGAAAAAACCTACGACCCTCACAAAATAGAACAACGCTGGTACCAGACCTGGGAAGACAAGGGCTATTTCCGCCCTTCCGGCGAGGGCGAGCCCTATTGCATCATGATCCCGCCGCCCAACGTGACCGGCAGCCTGCACATGGGCCACGCCTTTCAGGACACACTGATGGACGCACTGACCCGTTTCCATCGCATGCGTGGCCATAACACGCTGTGGCAGGCGGGCAGTGACCACGCCGGAATTGCCACCCAGATGGTCGTTGAACGTCAGCTGGAGGCCGAGGGCAAGACCCGTCACGACCTGGGCCGCGATGCCTTTATCGAACGGGTCTGGGAGTGGAAGAAAACCTCCGGTGGCACCATTACACGACAGTTACGTCGCATGGGATCGTCGCTGGACTGGGAGCACGAACGCTTCACCATGGATGACGGCCTGTCCGACGCGGTCAAGGAAGTCTTCATCCGTCTTTACGAAGAAGGCCTGATCTACCGCGGCAAACGCCTGGTTAACTGGGACCCGGTGCTGCACACGGCAATTTCCGATCTGGAGGTTCTGTCGCAGGAAGAAAACGGCCACCTCTGGCACATGCGTTACCCGCTCAGCAACGGTACCGGCACGCTGGTGGTGGCCACCACGCGTCCGGAAACCATGCTGGGTGACTGTGCAGTTGCGGTCCACCCCGGCGACGAACGCTATAAACATCTGCTCGGCGAGTTTGTGGAACTGCCGCTCACCGGGCGCAGGATCCCGGTCATCGCCGACGAATATGTCGATCCCGAATTCGGCACCGGCTGCGTCAAAATTACCCCGGCGCACGATTTCAATGACTACCAGGTCTGGTTAGGCCACCGAGATGAAAAAGCCATAGCAGATCAGCCCCATGGCGGATTGATCAATGTCTTCACCATCGATGCCGCGGTTCGCGACAACACTTCGGAAGAAGGTGACCTGCTGCCGAACGCTTACCTTGGCATGGACCGCTACCAGGCGCGCAAACAGATCGTCAAAGACCTGGAAAGCCTGAACCTGCTGGAAAAAATCGAAGACCACAAACTTGTGGTGCCGCGCGGTGACCGATCCGGTTCCGTGATTGAACCTTTCCTCACCGATCAGTGGTACGTAAAGATTCAGCCCCTGGCCGCCCCCGCCATTGAGGCGGTCGAAAACGGTGACATCCGTTTTGTACCGGACAACTGGAAAAACACCTATTTTGACTGGATGCGCAATATCCAGGACTGGTGTATCTCCCGCCAGATCTGGTGGGGCCATCGCATCCCGGCCTGGTATGACGAGCAGGGTAACGTTTATGTCGGACGTTCTGTGCGTGACGTCCGTGAACAACATGGCCTGGGCGACGATGTCGAACTGCGCCAGGACGACGATGTACTCGACACCTGGTTCAGTTCCGCCTTGTGGCCGTTCAGTACACTGGGTTGGCCTGAACAGACCGATCGCGTCAAAACCTTTTACCCCACCAGCGTCCTGGTTACCGGCTTTGACATCATTTTCTTCTGGGTCGCCCGCATGATCATGATGGGCCTGAAATTCATGGACGATGTTCCGTTCCGTGAAGTTTATATACACGGTCTGGTACGCGATGCGCACGGGCACAAAATGTCCAAGTCCAAGGGTAATGTGCTGGACCCCATCGACTTGATTGACGGCATTGACCTGGAAGTACTGGTTAAAAAGCGCACCGGCAGCATGATGCAGCCACACCTGGCGGAAAAAATTGCCCGACAAACCCGCAAGGACTTCCCCGGCGGCATTCCATCCTTTGGTACTGACGCCCTGCGTTTTACCTTTGCCGCGATGGCGTCAACCGGCCGCGATATCAATTTTGATCTGAAGCGGATCGAGGGCTATCGTAATTTCTGCAACAAACTGTGGAACGCCGCACGTTATGTGCTGATGAACACCGAGGGTCAGGACTGTGGCCAGCACGGTGGTGAGATCGAATTGAGTGGTGCCGACCGCTGGATTCTGTCGCTGCTGCAGAACACATCGCAACAGGTGATCGACAGCACCGGGCACTACCGCCTGGATCGGGCCGCACAAGCTATCTATTCCTTCATCTGGGATGAGTACTGTGACTGGTATCTTGAATTATCCAAACCTGTTCTGACCAACCCGGATGCCGGTGAAGCCGCGCGGCGTGGCACACGTCAAACGCTGGTCCGGGTTCTGGAAACGGTGCTTCGACTGGCCCACCCCATTATCCCTTTCATCACTGAAGAAATCTGGCAACGAATCGCCCCGCTCGCCGGTGCAAAAGGCGAAACCATTACCCACCAGCCCTATCCCCGGTCCGATGAAACACTCCTTGACCAGGCCGCCATGGAAGAAATGGAGTGGGTCAAACAGTTCGTGCTGGGTGTACGGAAAATCCGCAGCGGCATGAATATCGATCCACGCAAGCCGCTGCCGGTGCTGTTGCAGAACGGTAGCGAAAAGGACCGGCAGCGCCTGCAGGCGAATCAGCACTATGTCAGGTCGCTCGGACGTGTGGCATCGATCGAATGGTTGAAACACGAGGACGCGCCGGAATCAGCCACCGCGCTGATTGGCGAAATGAAACTGCTCATTCCCATGGCCGGCCTGATCGACAAGGAGGCGGAACAGACACGCCTCGAAAAAGATCTGGACAGAAAACGCAGTGAATTGGGCCGCATTGAGAACAAACTGGGCAATCTCGACTTCGTGAAGAAGGCACCTGCCGCGGTGGTTGAAAAGGAAAAGGCCAAAGCCGAAGAGCTCAGATCAGCCATGGATCAACTTGCAGGACAATTGCTAAAGGTAAGGGCAATGCAGTGAAGACTGGCCGGCAGGCCGGGGTCCGAAGGTCAGGTTTCGGCCCAGACTGAGTGCAAGCCGGAAAACACCGGGGTGACTTGCGTAGAAATGCCTCACCGGCCGAAGCCGGTGAGGTAATTACTGGCAGAAACCTGTCAGCATGACATTGCCACCGACAGCTGCGAGCAGCTGCCGGATTCGCCCCGTCACTACAAGCAGTCAGGATTTATCTGACGCTGACTACCCACCTTTGTGGCGGCGGAGGATTTAAGACCCATCAGTGACTGTCTTCATCCAGAAGGGACGTGCCAGCAGGGGGGGTACTTCTGCGACTGGTGCCTCCACCCTGGTCGATTCAATGGCCTGACCCAAGTCCTTACTATCAGCCTTCTCTGCTTGCAGCTCAACAGTATCTGAAGGGGACGACTCAAAGGCCGCTATCTCAGCTGTTTCACTGGCCTGTTCCGTATCAACACTTTCACTATTCTGCGCCTGCAACTTATTGATATCAGAAGGAGACGACGGATAGGCTGTTAACTGCCGCGGGGCACTGTCCCACATCGGCGGCACCAGTGGCCGGTACTGTGCCATCCGCGCTGCCGCTCGGGGCGCTCGGGGGTTAAAAGCCGGCGCTGGAAGCGGACGCTGGTAGCGAGCCATGGCTACAGGCGGCCGTGGCGCGCGGGCCCACATCGGTGCAGGGGCTCGCATCGGTTGCCGGTACTGTGCCAACCGGGCCGCTGTGTTCTGGCTTACCGGTCGGGGGTTGAAAGCCGGCGCTGGAAACGGACGCTGGTAGCGAGCCAGGGCTACAGGCGGCTGTGGTGCGCGGGCCCACATCGGCGCAGGCGGTGGCATCGATTGCCGGTACTGTGCCATCCGGGCCGCTGTGTGCCGGGTCTCCGGCCGGGGGTTGAAAGCCGGCGCTGGAAACGGACGCTGAAAGCGAGCCGGGGCACCAAACTGCCGTGCTGCACGGGCACTCATCGGCATCCCGGGTGGCATCGGCCGGACCGGGTGCCCAGCCCTGCCGGCGAAGTCAGGTCGCGGCAGTAATCTACCGGAAGACATCACCGCTGGTGGTGGCATACGGAACCAGGGGTGCGCAGCAGTAACAGCAGCGCGTTCAGAAAGCATCGTTCGCTGTGCAGCAGGGGTTTTGCCATACATGGCTGAAGCCGCCCTTTCTCTTGTGAATTCGCTGGCCACGACATCCACAGCGAGGCCGGCAGTCAGTGCAACTGACAGGGTACATCTAGATAACTGGCTAAAACTAAACATATATTTACCTCCTAAAGCGATCGGCAATCAAGTCATTCGAACAACAGCTACTTGCGGATTTCCTGTGCGCCTGTTCCCACCGCAGGCGCATCGCCGTTCGAATACTTATCCCCGCACCGATCAGTCCCAATGCAGGGTTGAACTTTCCACTGAAAAAACGTCATGTATAGGAATTGCTGGCATTTCAACATCATGTTACAGGATACTTGTCATCCTTCACCTAAAGAATAACACATAACATAATGAACACAATAATATTTATACCATTGCCTCCCTACTCGCCCTCGATCCTCGGCTATCGGGGGCAAGCAACCCGTGCCGGTGGGACTTCGACGGTGAAGCGGCACCGCTCGCTTCGACCCGGATGGACGCCAGACGGAAGTCGCCTACTTTGACGAAAAGGGGAACCCGGTCTTGAACAGGGATGGCTATCACCGGTTGAAGTTGGCGTACAACCTGCGTGGGAATG
>CBFDBP010000070.1:0-14018 GCA_965603065.1 uncultured Gammaproteobacteria bacterium
GGTTTTTACCGCGGATCAAGGCTTCGGGATGCCGTTCCAGATAATCGGCGAATACACGAATGGAGACTGCGGCTCTGGACAGTTCCTGAACCAGTCGGTCGATCGCGACGGCATCCACGGCTGATAAAACGCCCTCTGTCTGTTTCAGTACTTTTTGCGCCTGGTTGGCTGCGCTTTCCACGCTCTCGGCCAGGTGCACGATGTCACCGCGTTCATTGCGCATGACCTGACGCACATCGGCCAACGTAGCGTTCGCCTCGTTCGAGGTCTGTGTCAGGCTTTCAGTCAGCGGTGTCACCTGCTCGTTCAGTCTGGCGGTCAGATCGCGCATATTGACCAGCGTCTCATGTAAGACTTCAGGGGTATCCCGGGTCGCCTTTTCGTTAACCAGGGTGCTGATGCCTTCAATGGTGGATGCCAGCTTGTCAAGAATTTCCCGAAACGGAAGATCCTTCAGGCTGTTAGCCGCCGTTCGGAATACACTCTCCAGTTCCTCGATCGTGGAGGGCAGGGTGGGAAATTCTTCGTATTTGGAATTGAAACCAAAAAGCTTCGCCTTGGTATCCGGAAAGAAGTCGAACTCGATATACAGCTGCCCCGTGACCAGACTGAGGGACGCCAGTTTGGCGCGCAGACCGAGTGCGTCGATGAGATAAGTCAATACCTCCTTGCCGGCTGATCTGTCTACGCCTCGTTGGCTTTCAACTTCGTGAAAAGCATCGTCTGCGAGTTCCACCAGGACCTCAACAAAGGCTTGATCGGTCGATACATCGTAGACCAGCTGGATATTCGTCACCGAGCCAATTTTGACACCCCGGAAGCTGGCCGGTGCGCCGATATTCAAGCCCTTGGCGTTGCCCTGAAAGAACAGCACAAAGGTTTCAACGTCTTTCAGGAATTTTCCGGATCCGAAAGTCAGCAGCCCGGTGATGATCAGGGCGACCGCCCCGAGTACAAAAGCGCCGATCGCGGTGGGACTGGCCTTCTGGCTCATGCTTCACCTCGTGTGAGAAAACGATGTATCTTCGGGTCGCTGGATTCGTCCCGCAGTTGTTTTGGATCACCGGTGGCGGTCATGGTCTTCTTTTCAGCGTCGAGGAATACCGAATTGTTACCGATTGCGAAGATGCTTGCCAGTTCGTGGGTGACGATCACCACGGTGGTGCCGAGGCTGTCGCACAGTTGCAGAATCAGGTCATCCAGCAGGCGTGAACTGATCGGGTCCAGGCCGGCCGACGGCTCGTCGAAATAGAGTATGTCGGGGTCGAGCGCCATGGCCCGCGCCAGCCCGGCCCGTTTCATCATGCCGCCACTGATCTCGGACGGATAATAATCCTCGAAACCCGACAGACCCACCAGCGCCAGTTTGAGCTGGGCGATTTCACGCCTGTCAGCCGCGCTCAGGTCGGTATACTCCTGCAGGGGCAGGGCGATGTTTTCAGCCAGCGTCATGGAACTCCACATCGCGCTGCCCTGGTAGGACATGCCGAAGTTGCGCATGAAATCCTTGCGCGCGACGGGATCGGCGGCCCAGAAATCCTTGCCTTCGTACAAAACCTGTCCCTTCGCCGGTTGCTTGAGGCCGACCATGTGGCGTAGCAGGGTGCTCTTGCCGCAGCCGCTGTCGCCCATAATGATGAAGATGTCGCCACGCTGTATCGTAAAGGTCAGATCCTGCTGTACCACAAAACTGCCGTAGGCCATGGTCAGGTCTTTCACCTCGATATGCGTCTCGGGCGGGCTTGCCTTCTGCAAGCGCTGCGCTTCAGATGCCGACGGCATGAAATAACTCCCCGTTAAATACCGAGCACATTGTAGATCACCGTCAGGAATGCTGTTGCAATCACAATCAGCAGGATACCGCTGACCACCGCCGAGGTCGCCGCCGCACCGACCGCGGATGAACTGCGGCCGCACTTGATGCCCTGGTAGCAGCCGGCAATCGCCACCAGTACCCCGTACACGGCGGCATTAATGACGCCAAGCACAAAGTGCCTGATATGTACCGCCTCCTGGGTGCGGTGCAGGTATTCCACGATGCCCACATCGAAAGTCGTCACTGACACGAACAGGCCGCCAAGGATGCCGAACAGGTCGGAATAGATACACAGCAACGGCATCATCAGGATCAACGCCAGCATACGTGGCAGCACCAGAAAATCCATGGAAGAAATACCCAGGGTTTCCAACGCATCGGTCTCTTCATTGACCTGCATGGTGCCGAGCTGGGCGGCAAAGGCAGCACCGGTACGGCCCGCCATAATGATGCCGGTCATCATGGCGCCCATGGCGCGTGCCATGCCGATGCCGACCAGATCGGCGACGTACATGGTGGCGCCGAAGGTCGCCAGTTGCGCGGCACCGATATAGGCGAGAATCACGCCCACCAGGAAGCTGATGAGGGCGACGATGCCGAGTGCCTGAGAGCCGGTCTGCTGGATGGTCAACACCAGGTCAGAGGCACGGAACTGGGCCTTGCCACGAAACAGGCGGCCCAGGCTGCGGGCGGCCTCCCCCACAAACGCCAGTACTTCGCTTGTGGAACCGGCGGCGGCGCTGGCCCGGTTGCCGATGCGGGCGAGGAAAGGTGCTTTGCTCGTGTCGCGCCGGGCACCCTTGCGCTCCGGGACCGCCGCGGCCAGCTGCAGCAAACGCTGCACGCCCTCGGGCAATCCGCCCTGGTCAACTTTCAGCTTGTGTTGTGTGGCGATAGCCGTTATCCGCAGCAGGAAGGTCAGCAGGGCGCTGTCCCAGCCCGTCATGGCGCTGCTATCGAAACTGATCTGCCGGACGTTCGGGTGCTTTTTCAGTTCGGTGTCGAGTTGCGCGGCTGCCGGCAAGGCATGCCGGACCCGCCAGCTCCCCGCCAGGCTTATTTGCAGCTTGTCCGCTGCCGGTGCAGCGAAACTCAGCTGGTATTCGTCGTCTGTCATTTCATCAGTCACTTCGGATGTTTTCTGACTTTTTTACTCCTTTCAGCCCTCAGTGTAATGCAGATTCCGGATAGATGCTGGCATAATGTCTTTATTAAAGCGTCAATTGCATACAGGTCAAAGCGGCGCCGTCCTTCGGCGCGATATCGCACTGAGCAGGCCACCGCGTCGACCACGCTTCAATTGCCGGGTTAAATGTTTGTCACTGGAAGAAATCGTTATGAAACGCATGAAATCAGTCTTGCCTTGTTCCGCACTTGTGGCTCTGGGTGTCTTGATGAGCCTGTGTTTTCCGGGTTGTGCCACAAACGCTGGTCAGAGCCTGATGATCGATGCCCGCCAGGTGCCGGCTGTTCAGTACATGCCGGGAGAAATCACCGCTATGCTGGAGGATCTGGGTTACCAGCTCGTTCCCGATCCTGATCCAGTGAAAAGCGCAGAACGCTATGCGGAATACAGAATGCAGTTTAAGGCACGGGATGCGGCGAGTACCCGCATCGATGTGCATATCAAGATGGTCAATAACGTAACCGGTCTTCACCTCTATCAGGTGGGGGAGAAAGGTCCCATGCCGGCAACGGCAGAACGTTACCGCAAACTCAGAAAGCGTGTCGAACTCCAGTTCGGCGCAGAAAACGTGAGCGATACGCATCCGTTCCTGGTACCCTGATCCGCTGCTGCCCCTTGAAATGGCGTCATTTCCAAAGCGGGAAAAATGGGGGCAAACAATGGCTGACCGTATATCTGTTATTCGTGTTTTTTTAGTATGCTGTCGTAAGTGCCATCCTGTTTCATCGCAGCAATGGCGTTATCGAAATCGGCGACGATTTTTTTGTGATCGGGGTTTTTTCTGCTCACACCGATATTCACGCCACGTACCACCAGCGGTTTTTCCAGTATCTCCAGATTTTCCCTGTTGCCCGGCATAAATCGATTGATCTGGTAACGCAGCACGCGTTCATCATCCAGGGTAAGGTCAATCTCTTTTTCAACCAGTTTTTGCAGGTTTTCAAGCAGGCTGCTTTCACGTACCTTTTCAATGGCGGCTGACTGGTTGAAGTCTTCGTCATAGGCGTAATCCTGTATCACGCCAATCTTCATGCCTTCCAGATCGTCGAAGCCGGCGTACTCGAAAGCAGAGTCCTTTCTCTTGATGAAACAGATGTGGGATTCAAGGTAAGGCTGGCTGAAATCCAGGTACTGGTCACGATCCATGGTGTACCAGGGTGTGGCGAAAACATCGTAGTCGCCGGTTTTGCCGCCTTCCAGTATCCGCTCCAGTGAATCGACCCGGACATGCGGGGTATAGCCGGCTCTTTTCAGAGCCGTGGTGACGAGATCGATAGCCAATCCCTGTTCAGGTAGATCCTCGCCGCTATACGGTTGCCAGTTGCCGCTATGGACCAGCTTAAGATCGCTTGCCATTACCGTATGAGCGAGTGCCCCGACAAACAGCAACAGGCCTGCAAGACAGTGCGTCAACTTGCTCATTTTTATTTCTGGGCTAAAGGCTTTTTTCAATTTGCTCACAGACCGTCTTCAGTACCTTGACACGGGCGTGGTACTTGTCGTTGGCCTCGACCAGGACCCATGGCGCCACCGAGGTGCTGGTAAGATCGATCAGGTCGCACACGGCTTCCGCGTATTCGCCCCACTTTTCCCGGTTGCGCCAGTCTTCGTCGGTGATTTTGTAGCGTTTGTAGCCGGTTTCTTCGCGCGCTTTGAAGCGTCGCTCCTGCTCGTCCTTATCGATGGTCAGCCAGAATTTGATGACAATACTGCCGGCCTCCGTCATTTCCTTTTCGAAGTCGTTTATTTCACTGTAAGCGCGCCGCCAGTCCGCTTCCGCACAAAAGCCTTCGACCCGTTCCACCAACACCCGGCCATACCAGGAACGATCGAAAATCGCTATGTGCCCGCGGCGCGGCAGGCGGCGCCAGAAACGCCACAGATAGGGCTGCGCCTTCTCTTCATCGCTGGGGGCCGCAAACTGATTGACGCGGTAGCGGCGCGGATCAAGAAATTCGATGAGCCGGCGTATGGAGCCACCCTTGCCCGCGGCGTCATTACCCTCAAACACAAGCACCAGCGAACGCTTTTTGAACTTCTTGCTCCACACCAGTTCGTTGAGACGGTTCTGGTAGTGGCTCAGCTGTTTCTTGTAGTCATCTTTTTCCAGTTTGAGTGTCAGGTCCAGAGTGCTCAGGAGTGTTGTCTGGTCGATATCGGGAGTACCGACCGGTGCTGCTACCGGCGGAGCCTCGGTGGTCTGTGGTTGCTCGAGGCGTGAGCGAATGGCATTGAGAATGGTTTTGCCGACGGTCAGACTGCGATAGTAGTTGTTCGCCGCATTCACGGGGATCCAGGGTGCCTGGTCTGTTCCGGTGATACGCATCATGTGCTCGGCGGCGGTCTTGACCTCCCGGTAGCGTTTGCTGCCGCCCCATGGCGATTCCTCGATGCGCCACCTGGTGCGTTCGCTCTTTTTAAGCTTTTTCAGTCTTTTCTTCTGATCGTCCTTGCTGAGATGCAGCCAGAATTTGAGGATCAACGCACCCTCTGTAGCGAGCATGGTTTCGAAACGCTTAATGGCATCCAGTTGTTGCTCGAATTGTGCATCACTGGTCTTGTCGAGCACGCGATTGGTGAGTGGTGCGCTGTACCAGGAACCCACGTAGATGCCGATTTCGCCTTTGGGTGGCAGGACACGCCAGAAACGCCACATACGCGGGCGTTCCGCCTCCTCCGGGGTAGGTGTATCGAGCGCAAAAGTGACCACGTGGCGGGCATCGAGCACCTTGTGAGCACTGGTCAGCGCATCGATGACGCCGGTACCTTCCATGCCGGCAACAATCAGAATGACGGGAAACTGTTTCGATTCAATCAGATCAAACTGGGCGTCCAAAAGTTCTGTGCGCAGCTTTGGGAGTTCTTCCTCAAACCTGGCTTTATCGATAGCGTGTTCGAGTTCTGCAGATTCAAACATAAGTCACCTTCTTCAGTCAGATAGTCGCTGAGTATGTCCTAGAGCAAGTATAGTATTTAATCATGGGGCGGACCCGACAGCAGAACATTACCAGGGTGCGAATTCATTCATGAGTGACATGGGGCGTCCTACATTTTGATTCATCATCCCCATGTCACGACTCATAAAAGCTGTATTTGCGGTCATGGCTTTCATGGATTGATTCATCTCTGAGATGTTGAACAACAGATGGGGTAAAGTGTCCAGCTTGGTGGATATGTTGCTCATATCTTCCTGCATTACGACAATCGATGAGTCCAGGTGGGCAATATGGCCTTTCATTTCACTGACCTCGCCCGTCATGATCCCGACGTTTTCGGAAAGAGAGGATAGATTCTCTGACATCCTCGCCAGATTGCGCTCCATTTTAGGGTCCACGTTACGCGCCAGTTCATGGACATCGCTGGTCAGGCTGTAAATCAGCCAGAAACCGGAGATGCCCATAATCCCGAATACAACGATCGCTGGATACACCATCCGTTCCCAGCGTCTTGCGCTGGATTCAAAGGTCTGCGCGAAATGGGTGAGCGCTTTTTCCAGGTTGGCAAGCGCTTCCGGCTCTGAAGCGTTGCCGGGGTTCGTTGGCGAGGGTTTTTTCGTGTTATCCTTTTTCTCGGTCATGGATTTGTAACCTTGTGCATACAGGTGCTGTTGTTTTTCAAGACCTTATCTACCTGTATAGGTCAATTAGTGCGGCTTGTCTATTGCTATCGGCTTGGCTTGAGCTGGGTTGCGTGGCTTAGCGACTGAAGCAGAAGGGGTTTGTCGGTGCAAAAACTGATTAACTGTGGCGTGCGAGGCATACTGTTATGAAGAATGACGGGAATAGCGTGTCGTTCGCAATAGTCGGCATTTTCTGGCTCTACCTGGTCACTGTTGCAGTACATGCAGCTGAGGCAGTCAAACCCGCAGACACGGGTGAAACGGCTGCCGTTTCCAGCGACGTGCCAGCCGACGGTCAAAACGAAAACATCATCGACCGGGCCTTTTCACCGCTGGACAAGGCTGTCGCCGATATCAATCGCGATCTCGATGATGGGGATGGTGGTGAAGCCGGTGAATCGAGCGATTGAAGTATTCCACTGAGCCCCGGGCTGTGTTAACCGCTCTCGTTCTGGCGGGGTGTCTGGGTCCTGACTGCCGGGCAGTCGCCGGGAATACATCGGCTCAAGACAATGAACTTGAAGACTGGTTAGGCGAAGATACAGTCCCGGGCGTGCCGCAGACCGGGAAAGGCGAGCTGGTTTTTCTGTCGTCACCCCCTGAAACCGGAACACTGCATTCAATCAATACCATCGTCATCACCCGGGCCAGCCTTGATGGCGGGTGGGCAAAGATCGGCCAGTGCTATAAAGGGCTCGACGCCGTACCCGCGGCGGAAGTGGTTTATCAATACCGGAATCTGCGTCATCTGCGTATTCAGTCGAAGACCAACATCGGTCAGGCGGTCGCCCGTGGGCAGACGGTACAACTGACCGACGTGAGGCGCGATGCCACACTGTGCATCCAGGCAGAAGCGCAGATTCTTTACCCTCAGGCTAACGGCGGCTTCCTGCTCCGTAATGGCCCTTTCCACCGCCGCTTCCTGGATGGGTATTTCCCGCTGCATGTCAGCATGGACGTACAGTTCCCGCCAAAGCTGTTGCATTATGTTGGCACCTCACCCGAGTCACAGCCTGGCTTCAAGGTGGAGGTAAAGGATGAGCATGTCCACATCGATACCTGGTTCGCCGGAACTTTGCGCGTAGAGATACAGTTTTCCGAACGCTGATTCGGGCTGTAAATTTTTGTTGTGACTCCGAGGACGCTGTGATTTGCACGAATTGATCAGACATCAGTAGACTTTGATTATGAAGCTATTGCTCGATAAGCAGGCACTGGTCCTGTTGATCAGTATTATCTGGCTGCTGTCGGCTTGCCAGTCCGGAACCCAGGAACGCGCCTTGACCGAGTTTCAGGGTGAAACCATGGGGACGAGCTACACCGTGAAGATCGTTGCATTGCCAGCCGAGCTGAAGCTGGAGCGGATCGGGGCGGAGATCGCTGCCATCCTCGAAAAGATCAATGGGCAAATGTCCACCTATCTGGACGACTCGGAATTGTCACTGTTCAATCGTAGTCAGGAGACCAACTGGATCGATGCCTCTCAGGCACTGGCTGGTGTACTGCAACAGGCGCAGCATATCAGCGCCATGACCAATGGGGCCTTCGACGTCACCGTGGGGCCGCTGGTCAATCTGTGGGGTTTTGGTACTTCGCT
Source organism: uncultured Gammaproteobacteria bacterium (assembly GCA_965603065.1). GTDB lineage: Bacteria > Pseudomonadota > Gammaproteobacteria > DSM-19610 > DSM-19610 > Thiogranum. Next base: position 8,219 of record CBFDBP010000070.1, read on the forward strand.
TGGCGATAATCAGGTCCCGTCTGAACAGGACATTCGCGAGGCCAGCAACAGGGTAGGGTACACGGGGCTCCAGGTGCGCAGCTCTCCTCCGACTATCAGAAAGTCTCGCCCCGATCTCTATGTTGACCTGTCTGCCATTGCCAAAGGCCATGCTGTCGACGTGGTTGCGGAGTATCTGCAGGCTCTGGGGATTGACAATTACATGGTCGAGATCGGCGGTGAAATTCAGGCGAAAGGGCGTAACCCCAGGGGAACCTGGTGGAGGATCGCTATCGAAAAGCCGTCTACCGGTTCCCGGTCTTTACATACCATCGTTGAACTCAATGGTGTGGGCATTGCGACTTCAGGGGATTACCGCAATTACTTCGAGACAGAGGGCCGACGCTATTCCCATACCATTGATCCTGTATCCGGCCGACCCGTCACCCACAAGCTTGCCTCGGTAACGGTTGCCAACCCGTCGACCATGCAGGCGGACGCCATGGCTACCGCATTGATGGTACTCGGACCGGAAGCCGGTTACCGGTTTGCAGAAGAGCACCAACTGGCAGCATTTTTTATCGTCAAAAGCGAAGACGGTTTTTACGACAAGGCGACGGCGGCGTTCGGCCAGTATCTCGCATCAGAGGGTGAATAGACGAGCGCAGTGGCGGGGTACCCCGGTTCGTTCAAACCTGCGCCGCTTTATCCAGCAGTACATCAACCTGCGCAGGCCCACCGATTCCGGCGATGGGCAGTCGTTCACCGGCCCGCCAGCCCTGGATGGCGGTCTGTTTACCGGCGCCGGTCACCAGAACGAGTATCTCTCGCGCTTCGCTCAGCGCGCGTGCGCTCAGGCTGACACGGTCCGGCGGTGGCTTCGGGGCGTTGTGTACAGCATGCACCAGCTGGTCAGCCGGGTGCTGCTGTCCCGGGAACAGGCTGGCGGTATGCCCGTCCTCGCCCATGCCCAGCAGCACAAGATCAAACGGCAGTGCGGCCCTGACCAGCGGCTCGTACTCCCCGGCGGCGGCTTCGGCGCCCCGTTCGGCGGGGATGGCGTGTATGTTGGCAGTGGGTACAGCAACCGAGTCGAGCAAAGCTCTGGTGGCCATCAGGCTGTTGCGTTCCGCTGCACCTGCCGGCAGGCAGCGTTCGTCACCGAAATAGATTTCCCAGCGCGACCAGTCGGTGTCCGCGTCGACCAGCAAACGATACGCCGTTTCCGGTGTGCGCCCACCCGCCAGCACGATGCGGAACAGGCCGCGCTCGGTGATGGCCCGGGACGCAGCTTGCAGGATACGCTGCACGGCCTGTGTGGCTACCGCATCCGGATCATTGAGCACATGCCAGCGGGTGGGGGTATTCTCAATCCGCCGGTTTTTCATGGTGCCCACCAAACTGGTAGCGCATGGCCGACAGCAGCTTGTCGGCGTAGTCGGCCTCGCCGCGCGAGCTGAAGCGGCTGTAGAGAGATGTGGTGAGCAGCGGCGCCGGCGCGCCGACATCGATGGCGGCGATACTGGTCCAGCGGCCTTCGCCGGAATCCGATACCCGGCCACTGAAGTTTGATAATTCCGCATCCTCTTGCAGCGACGCCGCGGTCAGGTCCAGCAGCCAGGAGGATACGACGCTGCCGCGGCGCCACAGCTCGGCGACATCCGCCACATTGATGTCGTATTGATATGCTTCCGGATTGCGCAGCGGAGTGGTCTCGGCGTCGATGTCGTGCGCCTGTTTGCCGACGTTGGCGTGCTTGAGAATATTCAGCCCTTCAGCATAAGCCGCCATCAGGGCGTACTCGATGCCGTTATGGACCATCTTAACGAAATGGCCGCCACCGGCCGGGCCGCAGTGCAGATAACCCTGTTCGGCCTGACTCGGCTCGCCGCTGCAGCCCGGGGTGCGCTCGATATCACCGAGGCCCGGGGCCAGCGTCGCAAAAACAGGCTCCAGATGTTTCACCGTCTGTTTTTCGCCGCCGATCATCATGCAGTAGCCGCGTTCCAGGCCGAACACGCCGCCGCTGGTGCCGACATCCATGTAGTGGATGCCGTTCGGCTGCAGACGCCTGGCGCGTATGATGTCATCTTTGTAGTAGCTGTTGCCGCCGTCGATGATGATGTCGTCCGGCTCCAGGCGTTGCACCAGGTCGTCGATGACCTGGTCGACCGCCGCCGCCGGCACCATGATCCAGACTGCGCGTGGTTTACTGAGTTTGGCGATGAAGTCGTCGAGGTCTGTGGTGCCGCTGGCGCCTTCCTTCACCAGCTCTGCAACGGCGTCGGCTTTCCTGCCGTACACCACGCACTCGTGGCCGTCACGCAGCAGTCGTCGTACCATGTTGGCGCCCATGCGTCCCAATCCAATCATACCTAACTGCATCCTTCATCCTCCTGTTGCGGATCCTGCGCCACGAGCGTGACCCGGTCGGTTAAATCCGTAAAGTTTCACCAGACGCCAGTATAGTGCAGCTGCCTGCCATATGGACAATCATGTTGGTGCAGAGGCGCCAGTGCCGCGATCAGCTTCCCGGCCATCTTAAGCCTGACGGATATATTGACAGTCTCAACCCCAAACCGCTAAGGTGCGAAGTTCACGCAGCGGGTGCTCCAACGACTTTCGTCCGCGGAGTTAATCGGGAAGCTGGTGCGTCCCGGGTCATCACCCTCGACAATCCCGGCACTGCCCCCGCAACGGTAGATGAGTGTGGGATCGATTCTGCGAATCCATTCCACAGGATGGGCCAGACTGCCACTGCGCCTCAGGCGCGGGAAGGCGGCCCGTCCGGTGATATGCCACTCATGAGTCCGGAGACCGACCTGCTGTGAAGAGAAACTTGATCGAGACGGTGTCACGAGGGGTGATGCATCGATGCAGACACGCGCCGGGACTTACAGCAAGGACCAGGCGGGCCGCCTGAGCCGTGACCATGGCGCCAGGTCATCGCCCCAGCGTAGACTCATCTTCAGCTTGCCCTCACCGGCGCACCGATGGCGCACGGGGGATGTGTCGCGATGATCCTGCTGGAGAAACTTCGTGTGGCATTGTGGCTGGGGTATTCACAGAACAGCAAGCATCAGAAACAGTCAACTCGGTCTGCTCATTGCCATGGCGGGCATCGGCACCGCGCCGGTGAAGGCAGAGTTGCCCGCATCGGCGCAGGATATGGACGACCTGGTGGTCACGGCCACACGTCTGGCCACACCGCGTGGCGAGGTCGCAAGCTCCGTGAGCGTGATCAGCGCCGAGGATATCGAGCGCAGGCAGTTTCGCAGTGTGTCACAGGCCTTGCGTTCGGTACCCGGTTTACACGTGGTGCAGAGCGGTGGTCCCGGCCAGCAGACCTCGGTGTTTATGCGTGGCGCCAATTCCAACCATACCCTGGTGCTGATCGATGGCGTAGAGGCCACCGATCCGAGCTCGCCGGCCGGTGCGGTGGATTTTTCCAACCTGTGGCTGGATAACATCGAGCGTATCGAGATTGTGCGTGGTGCGCAGAGCACCTTGTACGGCTCCGACGCTATCGGCGGTGTCATCCATATCACCACCCGCCGTGGTGCGGGCAAACTCCACGGTGCGGGCAAGCTCGAAGGCGGTTCCGACAGCACTGTCAATCAGCAGGCGTCGGTGGCCGGTTCCACGGACAGGGTGAATTATTCCTTTGGCGTCACACATACCGATACCGATGGTGACTCCGTAACACCGGCACGGCTGCGCAATGGCGTTGCCGCGGAAGACGATAACTACGAAAACTGGACGACGTCGGCCAGGCTGGGCATGGCTGTCAGCGATATGCTGGAAGTCAGCTTGTTCGGCCGTTACATCGATAGTGAGACAGACCTCGATCCCGAGCTGGAGATGTTCGGTTTCGGTACTACCGAGGACCGCGATGCCAGACTTGACCAGACCGAGTACCTGTTGCGTGGTGAAGCCAAAGCGCAGTTGCTGGATGGATTATGGGAAGCGACTTTATCCACTTCCTACAGCGATTTCGACCGCAAGAATCGCAACGATCGTCAGTTGCCCGCGGAGACCCTGACACGCACCAAATTCGATGGTGACAAGCTGAAGTTCGAACTCAAGAACGACTTCTACCCGGTGGATGCGCATATTTTGACACTCGGTCTGGAAACCGAGAAGGAAAACATGGACTCGGGCGGGTTTTCCGATTTCGGTGGGTTTTTTGTCGGTGAAGAAACCGATGCGGATGCACGCAACAACGCGGTCTATGCGCAGGACCAGTTCAGTTACGGCGAGCGCATCTTCGGCACCATCGGCATGCGCTATGACGATCACGATGGCTTTGGTTCGGAGGTCACCTACCGGATCGCGCCCGTCTATGTCCACCGCGACACCAACACCCGCCTCAAGGCCAGTGCCGGAACCGGCTTCAAGGCGCCCACCCTGTTTCAGACCGACGGTTTCGCGCCCAATAACTTCGGCTCGTTCTACCGCGGCAATCCGGACCTGGACCCGGAAAAAAGTTTTGGCTGGGAGATCGGTATGGAGCAGACGCTGTGGGGCGAGCAGCTGAGCTTCGGTGTGACCTGGTTCAAAAGCGACATCGACGACTTGATGCAGGTGGTGTTTGACCCCTCTTTCAACAGCACCTATGAAAATATCGACAATGCCGATATCCAGGGCGCCGAAACCTTTATCCGCGTACAGCCACTGGGATCGCTGGCAGTACAGCTCGACTACACCTACACCGACGCCGAGGATGACGACAGCGGTGAGCGACTGCTGCGCCGCCCGAAACACAAGCTGGATCTGGACGTGGAGTTCCGGCCGGTAAGCCGGGTAAGCATTAACCTGGCTGTTAATTATGTCTCGGACTACAAGGATATCTCGCGGGAATCATCGGGCATCATCAAGGGCGATGATTACGCAGTGCTTGATGTCGCGGCCGATTATCAGCTGAACAGGCAATGGCGCCTGTTTGGCCGCGTCGAGAATGCCACCGACGAGCACTATGAACCCGCCGACGGTTTCCAGGCCCCGGACCGCGGCCTGTTCGCGGGCGCTGAACTGAAGCTATAGGACACGGGTATGAACCTTGCCATGCGAGCTGATCGAAGTACCGACGCACACGGTCTGCCCGGACTTGGTTATTTTGTGCTGGCCTCGCTGTTGCTGCATACGCTGGTGGTTGCATTCTGGCGAGGCGAGCCACCCGCCGGTCCGGTGGGACAGAGTACCTTTCAGATCACCTTGCTGGCACGGCACGGGGATACGTCGGGCAAGGCGGGTGCCAAAGCCGGGCAACGGGACAACAACGATAGACAGCAGTCAATAAAAAGCAGTGCCTCGTCCAGCGGGCATTCGGCGCTTGATGAACCCAAGCGCGCGAAAGCGCTACCGATAACGGCCCTGGCGGCAAGCGTGCAGCAGTCCGGGACCCGGTCGCATGCGGGTGTAAAAAAACCTCACAACAAAGCGCCTGAAGAGGCGAAATCTCAGCTCATGAAGCAATATGCGGCGGCAGTCCGGGGGCGCATCAACGCAACACCCGGTTCGGCCAGTCATGGGCAGGACCAACTGAGCAGCGCTGCCAAGTACCGCAGAGTTCGGGTTACGCTGGAGGAAGCGCTGTTACCTCGTTTCGACTATCCTTCGGTGGCGCGCCGGCGCGGCTGGCAGGGGCGCGTCAGGATCGGGCTGCACGTTGAAGCCGACGGTGATCTGACCGGCATTCATCTGGTCGAGTCTTCGGGGTATGCACTGCTGGACAAGGCTGCCGTTAGAAACGTCACCGAGTTGCGCAATGTCCCCGCTGCGATACAGTGGCTGGATGGTCTTGATATGGACATGATATTAC
>CBFDBP010000071.1:0-13986 GCA_965603065.1 uncultured Gammaproteobacteria bacterium
ATATCGCAGAGGCTGTACGGCCGCGTCTGGTACAGGACGGCATGTTCCTGGCGGGGCTCGAGATCATCGATGACAAACTGATCGATATCGACGTCTTCAGCCCGGGCGGACTGGGTACCGCGCAATCTTTTGAAAAGGTCAATTTCAACGAAGCCGTCATACATGCCCTGGAGCAGAAAGTGGACTACATGGCCTACTACCGGCGGCGTTTCGATAACGTGGATATGGCGACGCTTTGACAAGGCAGGAGAACGCGACATGAGACTGGGTTTTTTTGTAAATGATGTCATGACCGAACTCGCCGCTTATACGACGACGCGTCTCGCCTTGACTGCGACAAACCGCGGCGATGAGGTATGGTACTTCAGTGCGCCGGATTTCACCTACGGTGTGGATGAAAAGATTCACGCTCAGGGCACATCGGTAGCGAAGAAAAAATACAGCAGTCAAAGCGCTTACCTGGCCGATTTGCAGGGCCCGCGTGCGGTCAAGCAAAAGGTTGTGATTGACGATTTTGACGTATTGATGCTGCGCAGTGATCCTTCTATCGATACCGGACAGCGTGTCTGGGCCCAGACGGCGGGCATCACCTTTGGTCGTGCCGCGATGCGGCGGGGTGTGGTCGTACTCAACGACCCCGAGGGGCTGCTCAAGGCCATGAACAAGATGTATTTTCAGCATTTTCCGGAGGAGGTGCGGCCGCAGACGCTGATTTCCAGGAATCGCGATGATATCAAGTCGTTCATCGCCGAGGTGGGTGGCAATGCTGTGATAAAACCTTTGTCGGGTTCCGGTGGCACCGGCGTGTTCATGGCAAAAGTGGATGACCGCTCCAATATCAATCAGATGATCGATACGCTCATACGTGACGGCTATGTCATCGCGCAGGAATACCTGATCGCGGCTGCCGAGGGTGATACCCGCCTGTTCATGATGAACGGGCGTCCGCTGCGCTACCGGGGCAAATACGCGGCTTTCCGGCGTCTGCGCCTGGGCGAAGATCTGCGTAGTAATATTCATGCCGGCGGCAAAAAAGCCAAGGCCGAAATCACCGCTGCTCACCTGCGCCTGGCGGAGATCGTGCGCCCCAAGCTGGTCCAGGACGGCATGTTTCTGGTCGGCCTGGATATCGTCGGTGACAAGCTGATGGAGATCAACGTCTTCAGCCCCGGCGGACTCGGTAGCGCACAGCAGTTTGAAAAGGTGAATTTCAACGATGCCGTGATAAACGCCCTGCACCGAAAAGTTGCCTACATGAGCCACTACCACCGCAACTTCGCCAATGTGGAAATGGCGATGCTTTAACCTAGATTCCGCAGTTGAACGGCCTGTGTGGTCGTCCTGAGTGTTCGGATGGCGTAGCAAAAAAATGAGTTAATGGCTGGTCCTTAATGAGTTTTTTTGCATAGCCAGGCGGGCACTCAGGGCGGCTACACGGGGCGTAGCGACTCACCCAAACGGTGAATCTGTTTAATCCATGAAAGATCATGCACACCAACACGTTAATATAACCTCGGAGCGGTCAACTGCGGAATCTAGGTTTAACGCTTGATCGATCAGAGAGCATCCTTCTACTGTGAGCTGAATGTCTGGTCAAGATTCCAGGCTTCCTCCGCTGTCTCGACTATCGCGAATTTCGCTCCAGGGCATTTCGTGAATGGCAGGTGGTGACGTGCACCCAAATTATCACCTGATAGTGCAGGGATGTAATCGTCAATCGGTTGTGCGGCGTCTATATCGTTAACTTGAAAGCAGCGCAGTCCTGCCTCAGGGACTCGCGGGCCGTGCCAGGATCATGAAATCGTAAGGTTCCATTTCCAGTGAGTGCGCGGCAACGATGGTGCGCCCGGCCACCAGATCGACCACACTCTTGCGCAGGCCGAGCATGCGCAGGCGTCGGCCTTCGATCGGCTGCCGGGTTGCGCTGAAATTGGCCAGCACCAGCACGCTGTAGTCGCCGTTGGTGCGAAAGTAGGCAAACACGTGTTCATTGCCGGACTCAACAATTTCCGTCTCCGCACGATCCAGGGCCGGATTTTGCTGGCGTATCTGTATGAGTCGCAGCAAATCCTGATAGATGCGCCCTGGAATAGTGCCGGGCTCGCGGCACGCTTCTGCACGCGTCCAGTCGAAGGCGGCGCGGTGCAGCCAGCGTGTGTCGCCGACCTTGTCCGTATCGCGTTCATACCCGTAGTCATTGAGCATGCCGATTTCATCGCCAAGGTAGATCAAGGGTATGCCACCGATGGTAAGAATGATTCCGTGTAACAGCAGGATGCGCTGGATGGCGAGCTCGATTTGCAGCTCGTCGTTCTCCTCCAGTGCCTTCTCGAGCCCCGCCAGCGCGGCGCAGGTGCCGGAGATACGCGCCTCGCCGGTTGTCCGGTTTTCCTGGAACGGCATGCCGTGTGCAAAGCTGTCAGGGAAACGCCCGGTGTAAAACTCGCTGAGAAAGCGGCGGTGGGCGGCGGGGTCATACTCCGAGCTCTTCAGATCGTCGTCCGAAAAGGCGAAACCGATGTCGTCGTGGCAGCGCACATAATTTACCCAGGCACAATTTGCTGGAATGGCGAAGCGCTGTTGCATGGCATGCCTGAGGATGTCGACCTTGTGTGTTGCCAGTGAATTCCACAGCAAGGCCATCAGTTGCGGGTTGTACGACAGCTGGCATTCCTCCTCGCTGATGTACTTGCGCACCTCATCGGGGTGCACGATGGCCTCGGATTTGAACACCATGGCGGGTGCAGCGATGCTGACCAGGGCATTGAAGGACTGAATAATGATGTGCGCCTCGGGGAGGTTCTGGCAATCAGTCCCGAGCCGCTTCCACACAAAGGCCACGGCATCCAGGCGCAGGATTTCCACGCCCTGGTTGGCCAGAAACAGCATCTCCTCCAGCATCCGGTTGAAGACCACTGGGTTTTCGTAGTTGAGATCCCACTGATAATTGTGGAATGTGGTCCACACCCATTTTTTCAGCCGGTTGCGATAGGTAAACGAGCCCGGATGTTCATCCGGGAACACCGGGGTCATGGTCTGCTCGTAGGCATCGGGCAGTACCCGGTCAGGGAATATCCGGTAGTAGCGCTGGTACTCAGTATCACCATTCAGTGCACGACGTGCCCACTCGTGTTCATCGGAGGTGTGGTTGAACACGAAATCCAGGCACAGGGAGATCCCGTGGTGGCGTAGCTCGGAGGCAAGTCCGGCGAGCTGATCCATGGTGCCCAACGCGGGATTTACCTCACGGTAACTCGAGACCGCATAACCGCCGTCATTGTCTCCCGCCGGCACCTTGAATACCGGCATCAGATGCAGATAATTCACACCCAGCCCGGTGAGGTAGGGGATGCGTTCGCGCAAACCCGCAAGATCTCCCGCAAACAGGTCCACGTAGCACATTGCGCCGATCATGCGTTGCGACTGAAACCACTGCGGATCGGTCTCGCGCAAGGCATCCAGTGCCATGAGTTCCTTGGGGCGGTGGATCCACATCTCCGTAGCCGAGGCCAGGATGCTCTCCAGGTGATAGAAGAAATCGTAGTGCTCGCGGTAGAGTGCGTGCAGACCACTGAACAGGCGGGGAAAGTGCTGCCGCAGCCGGTTCAGATAGCCTTCCCACTCATCGTCATCCACCTGGTCTGCGAAGCGCGATTCCAGACGCGGCAGGAGTCGATCCAGCGACATCGCGGCATGAGTTCTGAGCCAGAAGTTATCATCCATGGGTAAGTACCGGTTGTGTGTTCATTGTAATGGGACGGGCTGGCCCGCCGGTTTGCGATTCAGGGGGCGCCCTTAACCCGTTCGGGTTCATCAACCACATTGCTTGAGTGGACTGTAACCTGGGTGAAAGGAATAACCCAACCCTCCCGGTTGCAAGTTTCCACACAAGCTTGTTGTACCAGGCGTTGAGCCCTGTAAAATGCCTTGGCCGCACGACCATCAAGAATAAGGTAAATCTGGTAGTCGAGCGAACTCGCACCGGCCGCTTTGAATTCGACCAGAATGTCCTTGATATCCTCTCTCAGACCCGCCTGTTCAAATCGAGCGATTATTGCCTTCTGCAAGAGGCCTGGGACCGAGTCAAGGCATATAGCCTGATGTTGGTAATCAATACCGAAAGTACTGGCAATACCAAATCCGTCGCGTGACAGGTTGTGTACATTCTGGGTGAGAAAATCTTTGGTAGGAATCTGGACCCTGGTGTCCCGCACTGCGATCTCTACCATTTCGATCGTCTGGCGCAACACCCTGCCAAAGCTGCCATTGGCAAGGAGGAGGTAATCCCCCGGCTGGCAGGGAAACCAGGGCTCTTGACCGGTGGGCCGTGATGTAAGTTCATTTATGGCCCGCAGAGGTAGCCGCACGACTCCCTCCAAGGCGGGATTACGCAGCACTGAATACACACCTACCAACTCTACGGTGAACGGTATACCGTCCAACACAAGTCGCTCTTCCTCACGTACGGGGCCGACGCCGAACAAAAGTCGTAACTCAGCGGCGTAACGGGGAAGGGTCTGCCGCAAACTGAGTGCAGCACCGGCAAGTGCGATCACAGCGAGGGTGAGCAGCAGTACGTCACCACGAATATAGAGCACCATGAGTATTGCCAGCACGATGGTAATTGCTGTCGCAAGACGGTAGCTGTAAAGGACCAGGGGCGCTCGTGTGACACCGAATTCGTGTGGAGTTCGATAGAGCAATCGCCAGTATATCGTGAGTAATTTCTTAGCGGTCACCCAGATAGCGACACTGATAATTATGGCTATGAGGAGAGTCAAGCCGCGGCCACTAATAAATTCTGTGAACGCTTTCCCCACGGATGTTTGCCACGATACACCCTCGTCTCTCATGGTGGTGAGCTTGAAGCTGGCTAACTCCAGCGCTCGCTGTGAGTCTTCCCTGCGTTGCTCCCACTCAGTCAGCAACTGTTTTATCGCTTCGGCCGCAACTGGCGCCAATGGCTGTTTATCGAAGAGATGGATCGAGTCGAGTGCCTGCTCAATTTCCTTGAGTTGATCTTGCCGTAGCTCGATATCCCTGCGCAGGCTGTCTATCTGGCGTGGCTTCGCGGTAAGTTCCTTGAGCATGGAGAGGATGGGCCTGCTGATCTTCTCGACCTCGTCACGCCAGTTTATTTGTTCTTCAGGCTGGTCGGTAAGAATCGACGGAGCAACGCCGCCGAGGACAATGTGTTCGAAAGACAATTGCAGGCCTTTCATTTCGGTTTTAATGCGTTCAATCTTTTGTTCGAGTTCCTGCTTGTCGGAGGGGTCCTCCAGTTTTTTCAATTGTTTTTTTAGATCGCGAACCGCGCTTTGTTTTAACTCGATGGATTGCTGGATACTCGCCAGGTTCTCAACAGCACTCTGTAAAGGCGCGTCTATAGCGGTACCCTGTTCCTGGCCTGCTATGGTCTGTGCGTGCAGATGAAAAGGCATGCATGCAAATAGCAGGACAAGGAGGGCAAAATCTCTCGATGAAGTTCTTAGCGCGTAATACATCTTGTCAGTGAGCGTCTCATCAATGTGCCGCCATGATGAATGGGTAGCAACGGTGTCTGAAGTTTTCAGGGATCAGTTGTTGGCAGATGCTTGTTCACTATCTGGTTAATTCTTGCAGAATTCTCCTGGCTGTCTTTCTGGAGTATCAACGCTACGCCGTTGAAAAGATAAGTCAGGCTCACGGATTGCGGTGGATCGATTTTATATCCGGAATTGATAGCATGCAGAGCACCCGAGTATTTTTCAGGTATGAAGTGTTCCCTGATACGAAAACTGATGCGTACATCGCTGCGCCCGTCCTGATTGAAGTCAGAGCGCAGAAAACGGTGGGGGAATACGCTGACAAGCTCGCGGGGGTTGCTGCTGGTATTGTCATACCAGCGCAATAATGGCATCCGGGAAAACTTGTTTTCCGTCATATCAATCCAGAATATTTTGCCGACTTGAATTCCGTCCACCGAGGACGAGTGGTTGCAGAGCAAGTTTGAAACATCATTCAGGGTCCTGAACTTCAGGCATTCGGTGAAGCCAAGCCCTTTTTGATACTGCAAACGGGACCAACCGTTGGCCGTCTGCTGCAGCAAAACAACACCGCTGTCTACCATCGCATCCGGCTCGCAACCTTTCATGTAGAGCAATGCCTCAGGCTCGCGCGCCTGCGTGAAGCTTCCGAGCACAACATCAGCCAATACAAAACCGGTTTTATCACCCGATGCTGAAGTGAAGGTAGGACAGGCATTACAAAATGCAACGCCGTTCCTGAGTTCGGATTTACCCACGTCACAGACTGCCTGTAGCATCAGCAGACTGCCCGATCGCGACAGCCTATTGATAATATTCTGGAACGTGGCTGTCTTTTGTTCCGCATCGCTAGTCGGGCTGTGCAGTACTGCAGCCAGGATCAGGAAAAATGTCACGGCAAGCTTAACAGGCGTGTGCCGAAAGTAAGATAAACTTCCGGGGTAAACGCGAATCTGGCTGTACATTGTCGGCCGCCTCTATGCATCTATATTGGTTGCCTTATCATACAGGAGCGGGTGAATCCACGCTGGTTTCCCCATCGTGTTCGTGTACAGCTTCGCCCGGATCCGACAAGGCCAGTACCAGTATAGGCCATGCGCTTGACCCAGATATGGACGTGCGTGGTTAGCCGTGACATTGTGGATCGACGGACGTCGGACGGGCGAAGACGCTGCGTGCGGCGTCGTCCTTGAGTCCAAATACACTGCGCAGGTGGAGATCCCGCTGTGGGAAGGGAATCTCGATACCGTATTCATTCAGCTTGGTATCGATTTCCCAAAGGTAAGCAGCGGTCACGGATCCCGGACGTTTCACTGCCTCCGGGGTTAGCCATACTACCAGTTCAAAATTGAGGCTGCTGTCGCCGAATGCGACGAACCAGACCTGCGGATGTCGATTCTTGATCTTCGTCAGTGTCCAGGGTACCTTGTCTGCGGCTTCGAGCACCGCTTTTTTGACCACTTCCTTGTCGGTGCCATAAGCCACACCAAACGGCACGCGAACACGGCGGTAGGCCTCGCGTAGGGTCCAGTTGGTGACGCGCCCGCCGACGAACTCCGAGTTGGGCACCAGGATATCGATGTTGTCATTGGTGGTCATCAGTGTGCTGCGCATATTGATCTCCTTGACCTCTCCGGTGACACCCGATTCCAGTTCAACGAAATCACCCACCTTGAGACTTTTCTCGAAAAGAATAATCAGGCCGGCGACGAAGTTGCTGATCAGTGTCTGCAGACCAAAGCCGATACCCACGCCCAAGGCGCTGGCGAACAGCGCGAACTTGGTGAAGTCGATGCCGATCGAGGACAGACCGATGATGATACCAATAGTCAGAACCAGGTAATGCACCAGGCGACCGAAGGTATACAGTGAACTCTGGTTCAGGCCACCGCGCCGCTCGCCGACGTGCTGGATGGCACGGCGTATGATGCGCGACAGCCACAGCGCTACGGTCAGAATCAGCACCACGCGCAGCAGCCCCAGTGCAGTGACCGGGGTCTCGTTTATCTCGAACATGGTGGCGCCCAGGAGGTTGATGGTCGTTGCGCCGGCTTTCATAAAGCGGTCTGAAAAATCGGTCAGATTACGATCCATCCAGCCTTCGCTGGCGCGCAGCCGCGCGCTCAGCATCTGTACGACAAATTCACCGGTCGCGTTTTCCCGCTGCAGGCGGCGCAGTAACTGGTCGGTCTTTTCCAGTTCCTGTTGTATGTTGGCATACAGCTTCCTCTCGGGGGCTTGTGACGCCCCCGAATCGGACCCTGACAGCATGCTGCGCACTCTTTCGATAACCCGTTGCCAGCGTTTGCGTTGCTCGGATACGGTTTCGTCCAGCGCCTCGAATGCGTCAATTTGGGCGCGCACTGCCTTGCTGTCGCTAGTTGATTCACCAATCACCAGATGGATCAGTGACAGTGCATTCTGCGCGCGCAGCGCTTTCAGTTCGTGGATGTGAATATCAATATCCTTGCGCACTGCGACCAGCGCCGTGTACTGAGGTGCGGACAGATCCTGTGATGACGAACTTGATCGGGCTTCTACCGGCTTGCCCTGGTCGATCTCGTTACGCAGCTTGTCGAGAGTGTTTTGTGCTTCGCTATACTCACGTTCCCAGCGTTGTATCTCCTTTGGTGTGGCGACTAGGCGCCCAGGCATGCCGTCCAGTTCCGCGCGCTGGCGGTCCAGCTTTTCCCGGGAATGTTTCAACAGGATTTTTCGCCGATCGAGTTCCAGGCGCTGCGACTCCAGGGACAGACGCTTGCGTATCCGCTCGAGCCCCCGGGCAAGACGGTCGGAGGATTGGTCATCCAATTCAAGATATTGACTGCGCAGGCGGGACTGCTGTTTGCGCCGCTCGCCGAGGACTGTGGTCAACCAGGCGCTTTCCTCGGATTCAGCATCTACATGCTGCTTTAGCACCAGCCATTCGTCGAAGCGCTTAAGCGCTTCATCGAGCGTGTAGCTGTCTTGCGGTGCGGCGGTGGGGGAGGGGGCCGGGGCGGGGGCATTTTTCAGCTCCACGAAGCGATCGATATTGCCGAGTATCTTTTCGATCTGTTGTGCGTCCAGCGTGTCTCCCTCACTCAGCAGGCGCTGGCGCAATTGGCTGTAGAACTTTTTTGCAGTCTCCACCCGCTTCTGTAGTGTCTCATCGTCGATCGGTTCTTTCGCCTCGAAATAGGTCCACCAGTCGCTGGGCAGGACGACCGGATCAGGTACGCTGACCGTCGACTCGTCAGCGCCGTGCGCCAGTGAGGCAAGCAATGCCAGTAGTACAAATGCGAGCAGTCTGGTTGGAGTCATAGCCAATTTTTCCTGCGGAACACCGTCAGCAGCACCACGACGATGGTGAACATTAAACCGAGCAGGATGAAATACCCGGACCTGGAATGCAGCTCCGGCATATTCTCGAAGTTCATGCCATAGATGCCGGCCAGAAAACTCAGCGGAACAAAAATTGCCATTACCACGGTAAGAATCTTCATGATCTGGTTCAGCCGGTGCGAGGCGACCGATATGTAGCCGTCGGCCAGATCGGAGGCCAGCTCGTAATACAGGCTGGCGAGGCTGCTGGCGCGTTCCAGCTGTTCATAAACATCGACGATTTCGTGCGCGCGCTCGGCTTCGATGGCCGGGAAGCTTGCGGATTTCAGTTCCTGAAAAATCTGCTGGTGGTACAGAAACACCCGTCTGAATTTCTTCAGCTCGGTCTTGTAATTGAGCAGCTCGGCGAGTATCGAATCGTCCGGGTGCTGCATGATTTCGGCTTCCAGCGCCTCCAGGCGTGGTTCCAGCTTGAGCAGAATCTTGAGGTAACGGTCGACCGACAGGCGACACAGGCGCATCGCCAGCGCGGCCGGACCGCGGCCGAACAGTTCGATATCGTTTTCAGCCTGTTGAAACAGCATATCGGTACTGGGTGATTCACCACTGCGCCGGGTAACCAGGAAACGCTCACCGATAAATGTCGCCAGTTGAATGGTGGAAAAATGAAGATCCTGCGAATCAGCGCTCAAACCCTTCAGCAGAAAAAACGTGAAATTGCTGAATGACTCGAGTTTAGGTGGGTGACGGCTTCGCTGCGCATCCTGTACGGCCATTGGGTGCAGGCCGAAGCTGTCCTGCAGAATCTGCCTTTCAACGTCACTCGGCTCGCCCTCGATGTCGAGCCAGATGCGGGTGTCTGCATTCTGCTGCCAGGCGGTCACCAGTTCTTTTCCGCCACTGACGACATCGTTGCTTGTCTTTTGATATAGAAGAGTCCGAATCAATGCCTGTTTCTCCGTTTGATTTTTCAGAGACGCACGCACACACCCACTTTAAGTCTAACCGGGGCGTGCTGATCTTGTAACCCGTGCCGGCAGGGAGATGCTGACCGGGAATTAAAACAATGTGCCAGGGGCGGTAAGCAAACCCGAGAGCGGGCGGGTGCCGGGCCTTGAGCGGTGGCCGGCACCTGCCCCCCTGCACGGTGCTCACTCGACAGCGTTGCCGCTGATCAGTATATCCACACGGCGGTTCATGGCGCGACCCTCACGGGTCTTGTTGTCCGCCACCGGATTGGACTCACCTTCGCCCTGTGTCGATAGCAACGAGGCACGAACACCGCGTGATTCCAGGAACTGACTGACGCTCGCGGCGCGACGCTCGGACAGCGACTGATTATAGCTTTCCGGGCCGCTGCTGTCGGTATGGCCGACAACGTCGATGGTCTCTATTTCGTCAAATTCGTTGATTTTGCCGAGTAAGCGGTCGAGTTCCTCGGTGGCAGCCGGGGTGAGCACAGCGCTGTTGAACTCGAACATCACGTTGCGCTTGTCAGACAGTCGTACCAGCGTGGGTTCCGAGGCCGGGCGTTCCAGTGCGGCCAGTTCCGCGGCACGCTCGGCTTTCAGGCGCGCGGCCAGGGCCGGATCACATTCCGGCGTGCTGAGATCCTGGCTCCAGGCGCTGGTCTGCACGCATTCGCCCGAACCGCTGGTGACCACATTGCCGGCAGAATCGAGCAAGTAGCCGGATGACGCCACGGCGGTACCCAGGCTGGCGGCGATAACTGCGCCTCCCAGACCAGCCATTAACGGTGACGTAAAACGTTTGTTCTGTGCCATTTGTAGACTCCTCCACATGTTGTGAGTGCGTTTGATTCGACCCTGAGACCCGGAGCCGGGTCGAAAAGTCACATGTCGCGACCTGCCAGCCGGGTTCCTTGCCCCCCATTACATTTAACTATGCAACCTCGCCTGCCGGGATGTGACTTTTTCGGTCTGTCCGGCGTCGAACCAGTACCCACTTCCGAGAGCACGGGACCACACATCATGCAAGATATAACCATCAACCTGGTCGCCGTGGTGTTGCTGTTGGCGGCCAATGGATTTTTCGTCGCCGCCGAGTTTTCGCTGGTCAAGGCCAGGGGTTTTCGCCTGGAGGGCGTGGCGCGGGGTGGCAGTGCCGGCGCCCGGCTGACACTGCGCATTCAGGCCAATCTGGAAAGTTATCTGGCGGCCTGCCAGCTCGGCATCACCATGGCCTCGCTGGGCCTGGGCTGGGTGGGTGAGCCGGCGGTCGCAGCACTGCTGGAACCCCTGTTCTCGCTGCTGGGTGTGCCCGAGCCTGTCTTGCATACCATTGCTTTTGTGGTCGGATTCCTGATTTTTTCCTCCTTGCATATCGTGATCGGCGAACAGGTGCCGAAAACGTTAGCTATCCGGCGCGCCGAACCGGTCGCGGTCTGGTGCGCCTACCCGCTGCACGCCACCTACCGGCTGGTCTACCCACTCAACTGGCTACTGAATGTGTCTTCGCGCTCGATTCTGTCGTTTTTCAACGTCGAGGAGGTCTCCCATGCGGACGTGCTCAGTGGCGAGGAGCTCAAGGGCATGGTGCAGGATTCGCGCGAGCACGGTGAAATCGAACACAAAAAGGCGGACATGCTGCACAATCTGTTTGAATTTGACCAGCGCACTGTCGGGCGCGTGATGATTCCGCGCAGTGCCATGAACGTGCTGGATATCAGCGTACCGCCCGAACACAATCTGGCCATCATCCGTGACAGCGGGCACTCGCGTTTTCCGCTTATCGACACAGGCGGAGAAGAGGACGTGCTCGGTATGGTGCTGGCCAAAGACCTGCACACCGCGGTGCTCAACGGCGACAGCGAACCATGGCGCAACCTGCCGGCCTTCTGCCGCGATCCGCTGCTGGTGCCGGAAAGCCAGAGGGTCTCCCAGCTGTTCGACAGCATGCGCCGGTATCGCGCACACATGGCTCTGGTGATCGACGAGTACGGCGCACTGTCCGGTATTGTCACGCTGGAGGATCTGCTGGAAGAGATTGTCGGCGAGATTCAGGACGAGACCGATGTAGAAGACGAAGAGGCCATGCTCAGTGAAATCGACGCCGACAGCTGGCGTGCCAATGGTCTGTTGTCGCTGAGCGACATCGAACGCGCCATCGGCTTGAAAGTACCGGCTGAACTCGATGCCAATACACTGTCCGGGCTGTTTATGGAACGCCTGTCACGCATGCCGAGAACCGGTGACAGTATTATCGAAGACGACTTCTATCTGACGGTAGAGTCGCTGGAAGACAAGCGTGTCGGTGAGGTCCTGATTGAAAGGCTCAGCGACGACAGCGACGACGTGTCCGGGCGGAAGTCCGGCTGAGCCCGCCGTGCAGGTGGCGCGCTCAGTAAAAGTCCGTTTCCTCCAGGGTAAAGGGCACCTCGGCGCTGACCAGTTTGAGACAGGATCGGATCAATTTGCTCTTTGCACCGCGCAAGGGGTACACCGCGTAAACATGGCGTTGCATCAGGGGGGCGTCCTCGACCAGGTGAAGGCTCGCGTCATCCAGATGTTCCGCCACCAGCGGTACCGGCAGATAGGCAAAACCGCCCAGCGCGAAGATATGGGCCAGCGCCATCTTCGCGTGCGAGACGCGTATACGCGGTTCCGGTGCATCGGGGAACAAGCGGCGGTGCTCCAGCGCATGGGCCAGACCCCACTCGACCATCAGGTAATTGTCGCCCAGCGCCGTTTCGGTGTCGACCGACGGTCTGTTACCCACCAGGACCAGGTCGATAACGCCGACATCCTCGATTTGCAGTGTCTCCACTTGCGCCGGTTCCAGCATGAAAGCCAGGTCCAGCAACCCGTTGAGCAGGTGCCGGGTGAGAATTTCAGAGCTGCGGGATTCGGCGCTAATCGCAAGTTTCGGCAGGTGCTGTCGTACCCGGTGAAACCAGTCCTGCAACAGGACATCCCAAAGCCGCAGGCTGCCGCCCACCGCGAGGTGTTGCTGCGCACCACCAAAACTCACTTCCTGGCGCGCCTTACGCCAGCCGGCAAGCAGGACATCCGCGTGTTTAACCAGCCGGTTGCCCTCCGGCGTGAGGCGGATATCGCGTCGCACTCGGTCGAACAGGCGCACCCCGAGGGTGTTTTCAAGCAGCTTGATACGCGCGCTCACCGCGGCCTGAGTGAGGGACAGCGCCTCGGCGGCCTGACCGAAGTGACGCGTACGGTTCACCTCTAAAAAGGTGCGTAACAGCTCGAGATCCATGCTGGTTTTATAACAAAAAATATTTTAAAAATCGACAAAAATATATCGTTTTATCTATCTAACAAAGTCGCCATATAGTGCCGTTCGTGTACTTCTCGCCCCCGCCGGGGCGCTGAAAACTGGAGCGGAAAATGCCCAACAACACCTGCCTTGTGGCAACTTTCGGAGCGGTAGAAACGCGCAAAGCGCTGACTGCGCGCAGCGACACCGAACTTATCGTCATGGTGCGGGAACGCGGTCTGGGCTGGAAACTGGCTTTCAATGTACTGCTGGGGCGCCATCGGGACTGGCTACTCAGGCACTGCGTCTACCGTCTAGGCAACCGCCACGACGCACAGGATGTGACCCAGCAGGTGATACTGCGCGCCTGGCAGGCAATCGATCGCTTCGAGGGTCGTTCGGCGTTTCGCACCTGGCTGTATACCATTGCTGAAAACCAGTGCCGGAGTTTCGCCGTCAAGCGCATGCGTTATGTTCAGACCGAGCACATAGAGAGCCTGATCGACCTGTATCTTGAAGGTACAAGAATTCCCGATGAGGAACGTTACGCGTGTAACCAGGCAGTTGCCACAGCGCTGCAGAATGTCAGTGATAAAGCTCGAGAAGTGCTATTGTTGCGCTTCTTCCAGGAGTGCTCCCTGGAGGAAATCGCAACGACACTGACAATCAGTCTCAGCGCTGCGAAAATGCGTCTGTACCGATCCCTGGACCAGTTCAAGGCCGAGTATCTCCAGGTGGTCGGGGATCAGGCGGCCGCAGCGTGATGAGGCGCGGCTGAGAGCGCCGTGCTGATTGTGGACGTTCAGAACCTGTAACCAGAGCACCTCGTGGGGCTGGCTCTACGCCAATGAGCTCGGCGTGTCCTGTCCACAAGCGCGCACAAACCGGTGCCGTGATGATGATC
>CBFDBP010000072.1:0-13971 GCA_965603065.1 uncultured Gammaproteobacteria bacterium
TATTTCCTGAAAATATTGTCAGCCGATTCTGAACTCCTTGTACGAAAATTCTTATGCCAACACATCAGGAACCGCTGTCATCCGGCTCGACCGGACCACCAACGGTAATGGTGACCATCCGATCGGGGTGCACGCGGCGTTTATAGGCATCCTGAATCTGCTCCACGGTAACGGCCTGTATATTCCCTGTGAAGCGTGCCAGATAATCGAGCGGAAGATCATAAAACCCGATGACCGCCAGGTATTCGGCAATCTTTCCGTTACTGGATACCTTCAGGGGAAAACCGCCAATGATATTATTTTTTGCCGATTCCAGTTCTTTTTCGGCAGGCCCCTTGTCGATGAAAGTCTGCACGGTGTCCCTCAGCACCGACAGAGCTTCGTCACGCTGATCGTTACGCGTCTGAAAGCCGAGCAGGTAGGGTCCCTCGCGCCTCATCGGCACAAAGTAACTATAGGCGCTGTAGGAAAGGCCGCGTTTTTCGCGGATTTCCTTGCTGATGCGGGACACCAGTCCACTGCCACCGAGGATGTGGTTGCCCACATAAAGCTGGAAGTAATCAGGATCTCCGCGCCGTATCCCGGGGGCGCCCATCAGCACATGACTCTGGCTGGAAGGGTGCTCGATGTAATCCGCTTTTCCAGCGTCCAACTCAGCTACGTCGGGTAACGCCGGCGCCTTGTCACCTTCCGGCAGGGCGTCGGCAAGATCGGCAGCCACTAGCTGCGCCTGCTTTCTCGATAGGTCACCAACAATCACCACCATGGCGTTGCGCGCCACGTAGTATTGCCGATAAAAATCGCGCAGGTCTTTCGCCGATAAAGCCTTTACAGTCCCGGTCGTCCCGGAGGGATCACTCGAGTAAGGGTGATCACCGTAGAGGTCATGATAGAAGGCCTTACTGCCAATCGATTTTGGCTTCTGCTTCTGATATTCCAGCCCGATCAGCATACGTTGCTGCTCGCGCTTGAAGTCTGCCTTTGGAAAGTCCGGTTCAGCGAGCACCTTGCCAAACAATTCCAGCGAAGGTTGCAGCAGCTTGCTGTCTGTCAGACTGCGCAGAGACAGCCAGGCCATATCGCGCTCCGAACCATTGCCAAGCTTCGCGCCCTTTTGCTCAAAGCCCTGCGCAATCTCATCGGCACTCAGGCCGGCGGCGCCTTGGCCCAGCAGCGCATTACTTAAGCTTGCAACACCCGATTGCTTTCCATCGCGGGCGCTGCCGGCATCAAAGACCAGACGAATATCCACCATTGGCAATTCATGGGCTTCCACGAACAGCACCTTTGCGCCTTTTTTTGTCGTCCAGCTCTGGATCTCGGGCAATGCCCGGGCAGCCGTACTCCAAATCAAAACAATCACTATCAAAAACAGATGACTGCAACGCACCATTGTTGTTTTTCCTCTAGTGTACATGGGCAGCCCCGGCCGTGCGCGGTGGCTGATCAGTATCAATCGGCTGCGGCACCAGCTCCGCCACCGTCAATCGATCCGGCACCAGGTACTTGTTGGCAACTGCCCGTACCTGCTCCGCGGTAACCGCCTCTATGCGTTCGAGATAGCGTTCGGCATCTTTCCAGCTGAGCCCTACCGTTTCGAGTATCCCTATCTGCATGGCCTGATAGAAAATCGAATCCTGCTCGTATACCTTGTCGGCCCGCAATTGCGCCTTTACCCGATCCAGTTCCTCCGCTTCCGCTGAGCTTTCACGCAAGCGCTGCACTTGCTCGGTCAGCGCTTTTTCCAGATCCTTCACCGTATGCCCATTGGACGGTGTTCCGGAAAGCAGGAACAGGCTGTCCATCCTGTCGTGGCCGTCGTAACCAGCGCCGGCGCTCGCCGCCACCGCCTTACCGCGCACCAGCTCACTGGCCAGACGCGCACCGTCGCCACCATCCAGAATACCGGCCAGGACCTCCAGGGCGTAAGGTTCCCAGGACTGCTCGGCAGTCAGCACCACCGGTGTTTTGTAGCCCATCATCAAATAAGGTAGCTTGGCCGGAGCCTCGACCTTGATTTCCTTGCGGCCACGCTGTGCAATCTCGAGCCTGGGCTTGGCGGGAGAGATCTCACTGGGTTTGAGAGGGCCAAAGTATTTCTTCGCCTGCGCATAGACGTCCTCGGGATCGACATCACCCACCACGACCAGCGTGGCGTTGTTGGGTGCGTACCACTTCTGATACCAGTCCCTGAGATCGCCGACCTGCAGATTTTCAAGATCATCCATCCAGCCAATCACCGGCAGCCGGTACGGGCTGCTGGCATAGGCAGTGGCATTGAACTGCTCGTAGGTCAGCGATTGTGGGTTATCCTCGGTGCGCATACGCCGCTCTTCCATGACCACCTGAACTTCTTTCAGAAATTCCTCGTCCGGAATTGTCAGGTTACGCATGCGATCGGCTTCCAGCTCGAAGCTCACCGGCAAACGACTTTTTTCCATGGTTTGAAAATAAGCCGTGTAGTCCTGACTGGTGAAGGCATTTTCACTGCCACCGTTTTCGGCGATGATTTGCGAAAATTCACCGCTGGGAACCGCCTTGGTGCCCTTGAACATCATATGTTCCAGCACGTGTGAAACACCGGTAATGCCGTCGTGTTCGTAACTTGACCCCACCTTGTACCAGACCTGTGAAACCATTATCGGCGCCCGGTGGTCCTCTTTCACAATGAGTTTCAGACCATTTTCGAGTTTGTATTCATGGATCAAGTCTTCTGCCAACGAAACAACAGCAAACAGACCCAGGACAAGCGCGAGCATTCCTCGCATTCTGTACTCCTTTTTACTACCGGTTAGCGAAGTCTGACCAGTGCAGTGTTGGTCGAGTTCCGCGGGAATGATAGGATACGCAGACCTATCTGGACAGCAAGAATGATGTTTGGTTTCGGCAAAAACAAATCTCAGGTCTCATCGACACCCGAAAAAGGTCAGCCGGGCGAGGGAAAACAAACGGGCTTGTTCGGCCGCCTCAAGGCCGGCCTGTCGAAAACCCGCAGCGGCCTGACCGAAAGTATTGCCAATCTGGTGGTGGGCCGCAAGCAGATCGATGATGAACTCCTCGAGGACCTGGAAACCCAGTTATTGACAGCAGATGTTGGCGTGGAAGCCA
This sequence comes from uncultured Gammaproteobacteria bacterium, assembly GCA_965603065.1. GTDB lineage: Bacteria > Pseudomonadota > Gammaproteobacteria > DSM-19610 > DSM-19610 > Thiogranum. The sequence continues at coordinate 3,109 of CBFDBP010000072.1, forward strand.
CCCAGAGTATCATCAAGGATCTCACCCAACGAGTCGCTCGCAAACAACTCAATGACGCTGATGCTCTGCTTACAGCGCTGCACGATGACATGCAAGCCATGCTGGCCCCCGTCGATCACCCACTGGTAATCCCGCAATCGGAACAACCTTTTGTATTACTGATGGTTGGCATCAATGGTGCCGGCAAAACCACCAGCATTGGCAAAATAGCCCGCCGCCTGCGGGACGAGGGGCGATCGGTCATGCTGGCTGCCGGCGATACCTTTCGCGCCGCAGCGGTGGAACAGTTACAAACCTGGGGTGAGCGCAATCAGGTGCCGGTTGTTGCCCAGCAACAGGGCGCCGATTCCGCCTCGGTCATCTTTGATGCCTTGCAGGCGGCACAGGCCCGCAACATCGACGTCTTGATCGCAGACACCGCGGGACGCCTGCACACCCAGTCCAACCTGATGGAAGAACTGAAAAAAATAAAGCGGGTACTCGGCAAACTGGATGCAAACGCACCCCACGAAGTCATGCTTGTGGTCGATGCCGGTACCGGTCAGAACGCCCTCAACCAGGCGCAACAGTTCAACGAGACTGTTGGACTGACCGGCATTACACTCACCAAGCTCGACGGTACCGCCAAGGGCGGTATCATTTTCGCAATCGCCAAGCAGCTCGGTATTCCCATCCGCTTTATCGGTGTCGGTGAAGCGATCGAAGACCTGCGACCCTTTGTGGCCGCCGATTTTGTCGACGCACTCTTCGAAAACAACCAATGATTCGTTTTGACAACGTTTGCAAACGTTACCCGGAAGGCAAGGAAGCCTTACAAGGAATAAGTTTTCATCTGCATAGTGGCGCCATGGCGTTTCTTACCGGGCACTCCGGCGCCGGTAAAAGCACCCTGTTGAAACTGGTTGCACTACTGGAGCGATCCACACGTGGCCAGTTGTTCTTCGACGGTGAAAATCTGTCGCGCACGCCAAAACGAAGAATCCCTTATATTCGCCGTAAAATCGGCATGATTTTTCAGAATTACCGACTGCTGTTCGACCGCACCGTATTCGATAATGTGGCGCTACCGCTGGTTATCGCCGGCTACCGCCATCAGGACATTGGCCGCCGGGTACGTGCCGCCCTCGACAAGGTCGGGCTGCTCGACAGGGAACGCGCTTTTCCCATCATGCTGTCCGGCGGTGAACAGCAACGCGTCGGCATTGCCCGGGCGGTGGTTAACAAACCGCCACTGCTGTTGGCCGACGAACCTACCGGCAATCTCGACCCGGACCTTTCCCGGGATATCATGCAGTTATTCGAACAGTTCAACCAGGTTGGCGTCACGGTGCTGATTGCCAGCCACGACCTGAGCTTGATATCCACGATGCCCTACGTACAGATCAGCTTGCATCAGGGGCGCCTGGTGAGAAGCAGGACACGTAACAATCCGTGAAACCCTCCCACCCGCTGCGAAACTATTTTACCCGTCATGTCCAGGTCGCACTGAACAGCCTGGGTCGCCTGTACCGTTCGCCTCTGGCTTCTCTGATGACGGCTGCGGTAATCGGTATTGCGCTTGCACTACCTTCCGGACTTTATCTCTTGACCGGCAACCTGCAACGGCTCAGCACCCAGTGGGACGGCAGCGCCAGCTTTTCCGTGTTTCTGCATAAAACTGTTTCACTGCAGCAGACCCGGGTGTTTCAAAACGGGCTGCAGCAGTGGCCTGAAATAGACAGCCTGCAGCTCATCACACCCGACCAGGCCCTGTCGGAATTCAGGGAGCTGTCCGGTTTTGGAGAGGCGCTCGATGCACTGGATGAAAACCCTTTACCCTACGTCATCACCATTAAACCGTCGCGGACACATGCCGATGCCGAATCTGCGGCGGTTCTGCTGGACAAGCTGCGCGCATTTCCTGAAGTCGAACTGGCACAACTTGACCTGCAATGGGTCAAGCGGTTTAGCGCCATTGTCGATATCGTACGCCGCTCGATCTGGGTCATGGCCACCCTGCTGGGACTGGCGGTACTGCTGATTACAGGCAATACCATCCGGCTGGAAATCCAGAACCGCCGCGACGAAATAGAAATCACCAAACTGATCGGCGCAACCAATGGCTTTATCCGCCGGCCATTCCTCTACAGCGGTTTCTGGTACGGTGTCATGGGTGCAGTCGTGGCCGGCCTGCTGGTGGAGCTGGCGTTCCTGCAACTTCATAGTCCCGTGCGTCAGCTCGCCGGTCTCTATCAGAGCGGATTCAGTCTGCAGACCCTGTCACTGACCGAAAGCCTTGCTCTACTGGTGGCAGGCACCAGCCTCGGTCTGTTGGGTGCCTGGCTTGCCGTCGGCCGTCATCTGGCCGCCATAGAACCTGCGTAACACTCTGATTAAGCAGCCAAGGCTGCAGGGAAGACACAAGGTTTGCGCCCGAGGTTACGTAAATTCTGACCGTATCAACGCTTACCCACTGTATTTCCAGGAACTTTTTTGACAATTAGCACTCATACAAACAGAGTGCTAAACTAGCGTCTATCTGATTTGGAGAGTGAGCCTTTATGAATAACGCCTTAGTCACGGCAACGGCTATCAACCTGCCTGTCCCCAGCGAGCAGCTGGGTAGTTATTTGCGGGAGGTCTACCGGGTTCCGGTCCTCAGCGCGGAACGTGAACAGGAACTGGCAATCCGCCTGCGTGATAAAGATGACCTGCAGGCGGCACGCGAACTGGTGGTTTCTCACCTGCGTTTCGTGGTCAAGATTGCGCGTGGCTACAGCGGCTACGGACTGCCGCTTTCAGACTTGATTCAGGAAGGCGGGATCGGCCTGATGAAAGCGGTGAGACGCTTCGATCCCAACGTCGGCGTACGCCTGGTGTCGTTCGCTGTGCACTGGGTTAAAGCGGAAATTCACGAGTTCATCCTGCGCAACTGGCGCATCGTAAAGGTTGCGACGACCAAGGCCCAGCGCAAGCTGTTCTTCAATCTGCGCAGCTCCAAAAAGCGTCTGGGCTGGTTCAGTCGTGACGAAGTCGAATCGGTAGCGGAAGACCTGGGTGTCAGCCCGGAAACGGTGCTGGAAATGGAGTCCCGCCTGAGCGGACAGGACATTTCCTTTGATCCGGCGGTGGCTGGCGATGACGACGAGGTGAACCTGACACCGTCTGCTTATATCGCTGCACCGGGAAGCACCGACCCGGCCCTGGCGCTGGAACAGTCAGACTGGGAACAGCAGAACAGCGGCCATCTTCACCACTCCCTGGCGCAGCTCGACGAGCGTTCGCGGATCATCCTCGAGCAGCGCTGGCTGGCCGATCAGAAAGCCACCCTGCATCAACTGGCTGATCGATTCGGGGTCTCAGCCGAACGCATCCGGCAGCTGGAAAAAAATGCCATCAACAAGCTGAAAAAGCTGATGGCTTGATCAAGGATCCTGTGATTAATTCGCGATATCATGGCATGATGGCATTCCAATACCAGTAGGGCGCGCAGCGCGCCCTTGTATGATTCATCAAATAAATCAAAGCTCCCTTAAGGATTAAGCCTCAAGACGAACCCGGCTTTCCCTCATCCTTGGATTCCGGCCTGCGCGGAACCAGTGGATCATCGTCATCCATCAAAATCCGATGTGCCGGCCCTTCCAGGTCCTCGTACTGGCCCGAGCGAATCGCCCACATGAACACCCAGACGGCGATCGCCACAATGATCAGGCTGATGGGTATCAACAGATATAGAATATCCATATTAATCTAGTGACGAAGACGCAGGGCATTGACCACAACGACCAGTGAACTGCTGGACATGCCGATAGCGGCCATCCAGGGTGCAATCCACCCCGCAGCTGCCAGCGGCAAGGCCACCAGATTATAGACCAATGCCCAGACCAGGTTCTGGCGGATAATCGTCAGAGTGCGACGACTGGTAACAACAGCTGTCACCAGCTGCGGCAATTGCTCGGACAACAGCAGCATATCGGCACTCGCATGGGCCAGCTGGGTACCACCCCCCATGGCCAGGGAAACCTGTGCAGCCGCCAGCACCGGTGCATCGTTGACACCGTCACCCACCATCGCCACCACCGCACCCTGCGTCTGTAGCGCCTGGATACGTGCCAGTTTGTCTTCCGGACGGCAACGGGCCTCGAAGCGATCGATTCCCAGCTCATCCGCAACCTTCTGCACGGCACCCGCCTCATCACCACTGAGCAGCTCCACTTCGATGCCCAGGGCTTTGAGCCGGTCTACCGTCTCAGCGGCCTTGTCACGCAGCCGATCGACAAACTCGAAATGGGCCAGCAGTGCCCGGTCATTACCCAACACTACCCCACCCGCGCCACTTGAGACCGTACACGCCTCGACGGCGGCCGCATTTTGCAGTTCCAGCACAAACTCCGCTATACCGATACGGTAACGCTGCCCGTCGACCCAGCCTTCAACACCCAGACCCGGCTGCGCGGACACCTTTTCGGCACTCTGCACAGACCCCGCTTCCGCACACAGGGCATGCGCGATCGGGTGTTCCGAACTCTGTTCCAGTGCGGCTGCCAGCCGCAGACAGTCCTCACGGCCACTGGAGCCCAGCAGCTCGACTGTTTCCAGTTGCAAACGCCCTTCGGTCAGAGTCCCCGTTTTGTCGAAAATAACATGGCTTGCCCGAGCCAGGGTTTCCAGCGCGTGGCCACGCGTGGTAAGCACACCAAGCCGCGTCAATGCCCCGGTTGCCGCCGTCACTGCGGCCGGCGTTGCCAGCGACAGGGCACAGGGACAGGTAACCACCAGCACCGACAGCGTCACCGCAAAGGCATGCGCCGGATCGTGCAGCCACCACCACCAGGCCACCACGGCCGCTACAAGCAGCAAGCCACCGACAAACCAGCCAGCGACACGATCCGCGCTACGCGCAATAGTGGGCTTTTCCGTCTGCGCGCGGTCGAGCAGACGGACAATGGCTGACAGGACGGTGTCTTCACCCACCCGCTCTATGCGCATTACCAGCGGACTTTCATTGTTAACCGTTCCGCCAACCAGTTGATCGCCCGCTTTACGCAACTGCGGCAGACTTTCACCCGTCAACAACGATTCATCAACCGAACTCGTGCCGTCAATGATGCAGCCGTCCGCCGCTACACTTTCGCCGGGCCGCACCAACACCCGGTCCCCCTTTGCCAGATCCGCCACCGGCACCCGTTCCTCACCGGCATCGGTCAGACGTGCGGCAGTGGCGGGCAGGAGTTTTACCAGTTCCTCTGCCGCCTGCCCGGCACGATGCCTGGCACCCATTTCCAGAAAGCGCCCCGCCAGCAGAAAAAAAGTGAACATGGTCACCGAATCAAAATAGATCTCACCGCTGCCGGACACCGTGGCCCAGGCGCTGGCCAGAAAAGCGGCCCCGATCGCCAACGACACCGGCACGTTCATACCCGGCTGTCGGCGTCTGAGCTCGCGCCAGGCGCTGGTAAAAAACGATTTCGCCGAATACAGTACCACAGGAACGGTCAGCAGCAGGCTGACCCAGCGCAGAAAGTTGCGCAGCCCTTCCCGCATACCTTCATACTCACCCGCGTAGAGCGCCACTGCCAGCATCATGACCTGCATCATGCCCAGTCCGGCCACTGCCAGACGGCGCAGGGCGCTCTTCCTTTCCTGCCGGTAAAGCTCTTCCTGGCGACCGGGATCAAAAGGATGGGCGTGATAGCCAATGGCGCTGATGGCCTCAAGAATTTCACTCAAGCTGATGCGCTGGTTATCCCAACGGAGCCGCGCACGATGGTTCGAATAGTTAACGGAAAAATCAAGCACTCCGGGTAAGGCCTGGACATGCCGCTCGTTCAGCCACACACAGGCCGCGCAAACTATACCTTCCAGAATAAGAGATGCTTCGCGTGCGTCACCGACCTGCTGCACAAAACTTTTCTGCAGATCATCCCGGTCGTACAGCTCAAACTCATTGAGTTGTGCGGGAATCAGGTCCTGCGCCTGCGGGGATTTTTCGGTTCGATAACGGTAGAAGTCTGTCAGACCACCATCGACAATGGCGCTGGCGACTGCCTGGCAGCCGCGGCAACACATGGGCTGTCGCTGACCATCAATTTCTACTGCGTAGCCGGCACCGGGCGGTACCGGCAAACCGCAATGGAAACATTCCTTTTGGGCACTCGGGTCAGTCAACTGGGAAACTCGTCTATCAGTGTCAACATTCGCGGTCGGGAGACCGCAAAGTCAAGCGGTTACTAATGATTACGGAAGTTAGCCGATATAAGCTTTCGGGACCGTCGGCCGCACGAGCCCATGGATGGGCGAAGGTAGCGCCATGCAGGAGCAATTGCCGATGGACGCGGCAGTCGAGCGTACAGGGATGTATTCACAGCGTGTCCCGAAATCAGGCCGGTGCCAGCGGTGGTGTGTGGTCCAGGACCTCGAAGGCATCGTGGCGCACGTGATTCTGGTTCATCTGCTCACGAACCATTTCCTCGCTGACGATACCTTCTTCAATACATTCCTTTAGCAGGCCAAAGAAAAGATGCTGCTGATTTGGATCCGGATGAGATTTGTAATGACCGAGAAAAGCATACTCACCGAACCATTTCCGCCGCGCCTTCATCACCCAGGCAAGCGGTGGAAAGTAAGGGAATTTTTCACGCGGCCGGTGATCGATCGGCAAGCCGGTTTTCCAGGGCTGGGTCTTGCGCTTGGTGGTATGCAGCATTCTGGTCTTCGCTGTGAGCCTGTCGAAGTCATTCCATTCGTTCTCGAACAAAGCGATAGACTCGCGGGGCTCCGTCTTCAGACAGATCCAGTTCATGTAATCCCGCCTGCCTTCGAACATTTCGTTAAAGTTGTCCTCGACCTTCCAGTGCGTCAGCTTTTCGTTGTCCAGCAACATGGCACTGCTGGCCAGGCAGCGGTCGAATTTACCCTTGGTACCAGTGCGGGCACGACACATAATGGCCTTGCCCTGCATATCGCGCGATAACAGGTCCCACACATCCGATACGGCGAAGATATCCGGGTCAATGACAACGGCGCGCCCTTCGTAACCCATCAGTTCGGGCGGCATAAAGCGTAGTGGCGTAAAGGACTGCAGGTCATTATTGAGCCAGTGGCGCCTCATGCCGTCACGCAGGTAAAGCTGTCCCTCGCGTGCGTTGAAAAAGGCGTGATCCTTGAGCTGGATTAATTTGACGTCAAATTTGTCATTGTGCCTCGAGTATCTGCGCAAGGCGTGCTCGGCAACGTAAGCACCCACAATCTGCTTGTGGTTGGTGTGAATAAAGACGCAGTGTTTCATCAATAAATCCCCTTTCCATTAATCCCTGCAGTATTCATTTGCGGGTGCGGAGCTAGCGTTCAGCCAACGATTCGATTGGCCGGCATGAACGCCGGCACTTCCCCCAAATCGCGGAATTTGCGATACACGTTGTTGAGATGAGTTCTCAGTGTCGCTCTGGAAATCGACAGTTGCTCGCAGATCTCAGGATTGGATACACCCCTGATGGTCAGGGAGACCACTTCGGTCTCGCGCCGGGTCAGACCCTTGTTCCTGTAATAGGCAAGCGCCATGTCATATTTATCTTTGAGCGGCTGGAGAAAAGTAATGATATTTCCCGCACTGCACAACAGGGTGACATCGAAGAAGCTGCCGTGAAGAATACTGTTTTTGTACACACGGCTGCCCCAGCCTTTCCACTGCTGCCTGTTGTCCCGAGCGTACAATTCCATGCACCCGGTCTCACACACCTCGCCTTGCCGCTCCCCGCATATCTTGCGGCAGTAATCATTTTGACTCAGAACCCGCTTTTCTGAGTCCTTGACGCAAGTGGCAATTTCGCCTGCATCCAGTGATTGTTCCAGCAATTTATCCATGGAGTTAAGACCGCCCTGTGCGCTGTCCTGTAGTTATATAAAAAACATAACAAATTCAAAAGGAATGAAAAATCGTCACTGGGGGTGGATTTTAGATCAGGCGCCAACACCGGTCCTTGACATAGATCAGCTCCACGTCATGGATACAAGGCGCACAAGCTGCCGCGGTCTGCCATTAAAGTCATGACGCAGCGGCTTGAACACCCGGTGGTAAGACGAAGTTCTCGGTGTTTGCCCCGGATCAGCCCAGGCGCATCATCAGATAGGGTACGTAATGATCCACCAGTAGAAAGGCGAACAGCGCCATCAGATAGACGATGGAATAGCCAAAGGTTTTCATGGCCTGTCTTTCGCTGACATCCTGCATCAACGCCCAGGCGTGATAGAGAAAAACGGCGCCGAGGCCCAGGGCACCGACGAGATACAACAGCCCGCTCATACCTGTTGCAAACGGCATAACAGTGACCACAACCAGCAGAATCGTATAGAGCAGAACCTGCAGGCGGGTAAAATTAACACCGTGGGTGACGGGTAGCATGGGGATATCGACCTTGGCATATTCATCACGACGGTGAATCGCCAGCGCCCAGAAATGCGGTGGCGTCCAGACAAAGATAATCAGAAACAACAGCAGTGCGTTGGGATCGACCGTGCCGGTAACAGCCGTCCAGCCCAGCACCGGCGGAGCAGCACCGGCGGCGCCCCCAATGACAATATTCTGCGGCGTTGCCCGCTTCAGATAGAGGGTATAAACCACGGCATAACCGATCAGGGATGCAAAGGTCAGAACAGCGGTCAGTGGATTGACAAACTGAACCAGTATCCACATGGCCAGGCCGCCCAGTGCCAGCGCAAAGGTAAGGCAGCTACGCGCCGTGAGGTGCCCGCTGGCGACCGGGCGATTGCGGGTGCGCGCCATCTGTGCATCGGCGTATTGGTCCACAACGTGATTAATGGCAGCAGCCGAGGCAGCGGCCATCCCGATACCCAGGGTTCCAAACACGAGAGCCGACCATGGCACCATACCCGGTGTGGCCAGGAACATGCCTACCAGGGCCGTAAAGACTATCAAGGCGACAACCTTGAGCTTGCAGACACCCAGATAATCGCGCCACTGGCCTGCAACATTGACCGCCATCGAATAACTCATGCCTTGCTTCGCTTCAACCGTTAATCCGCGTCAGTTTGTCCGTCACCGCAAGCCAGCGCCGCGATATGCGGGCCATTCTACCCTAATCCCGAATATTTTAAGAGCCTTTCCAGGTCCTTGATCATGCCTTTGGGCTCGTCGTCCGGCTCATAGCGCATCATCAGATTTCCTAACGGATCAACCAGATAGACTCGACGCGCCGCCATAGGCTGTTGCTCGTCAAGCGAAAACACCTCAACCACCGCCTGCTGTCCCGTCAACGGCACAATGACCTGGCCGGGGAAATGCTCCTGCAACTCCACCTGATCCTCGCGGCTAATGGCACCACTCTCCCACACTAACAAGCGCTGCAGACGATCGATATTCTTACCTTGCGCCAGGCGCACCTGGCGGATGTTATAAAGCTGCGCCACACAGGGTTTGTCACAGGCGCCTTGCAGCAGGTAAACCAGCGTCCATTTTCCACGCAGAAAGGTTTCGTCAATCTGTTCGCCGCTAAGGGTTTCCATTTGAAAGGGCGGCAACTCCCGGACCGGTTCGACCAGTTGCCCGTGATTGCTGGTACCGGTTGGACGCCAGTCCGGAAACATATAAAACAGCAGTATGGCAAGCAGCAAAGGCGCCAGAAAAAGGGCGAACAGCAGCACCAGGGACATTCGCTTGCGGGTTTGTGAACCCGATGTTGTATCAGCAGGATTCATTCGTTCAACGCGCCTTTCGTGTGTTTACCACCAGATAAATAATCAGCAGGGCTGCAGCCAGACCAAACCATTGCACCGCATAGCCGACATTGCGCTCAGGCCCGGACGGTAAGGGATTCCAGTCCCTGACAAAACCATCCGGCTGCTCGCCGTCGAGCATCAGGATGACGGGCAACAGGGGATACCCCAATTCCGTGGCCAGCCTTCCGGTGTCAACGCGCTGTATGCGATAGGGCCAGCGCTGCCGCGGCTGTTCGTCGCCGAGCATAAAACTGTCAGCCGATGGCTGCTTGATACGCCCCTCGATCGACCGCCGGTCGCCGGCGACGCCGGGATCCGGTAATTCAGCCCGGCTGCCACCCATGGGAATCCAGCCCCGGTTCACCAGCACCGCCACCTTCGATTCACGCAATTTGAACGGGGTCAGCACATGATACCCCGCTCGCCCCTGATAAGTGCGGTTATCCAATAGAAACTGGTGTTTGTCGTCATAGTAGCCAACCGCCGAGGCAAACTGAAACTGCATGCCGGTGGTTGATTGCAGGTCTGGCTCAAGCTGAACAACCGTGGCATTCGGATTGACATTGTAGCCAGCAAGCAGATCGCGTTTCTGTTGCGCTCTGTCCAGTTGCCAGAAACCCAGCGAGGCCAATACCCATAAAAGCACAATGGTAATAAGGCTCGGCCACAGGCCGGGGCTGAAATCCAGCTTACCGAAACGCATGTGGCGAGATTACTCAGAGGCTGTAACGCTCGCAAGCGAATTCTCCTTACCCTATACTCAGTTATTCTAATAGGCAGCCGAGGCTAGTACCCCTTCAAGGGATACGATAAATAATGATCAAGATACTTATTGTTGTGGCGCTTATTGCGATCATCGTCAGTCTCGCCAGCGGCATGGTGTTTCTGGTCAAAGACAAAGGCCAGAGTGAGCGTACGGCCAAGGCCTTGACGGTTCGAATCAGCCTGTCGGTGCTGCTGTTTGGCCTGCTGATGCTCGGCATTTTCACCGGCCATATCAAACCGCACGGCATTTACCCGTCCGGTCACCCGGCAACTCAAGCCGCACAACCGGCCGAATAAAAAAAGCGCCGCTATTGCGACGCTTTTTTCCCGCTCTGTCGTCTCTGCTACAGCAGATAAACAAAGATAAACAGGCCTAACCAGACC
>CBFDBP010000073.1:0-13737 GCA_965603065.1 uncultured Gammaproteobacteria bacterium
TCACCGGGTAAGGTTTCAACAGCATCCACCCGAGCCGGGTAGTCGATGGTCAGCGCCAGTAACTCACTGACATTTTCCTGAATATCGGCTTTATTCAAACTCAGCTTACGGGCAAAGTTCAGACACGCCTTCACCAGGGGATCGCCATCAGCCGGCTCTTCACCGTAACCACCGAATGGCACAGCACACAACATGTTGTGCATGCTGTAGGCACGCATTGGCACAGGATCATAGACAGGCGAGAATCGTGCCTCACCGGCACCGCCCAGCAAAGACAGGTTCTCCAGGTGCAAATCTCCATTACCGGTGAGCAATGCCAGCAGGACGCGCCTGAATAAATGTAGCCGTGCAACTTTCTTGTCGCTTATCAGCAGCGGATCAGCAAGATCGATCACATTGGCGATACGGTCCAGTGATCCGTCGGTATGCCGGACGATATCCCTGGCACCTGCTGCCAGGATAGAATACAGGCTCTCCAGTGGCACCGGTTTGCCCTGTGCGTCCCGGTCAAAACGTTCTATCGCCAACGCCGGCAACCCCCCTACCCCGGCAAGCCAGTAACGCGGGACATCAAAACCGGCGTCCCGGTGAAGGTCCAGTGTCATGGCTTCGAGCCCGGCCAGTCCAGGGTAAGCCTGTGCGCGTTCAATCTTCAATACCACGTCAATGCGGTCTTTCTGATCCGCCTTGTTGGGAAGGCTGATGCGCCCGTCCCAGCCACTTGCCGGTATCGCCACCAGCAACTTGGGTATTGCACCCCCAACAGAGGGCGTGGGCCCCAGGCTTTCCAGGATAAAGCGGGCGTCCGCATCCAGCCAGGAGATCATGTCCTTGAGGGAAAAACCGAACTGCTCACCGATCGGTACCAGTGGCCCGCTATCGGTATTTGCATACCAGGATTCAGCAACTGCATCGTCCGGAAAGACATCGACGTGCCCGATGCCCCCATGCCCGGTATGCGCAAGCAGTGCCAGATCCGCTTCAAACCGGCTTGCCGGTTCAATACCCTTTTCACGCAAAAAAGCCAGCATGAGTTTACGCTGAAAATTCTGCTCATCGGCAGGCGGTATCAGGGCACGAAAACGCGGGTGCAGCGAACCGCTCTGACGATGAACAATCGTGCTGTCACGAAACAGTTCGGGCGGGTAGACCAGGCTAAGGCCCGCCAGGTCAGACGCTGAATAATCCGAGGTGTAGGAAAAACGCGCGTCGTCGTCGGTGACATACAGCACCCCCATCTTTACCGGCTCAACACCGACTCGTGTCCAGATACTGAGCTGGGTATCCTGCATCAGAAAAGTTCGCCCCGGTTCACTTTTTCGGCGTAGTCACTATCGGGCAGCAGCGTCAGTCTCAACCCCACAGCAGATGCCAGCTTTGCCAGGGTATCGAGATCTGCACGACCGGTACGCTTGATCCGTGAAATACTGGAATCCGGCACTGAAGCCCGCTGTGCCAGGGTATTCTGCGACCAGCCCCGCGTCTTGGCGTGCTGGAGGATCTCAGCCATCAGGCTGGTGGTCAGCGAGTCATTTTGAGCGATCGATATTGTCATATACGACAATCATATACAATATTTAATATTGTCGCAAACGTTAATATTATATAGATTTAACCAATATTTGACATTAAAGACAATTTATATTTTTGATGAGAATAGAATTTCAAAAAATGTAGCCTGGCAGAACCACCTTGAAGAATTCCTGGCAGTCTGTCGGTTCCAGGCAATCGTAGCCAGCATGGCGGGAGAGTGAGTCCAAATTTCGAACCCTGGCTATTGCTGCAGCTTACGCTGCCGGCGGCGTTGACGGATCTGGTACAGGGTAAGGACGGGCCCGGAAATGGCGTAAATAAGAAAGCCAAAAAACAGCACACTCGGCGGGTGGCTCGAGACTACGACAAAGAGCAGCACCATCATGATCAGCGTGAAAAACGGTACGCGGTTCTTGAAATCGACTTCCTTGAAGCTGTAGTAACGTACATTGCTGACCATCAAGGCACCCATGGAAACGGCCAGCAGCGCGCCCACCATCCACATATCACTGCCATCCAGACCGTTGTCTTCGCTGAACCATATCAGGCCAGCCAGTACGCCAGCGGCGGACGGACTGGGCAAACCCTGAAAGTAGCGTTTATCTGCCGTACCCACCTGGGTGTTGAAACGTGCCAGCCTCAATGCAGCGCCGGCGGTATAGACAAACGCGGCAAGCCAGCCGAGCTTGGACCACATCCAACCCTGCTCAATCATGCTGCGCAGGGTCCACTCAAACACGATCAGTGCCGGCGCCAGACCAAAGCACACCATGTCAGACAGACTGTCATACTCAACACCAAACTCGCTGGCTGTATTGGTCAGCCTGGCCACTCGTCCATCGATACCATCCTTAACCATCTCGACAAATACCGCAATGGCTGCGGCTTCAAAGTTATCGCTCATCGCAGCAACAATGGCGTAGAAACCGGCGAACAGACCCGCTGTAGTAAACAGGTTGGGAAGGAGGTAGATACCCCTGCGACGTGGTCTGTTCTGCTGCTCTTCGTCGTCCATAGCTTTTTGCAGGGACAGATTTAAAATCTGTCCCCGGTTAACCTTTACTTATGAACCAGTGTCGCTATTACATCAGATCCGGCACTAACACGCGAACCGCTTGCGGCCTGGACCCGGCTGTTTATCGGCAGATAAACCTCAACGCGTCCGCCCAGCTGGATGAAACCGCAACGCTGACCCTGCCCGACCCGCTGACCGATCTGCACATAACAATGTGGCAGATTATTCAAGGGTCCGCGGTGCATAACCAGGACCAGGTCATCGTCCTCATCGGTTTTCACCCACACACCATGCGGCCGACTGACACCATCCCCGGAGTTGGGCGGTTCCAGAAATTTTCCCTCGACCGGGCTGCGCGTACTATACACACCGAACCGGCTCATTTCGATGGCCAGCAGAATCGCCTGGCGATCCAGATAAGGGTCATGCACTTCGTCCACCGCTGCAATCACGCCATCGGCCGGACTGACTACTGCAAGAGGGCTCGAAGGTATTTCACGCTCCGGATCGCGGAAAAGATAGACAATAAGGACGCAGCCCAGCCAGAAAGGGAGGGACCAGAACCAACCGAGGAAATGTGTGATTAAAATGCCAACACCGGCGAAAGCCAGCAATGGCAACCGCCCCGCCCGGGGGAAATAAGGGTATCGGCCTGCAGCCATAAATTCAGTGTGCCTGTAAATAGACGGGGCCGCGCAACCCCAAAAGCCTAGTTCACTTTCTTGTCTACGATTTTGTTAGCACTGATCCAGGACATCATGCTGCGCAGCTGCTCACCGACCCGTTCGATAGGATGTTCACGTCCCAACCGACGCTTGGCTTTCAATGTGGCAGCACCCGCCTGATTCTCCAGAATGAATTCACGTGCAAATTCACCATTCTGGATTTCCGTCAGGATGCGCTTCATCTCCGCCTTGGTCCCGGCAGTCACCACGCGCGGGCCGCGTGTCAGATCACCGTACTCGGCTGTATTGGAAATGGAGTAGCGCATGTTTGCAATACCGCCTTCATACATGAGATCAACAATCAGCTTCAGCTCATGCAGGCATTCAAAGTAAGCCATCTCCGGCGCATAACCGGCTTCGGTCAGGGTTTCAAAGCCCGCCTGAACCAGTGCTGTGGCACCACCACACAGAACGGCCTGCTCGCCAAACAGATCCGTTTCTGTTTCCTCACGGAACGTTGTTTCGATAATGCCGGCACGACCGCCCCCATTGGCGGACGCATAGGACAAGGCTATGTCCCTGGCCTTGCCGCTGGCATCCTGGAAAACGGCAATCAGGCTGGGCACACCGGCGCCTTGGGTATAGGTGGAACGGACCAGGTGGCCCGGGCCTTTGGGCGCGATCATGATGACATCCAGATCGGCACGCGGCTCGATCTGTTCGAAATGGATGTTAAAACCATGCGCAAATGCCAGCGCCGCCCCTTTGTTGATATTGGGTTCGACCTTATCACGGTACAAGCCGGCCTGATGCTCGTCGGGCGCAAGAATCATAACCACGTCAGCATCTTTCACGGCGTCTTCAATTGACTTGACCGTCAGACCCGCATTTTTTGCTTTGGCTTCCGAAATGGAACCACTACGCAAACCGACGGTGACATCAACACCGGATTCTTTCAGATTATTGGCGTGCGCATGACCCTGCGAGCCGTAGCCGATAATGCTGACCCTGACACCTTTGATTATGGAAAGATCCGCGTCTTTGTCGTAGTAGATATTCATCGCCATAGTTCTTGACCCTGAGTGATATTCAAATTCATGTTACACGCGCAAGGACTTTTCGCCGCGTGCAATCCCTGTAACGCCTGACCGGACCACCTCGATGATGTCGGTCGGTGTAATCGCCTTGACAAAAGCGTCCAGCTTATCGCTGGTACCCGTTACTTCAATGGTATAAACGGTATCTGTAACATCGATAACCCGGCCGCGAAATATGTCCGCCAGGCGTTTGATTTCTTGCCGCCCCGCGTTTACAGCGCGGAGCTTGATCAACATCATTTCCCGCTCAATGTGTGGGCCCTCATACATATCCATGAGCTTGACCACATCGATCAATTTATTGAGCTGCTTGGTGATCTGCTCGACGACCTCTTCCGTCCCCCAGGTCACCAGCGTCATACGCGACAACGACTCGTCCTCGGTAGGGGCTACCGTCAGCGACTCGATATTGTAACCACGCGCGGAAAACAGGCCGGCCACCCTGGACAGGGCACCCGCCTCGTTTTCCATCAGGATTGAAATGATGTGCCGCATGATTACACCAGTATCATTTCGTTTTGACCGGCGCCAGCCGGAATCATCGGGTAAACATTTTCGGCCTGATCGGTCAGGAAATCCATGAATACCAGTCTGTCTTTCATTGCAAACGCTTCTTTCAAGGCTGACTCCACATCTTCAGGCCTGGTGATCTGCATACCCACGTGACCATAACTTTCTGCCAGTTTGACAAAGTCAGGCAATGACTCCATATAAGACATGGCATAACGGCCCTGGTAAAAGAACTCCTGCCACTGGCGCACCATGCCCAGACAGCCGTTGTTCAGGTTGATGATCTTGATCGGCAGACCATACTGCCGGCAGGTCGACATTTCCTGAATACACATCTGTATACTGCCTTCACCGGTCACGCAGGCTACGGTCTCCTGGGGATGCGCAAACTGAACGCCCATGGCCGCGGGGAAACCAAAACCCATGGTGCCCAGACCGCCGGAATTAATCCAGCGGTTTGGTTTGTCAAACTTGTAGAATTGCGCTGCCCACATCTGGTGCTGACCCACATCAGAGGTCACGTAGGCTTTACCCCCGGTCACCTCATACAAACGTTCCAGGACGTACTGCGGTTTGATGAGATCGCTGTCATGGTCGTACTTCAGGCAATCCATAGCGCGCCATTCCTCAATCTGTTTCCACCACGCTTTCAGCGCTGTAGTATCCGGTTCCTGTTTGCTCTCCTTGAGCACCTTGAGCATCTCTCGCAACACCTGGTCCACCGGACCGACAATGGGAACATCCACTTTAACGTTCTTGGAAATACTGGCCGGATCGATATCGATGTGAATAATCTTGGCCGTCGGGCAGAATTTCTCGACGTTACCGGTCACGCGATCATCGAAACGCGCACCAATGGCAATCAGCACGTCACAGTTGTGCATGCCCATATTGGCTTCATACGTACCGTGCATACCGAGCATGCCCAGGCACTGTTTATCCGTTGCCGGATAAGCGCCCAAACCCATCAGGGTGTTGGTGATGGGATAGCCCAACACCCTGGTCAACTCGGTCAACGGGCGGCTGGCATTGGAAAGTATCACCCCCCCACCGGTGTAGAGCATCGGCCGCTTGGCAGCCAGCATCAGATCAATGGCTTTTTTAATCTGACGAGGATGACCCTTGGTCACCGGATTATACGAGCGCATACTGACCCGCTTCGGGTAATGGTAGCTGGCCTTTTGCGCGGTGACATCTTTGGGAATATCAACCACCACCGGACCGGGCCGTCCGGTGGTGGCGACATAGAACGCCTTTTTAATGGTTATAGCCAGGTCATTGACGTCTTTCACCAGGAAGTTGTGCTTTACACAGGGACGGGTAATACCCACGCTGTCGACTTCCTGGAAGGCATCGTTACCGATCAATGGCGTCGGCACCTGGCCGGTAAAGACGACCAGGGGGATGGAATCCATATACGCAGTGGCAATACCGGTCACCGCATTGGTCGCACCGGGCCCGGACGTCACCAGCACCACGCCGGGTTTTCCGGTGCTGCGAGCGTAACCGTCAGCCGCGTGCGTAGCCGCCTGTTCATGGCGTACCAGCACATGCTTGAACTTGTCCTGCTGATACAGCGCATCGTAAATGTGCAATACCGCGCCGCCAGGATAGCCGAACACATATTCGACTCCCTCATCGGCAAGACAGCGTACAAATATATCAGCGCCAGTCAGCTCCACCTGTTTTATCTCCCGAGTGCCGCCAAAACAAAAAACCAGAAAAAAAGCCCGTATACCGGGCAGATGCGAAAAACGCAGGGTTTAGAACTGGCAGATATTGCCACCGATGAAGATCAGAATCCAGTACCAGCCGCCGAATAACGAGTGACTGCGGGTGACGCTCTGACAGCCTGTTGAGACCTGTGCACTTGTCCTGCTCGGCAGAGCATGGTAAGTAATTGAAATTCAACCACAGCAAAGAGGATCGAGATGCGCCTGGCCACCCTGATTTCAATTTTCCTGGCACTGACCACCACCACAGCCGGTGCCGCCATGTATAAATGGACCGACGCTGACGGCACCACCCAATACGGCCAATACCCACCGGCTGGTGTGCAGGCGGAACATATCAAAGCCAACCCAAAACCGGCATCGCCACCGCAAGCCGCGCCATCACTGCAACAGCGCCTGGAGGAACTGGAACAGCAGCAGCAAAAACAGGCTGAAAAGGCGAACGAGGCCGCTACCGAAAAGCAAAATGCTGAAACAATAAAGAAAAACTGTGAAATCGCGAAAAACAATCTTGCCGGTTTACAATTGGGTGGACACCGTTTGACACGCTTACCTGACGGCAGCTACACCCGCTTGAGCGAAGAAGAAAGGCTGAGCCGGGTAGCCGAAGCCGAAAACCAGATCAAGGAATATTGCCAGTAAGAAGGAGTACTAGCTATGCCCCTGTTGAAGATCCAGACCAATCAGTTCATTGACGCTGACCGCCAGAAAACCCTGATAAGCAGGGCATCGCAGGAAGTTGCCAGCATCCTGGGCAAACCGGAGCGCTATGTCATGGTAAGCGTCGAACACAATCCCGCCATGCTGTTCGGTGGCAGTGATGCACCACTGGCCTATCTTGAATTGAAAAGCATCGGTCTGCCCGAATCGAAAACCGCGGATTTTTCGCGGGCCCTGGCGGACCTGCTGAATGATGAACTGGGTTTGCCCGCTGATCGCATCTATATCGAATTTGCCGATGCCCCACGCGCCATGTGGGGCTGGAACGGCGGGACGTTCTAGAAGCCTCAAGGGACACCCGCATATTCCCTGGTAACACCTTTGCAACCCTTGGTGTCGCTTTGTCGTTTTTCGATCTGTGCCACATGGACCGGTACCTGGCCAGCCGCTACAATCCGCACTTTCATCCAGGCAGACACCCATAACAATGAAAGTTTCCCAGTTCCCCCTTGCCACCGTTAAAGAAACCCCCGCTGATGCGGAAATCGTCAGCCATCAGTTAATGATGCGTGCCGGCATGATCCGTAAGATCGCTGCCGGCATCTACAGCTGGCAACCCCTCGGCTTGCGAGTCTTGCGCAAAGCGGAAGCCATTGTGCGCGAGGAAATGAACCGTGCCGGTGGCCTGGAATTACTGATGCCCGCTGTTCAGCCTTCGGAACTCTGGCAGGAATCGGGACGCTGGGAACAGTATGGCCCGGAACTGCTGCGCATCCGGGATCGCCACCAGCGTGAATTCTGTTTCGGCCCCACGCACGAAGAAGTCATCACTGACCTGGTGCGCCGTGAGGTACGCAGCTACAAGCAGTTACCGGTTAATTATTACCAGATCCAGACCAAGTTCCGCGATGAAATCCGCCCGCGCTTCGGCGTCATGCGCGCCCGAGAATTCCTGATGAAAGATGCCTATTCGTTTCATCTGAACGATGAATCGCTGGATGAAACCTACCGGGTGATGTACGACACCTATAGCAGGATTTTCTCCCGGCTCGGCCTGGAGTTTCGTGCCGTGAGGGCTGACTCCGGTGCCATCGGTGGCGCGCTTTCACACGAATTTCACGTACTTGCCGAGTCCGGCGAGGATGCGATTGTGTTCTCCACAGAAAGCGACTATGCGGCCAATCTGGAACTGGCCGAGGCACTGGCACCCGACAGTTCCCGCCCGCCACCCTCAGCGCAACAACAAACTGTCGACACCCCTGGTCAGCATAGCATCGAGGATGTTTCCAGGGCGCTGGGGGTATCACCTGAGCAATGCATAAAAACCTTGCTGGTGGAAGGTGAAGACGGTGGTGTTGTAGCACTTTGCCTGCGCGGCGATCATATTCTCAATGAAATCAAGGCAGAGAAGCTCGAACAGATCGCCCATCCGCTGGCATTCGCCAGCGATGAGCAGGTACGCGAAGTCACCGGCTGCGCCCCGGGCTCTCTGGGTCCGATCGGGCTCGGCATACCGGTCATCGCAGATCGCTCCGCCGCGCAGCTGAGCGATTTTGTCTGTGGCGCCAATATCGACGGTAAACACATCACCGGGGGGAACTGGGCACGGGACTGTACCGAACCCCTGGTGGCCGATATCCGCAACCTGGTCGAAGGCGACTCCAGCCCGGATGGAAAAGGCCGGGTATGCATCGCACGCGGCATCGAAGTTGGCCATATTTTTCAGCTCGGCAAAAAATACAGTCAGTCCATGAAGGCGACGGTGCTGGATGAAAACGGTAAGGAAACTGTCATGACCATGGGCTGCTACGGCATCGGCGTGTCCCGTATCGTCGCCGCAGCAATCGAGCAACACCATGATAATCAAGGGATTATGTGGCCACGCAGTCTGGCACCCTTCCACGTCGCAGTGCTTGGCATGAATCAGAAAAAGTCCCAGCGGGTGCGCGAAGCCTGTACTGAGTTGTACCGTGAATTGCTGGATGCAGGCCTCGAAGCCATTTTTGATGACCGGGATGTAAGGCCCGGGGTCATGTTTGCCGATATGGAGTTAATCGGTATACCACATCGGGTAGTAATTGGTGAGAAAAATCTCGATCAAGGATTGGTGGAATACAGGGCGCGCTGTGGCGGGAAAAACGAAAATATCCCTCGCAGCGAAATTGTGGCATTCCTCAAAAAACAGCTCTGTTAATCCGGAAAAAAGCCACAAAACGATGTCCCTGCTGATCCGCTATGCGGGCGCGCTGGCTGTCGCTTTTCATGTCGGATCGGTATCGGCCGCCACCCAGGAACGCCCCGATGACAAGTTGCGCGGCATCCTCATTGATGCCATTCAGTCTTCGGACAGCTTCACCGATCGTTTCGATGCAGAAGTCTGGCTCACTGACATGTCACACCGTCTGCACAGGAAGGTGGATGACCCGAAAGAACGCCTGTTGATTCTCAAAACAGCGCACTACGAGGCCAGCCGGGCGAACCTGCCACCGGAACTGGTGCTGGCCGTTATCGATATCGAAAGCAATTTTGACCACTTTGCCATTTCACACGCCGGCGCCCGCGGGCTTATGCAGGTGATGCCGTTCTGGCTGGACGAAATCGGCCGTCCGGATGACGACCTGTTTGATATTCATACCAACCTGCGCATGGGCTGTACCATTCTGCGTCACTACCTGGACCGTGAGAAAGGCAACCGGACAAAAGCGCTGGCGCGTTACAACGGAAGCGTCGGTAAAACCTGGTATCCACAACGCGTCTACCGTGCCTTGTCCAAACGCTGGTATCTTCAGTAAGCCCCGGGGCTCATTTACTAAGGCGTACGTACTCATTCGCGGATCAGCCATACAGACGACTGTACAGGCCATCGGCCTGCATCAACTCATGGTGTGTACCCTGCTCGGTAATGCGGCCATCCTCAAATACGTAGACCCGGTTGGCCTGTTTTACCGCACTCAGCCGGTGCGCAACAATCAGTACCGTACGGTCTTGCAGGAATTCCCTCAGTGCCTGGTGCAGGCGCGCTTCTGTTTCGGTATCCAGCGCCGAGGTGGCCTCATCGAAAATGACGACTTGCGGATCACTCAACAGCAATCGGGCAATCGCCAGGCGCTGGCGTTGACCGCCGGACAGTCGTACGCCGCGCTGCCCCAGCTGTGATTCAAGCCCGTCGGGCATAGCCTCGATGACATCCTTCAGCTGCGCTCGCTGCAAAGCCTCCCACAATACTTCGTCACCATGATCCCGACCCAGTGTCAGGTTGTTACGTACACTTTCGTTGAAAAGCACCGGATGCTGCAATACCGTGGCCACATGTTCGCGCACGACTCCCAGCCCTATCCTTTCAACCGCGGCCCCGTCAAAACAGACCCTGCCGGATTCAGGTGTATAAAGCCCCAGCAGCACCTGTACCAGGGTCGACTTACCCCCACCACTGGCACCTACCAGCGCCACTCGCTCGCCAGCTGCTATCTCCAGGTTGACACCGTTTAGCACCGGCTCATCAGGCCGGTACTCAAACTCGATATCCTGCACACTGACTGACACACCGCGCTTGCCTGAAAACGGATTCTCAAGCGCTGGGTACTGTGGTTCTTCGTGCAGGTTCAGCAGGCGGTTGATGCGATCAAGAGCGGCACGCGCACCATAGAACGAGTACTGGATATTCAACACTTCCTGGACCGGCGCCATCATGAACCAGAGATAGGCAAACACCGCCATCATCTGACCGACTGTGAGATCGGAGAACACCACCATCAGCATGCTGACCGCCCTGAACAGGTCGAAACCGATCAGGAAGACCATGAAGGACAGCCGGCCCGCGGCATCGCTCTTCCAGGAAAATGCTGCCGAGTCCTGCTTGATCCTCAATGCCTTTTCAATGACACGCTTTAGATAGTAACCCTCACGGTTGGCTGCACGGATCTGCTGTATGGCGTCCAGAGTTTCTGTCAACGCGCCCTGAAAGACCTCGAACGCCTCATTTTCACGACGTTTCAGATGTTTGACATTCTTGCCCAGCACAACCGTGAAGTAGACCACCACCGGGTTGAGGAACAGAATCAGCAAGGCAAGCTGCCAGTGCATCCACAGCAATACAACGGCTGCACCAAGCAGCGAAAGCAGCGCAATAATGAACTTGCTTATCGTCATGCCGATAAAATCATCAACGGCATTCAGGTCGGTGACAAAATGCGATGTCACTTCGCCACTGCCTATCGCTTCATACTCGGCCATGGAAATGCGCTGCAGGCGAAGTAATAAATCACGGCGAATACGGTAAACGACGTCCTTGGCGATCTTGGTAAACTCACGTGTTTGCCAGACACTCAACATCACTGTTATTACGCGAAAAACAACCGTCAGCAGAAGAATCACGCCAATGTAGAGCACTGCACCATGCCAGGCAGACGGGAACACACGGTCCATGGTATGCACCAGGAATCCTGGCTGCTTGAGCAGCACCTCGTCAACCAGCAACGGCATCATCAAAGGGAGTGGCACACTGGCGAGTACTGCGAATAGTGCGATTACATTTGCAGACACCAGCTCCCGCCGGTGTTCCTTCACAATAGCCCATACCCGGGCCCAGGTGTAATTACCATCCTGTGGGCTCATCGATATGGTTTCAGACGACATGCACTCAACCTAGATTCCGCAGTTGAACGGCCTGTGTGGTCGTCCTGAGTGTTCGGATGGCGTAGCAAAAAAATGAGTTAATGGCTGGTCCTTAATGAGTTTTTTTGCATAGCCAGGCGGGCACTCAGGGCGGCTACACGGGGCGTAGCGACTCACCCAAACGGTGAATCTGTTTAATCCATGAAAGATCATGCACACCAACACGTTAATATATCCTCGGAGCGGTCAACTGCGGAATCTAGGTTTAAGCTCAGACTCTTTCAAACAACGCCATCGACTCCACATGCGTTGTGTGGGGAAACATATCCATGACGCCAGCGGCAATCAGGCGATAGCCCAACTCATTGACCAGCATGCCGGCATCCCGTGCCAGTGATGCCGGATGACAGGAGACATATACAATACGATCAGCAGCGAGTTCAGCAAGATTCGGCACCAGTTCCTGTGCGCCGCTTCTGGGGGGGTCGATGAGTATTTTGTCGTAGCTCTGTTGCATCCAGGGCTGGTCACCGGGTTCCTGGCTCAAATCAACAACATGATACTCAACATTGTCAATGCCATTACGCTGTGAGTTTTCACGGGCCCTTCGTACCAGACCTGCCTCGCCCTCTATACCAACAACGGCAGCCACCTTCCGCGCAATCGGCATGGTAAAATTACCCAGTCCGCAAAAAAGGTCCAGCACCGTATCGCTTTCCTGTAGATCAAGCAGTTCCAATGCCTGCTGGATCATGATTCTGTTGATGACGGGATTCACCTGGGTAAAGTCGGTCGGCAGAAACTGTACTTCGATATTCTGATCGGGTAACCAGTAACAGAGCGTAGACGCCTCCGGCCAGAGCAATTCCAGACTGTCCGGCCCTTTGGGCTGCAGATAAATATGCAGGCCGGTATGTTCGGCGTATTCGGTGAGTTTCTGCCTGTCGCCCTGTGACAGAGGATCAAGATTACGAAATACCAGCACCGTTGTGTCATCACCGACCGCCACCTCAATCTGGGCGATTCGCGCACGTGCCTGCATGCCGGAAATCAAGTCTGCCAGTTCATGGAGACGCTCACCAACCGACGGATGCAGCACTTCACAACGCTGAATATCCGCGATGTAAGGTTTGCGTTTTTCCCGGAATCCCACCAGCACACGGCCTTTCTTCGTCACATCTTTCACACCCAGACGGGCTTTGTTCCGATAACTCCATGCGGGTCCTGTCAATGGATCCAGCAGGGTTTCAGGTTCGACCTTGCCGATGCGGTGCAAATTGTCGAGCAGCGTCTGCTGCTTGGCCAGGATTTGCTTCCCGGGTTCCTGATGTTGAAGACTGCAACCGCCACAGATATCGAAATGCGTACATTTCGGCTCTACACGGTCCGGCGAAGCCTTGAACAGCTCACACAATCTGCCTTCATCGTGCTTACGCGCACGCCCGGTGTATAAAAAACTGATATCTTCGCCTGGTAATGCACCGTCGACAAACACGGCTTTACCGTCAACATGAGTAACGCCCCTGCCATCGTGGGACAGGCTTTCGATACATACTCTGACCGGGTAATTGGGGAGCTTGGGTTTTCTGCGCCGTCTGTTCATGGCATAACTGTAATCGCTAACCGTGCAGAACGCCAAACGAGCGTGGCTATCATTCAACCGGTGACAAATACCGTTTGCAGGATAACCACCCTTCGGCGTGATATTTAAGTCGGTGGTTTGCTCCTACGCTGCCTGTCAAATTACCCGGTTTATACTGGTGAGTAGGTTAGCTATCCTGCAGAGTTTGCCGGGACCGTCGGCCGCACGAGCCCATGGACGGGCGAAGGTAGGGCAATGCAGGAGCAATTGCCGAGGGATGCGGCCGTCGAGCGTACAGGGATGTATTCACAGCGTGTCTCGGCAAACT
>CBFDBP010000074.1:0-13703 GCA_965603065.1 uncultured Gammaproteobacteria bacterium
GGGCCAGGTAGACCGTGTTGGACGACTCACCGCCCATATAGGGATTCGGGAAGGTCACAATATGGGACTCGGAAGACTGGAATACGGTCTCTAGCAAACGGGTGAACCCGGCATCCGGGGGATCGTTGGACCACAATCCGAAGACTCCGCCGGGATGGAGTTTTTCAGCAAGATTCCGAAGTCCCTGTGGCGTATAAAAAGCACTGTTTCCCGGGTTAAGCCAATGGCTCGGTGAATGATCAATATCCAGTAACACAGCGTGAACGAGCCGGTTCGCGCCTGAGCGGTCGAATCCAGTGCTGGATGAAGATACAACGTTAAAGAAGTCCGCGTGGGCCAGGGCGCAGCGAGGATCCGACACCAGTTGCTTCCCAAGCGGCACCAGGCCCTGACGGTGCCAGTCGATAACCGGCTCCATCACCTCAACCACGATGAGCGATCGGACTGACGGGTTTTCCAGGACCGTAACCGCCGTATAGCCCAGTCCCAACCCGCCGATGACAATATCCAGGTCGGTACCTTCAAGTTCGGCGAGCCCGAGTCTTGCAAGCTGAATCTCGGCGTCGGTAAACAGACTGGACATCAGAAACTCGTCGCCAAGCTTTACCTCGTAGAGAATTTTTCCTTCGAGTCTGGGCTCCGACCGACGCCTGAGACTGATGTCACCCAGAGGTGTTTGCTGGTAGTCCAGTTCTTCAAATTCAAACGTCACAGGCTTGGTCCGAGTTAAGCAGCGTAGCGCTGTAGCTCGCCAAAACATCGTCTACAATGCTCGGATAAGCGGCCTTCAGTACAGCAGGCAAGTCGTGCAAGGTCATCATCTACCCGCTGTTCCTCCATCAGAATCTTCAATTGCGACATCAGGGTTGCTGCATGGACGACTGAGGCCAGCGTCGGCATATTTGCAGGATCGGATTTTGTTGTTTGATCTGCTATTGCCTGAACGACATTGGCGGGAAATCCCCATTCATTGGCGATCAGCCTCGATAACCGGAGCGACTGTTTCGAGAAAAGCCGTTGAAATTGATAGGACCTGGGTGCATCGTCGATGTCCTCAATTTCATCCATTGTCTTGAGCGCGATAATGGTGCCTATATCGCGAACCAGGCCGGCCAAATAGGCTTCAAACGCGTCTATCGACTGGTTCTTTGCCAGACACTGGGCGCTGAAGGCACAATATTCCGACTGGCGCCATACCCATCCGGAGGCCAGGTTTGTGAAGTGCCCCTGTCGTGTGCTGAGTATTGGCTTGAATGCGGCGCCGGCGAGAAGATGGCGAATGCCGCTGCGACCGAGGATTAAAACCGCCTGTTCGAGACTTTGAATCTTGTTGAGCGTACGGTAGTAGGGGCTGTTCGCCATACGGATAACCTCACCCACTAAAGACGCATCTTTACCGAGTTGTCGGGCCAGGTCAGCTCCAGAGACATTGTCATCTCGCAAGCTGCTCATCAGTTTCGGGATAATAGCCGGCAGTCGCGGTACCATTCTTTCACGCGACTCTTTGGACTTGATCAGTTTTCCCAAGCGTGCAGCTGCTTCGGATTCAAGGCTGTTTAATTCCGCATCCGCCAGGGAGTGAACGCCCAGTATCAGGCTGTAATAGCGGGAGCTGATCTGTTCGCTGCCGAGGCTGTGGGCAGATGACTCCACCGAAACCGATCCGGCAGGGCCAGCGGAGCGGGCGGAACGCCTGGGTCTTGCGATCGTCTCATCGTTGGCAGCCGAAAAAAGATTGCGAAGACGTTTCCACATAGATTTAGTTGTCCGGGGTAGTTATTCACGGAGACGTCGTTAGTTTAACGCAGATTGCGCAATGGGATCAGCGCTGAATTCCAGTTCAGCTTATCCGCGGAAATCGGACTAAAAAAATAAAACAGTCCTCCTCCTTATTTTATGAACCGCTGTATCCGCGCCTGTGTGCCAGGGTGTGATGACAGGTATTGGCTGACAACAGAATCACCACCGTCAGCGCCGATGCGCGTGAGGATGCTGGCGAAGGACCCGGTCGGGATAGAATTGTCGACCAGATAGTGCCAGGCAAAGTCATCGGCTTCGCTTTCGAATTCCTGTGAATAGCTGGAATGTATCAACACCGTCGGCAGAGCCACCAGCAGGGATGAGCTCGAGACCACGTCACCGCTGAAGGCGGCAATGACAAGGGCCACGGCCGAGCTTTGCATCGCCATGCGGATTGAATGCCGGTGCTCGAGATGACCGATTTCATGCGCCAGGATGGCGACCAGTTCATTGTCATTCTTGCTTGCCGTCACCAACTCGTCTGTCATCACAATGGTGCCCGAGGGGAGCGCCAGGGCATTGGCGCCGATACGGTTGCCGGCGCGAAATAACAGCCGGTAGTCCCGGCCCGCGGGCAAAGTGGTGATCATTTCTGCAAAACGCCTGCTCAGCCGTGCCTGTATTGCCGGCTCCAGGGTGGTTGGCGAGAACAGTGATCGATCCAGAATATCCAGCGTGCCCTTGCCAAGGCTGCGGTCGACGCTCTGCGGCAGGGCACGGGCCGATCGCTCGGCCAGCCAGGGCAGGCCGTATTTGAAGGTCATTGTAGTGGAGACGAGGGTGACCACGATGGCGAGCATGACAAACAGGTAGTGGCTTTCCAGTGCGTGCAGCCAGCCACCGCGGTTGATCGCCTGTTTTCTCAGCAAACGGTCGATGGCGTCATTGTCGCTGACCTCGCATTTGCCACCATCCGGCAAGCCAATCAGGCGCGGCGTGTTGCCGATACGGGTACTGATATCCAGCTCTTCGAGCTTATAGGTTGCACTCTGCGCTGCACCTGTCAGGGTGACAAGCCCGCAGCGCCCAAACGACAAACGCACCGCCGTTGCTCCGGAGGTGCGTCCGTCGTAGTAGCGGGCGCTGACATCTGTGCCCCCCTCGGGGGTGGATGTCTGCCCCATCAGAATCCCAGGTCTATATCCAGGACCTCTGCCAGCTCCTCACCGGTGGCCTTCACCCTCTGCTGTTCGCCGGCGATGACGCCGTCCAGATCGTCCTCGGTATGCAGCGCAAGATTTTCCAGGCGATAGCGGGCAATACGGATTTTTGCCCACGGTATCAGCAGGCCAAGCGACAGTAATACGGCGACAAAGTTGCTCAGGTAAATCCAGAACATCTTGCCCACTTTCAGGTTGCTGCTGAAACGCTGACCTGTGGTATAGGCATGGTTAAAGGCGGTGTTCAGCGTTGCGGTATGGATATAGGTGCCAATCAGCATGTACACAGGGAAAATAACCAGGAACGGCAACATCATCAGGACCAGCTGCGGGCCCTGCACCGGCAGTTCCTGGTTGGGAAGCTGAC
The DNA here is from genome assembly GCA_965603065.1 of uncultured Gammaproteobacteria bacterium. Taxonomy (GTDB): domain Bacteria; phylum Pseudomonadota; class Gammaproteobacteria; order DSM-19610; family DSM-19610; genus Thiogranum. The sequence goes on from CBFDBP010000074.1 coordinate 3,328, forward strand.
CCGCGCTCTGCACCTCCGGAATCAGCGCCGGCAAGGCCACTGCCACCAGCAGTCCCAGCAACAGGAGTGCGCCAAAAGCCTTGAGATAGATGAGATAGAAGTGCTTTGCCTGCGCATCGAAGTCAAATCCGGTAGTACCAAAGCCGCTGTTGTTGATGAGGAAGTCACGATAACGGTAGGCAAAATACGGGTAAGCGAGCCCGAGTGTCAACATGACCAGCAGCGGGATACCGATAAACACCTTGGCAGCTTCGAGGTAATTCGACTTGAAATCAAATCGAATATTGCGAAAGGCGGAGTTGCGGGCATTGAAAGTCATGGCCCGCACGATAAGCCAGGGCAGACCGGCAATGAATGCCAGCACGAAAACGGGTTCTGACAAGGGGATAAACCAGACCGTGACCGAATAGACGGCGAACACGCCCAGTGCAAGCAGGCGACCCTTGAGGATCGCTATCGGATTGGCCAGGTACTCGAAAGTGGAACCATCCAGTTCCGTATTGCTGTAGAAGTAGCGTTTGTTGCGGACCTTGGCCCACGCCGAGTAAATACCCAGGGTAAGGATGCTCAATACGACGTTGACGATCCATATCCTGAAATATTCGCCTGACTTGCCGTGAAATTTGAAGGGCAGTGTCTGCGGCGACGGGTTCATTGTGGTTTCCATCTGCAATCTCCAGTTCATAGTCCGGTTGATGCGCGACAGATGTGCAGAGAGGTGCACCACACGTGCATCCAGGGGACTATCGGCGACAGGAATTACAACTTGAGATGCGCTACACAATGAAACGGCAAAACGGGGACAGACCACGGTTTTATCGTGGTCTGTCCCCAGGCGGCCGACAGGCCTGCGAAGACTGGTACCGGGTGCATTGCAATGAAGCCGGCGAGATCAACGGCATGCGTGACGGCAACGTGTTTTGTAGCGTCTGCGGCTAGCGCGGTTTAAATGAGCTGTGCATGGAGGTGCTGTCGCTTTACGTGACTTAGAATCGCACCCGAGTTTGTACGAGTCGGGTCGTAGTCGACGATCATCAGTTGCTGCTGTGTTTCATTGAAGTGCGCGTCTGTTACGCCCTCCACCCGTTCCAGGATGGACGCAATACTCCGCCGATGTTGCTCGTCCAGTAGTTCATCGAAGTAAACTATTGCATTGGGTTTTAGATATCTGATTCTTGGCCTTTTTACCATCATCACAACCGCTCCTCTTCTTTGTTTTGTTCGGGTTGATTCGAAGCAATGCCTGTGCCAGTGCAGACATTGGTCTGGATAACAGCGACTTATCACTTTTTTGTATCACTGCAGCAGGCACAGCATGTTCCCTGGAAGCGACAAGGAACGCTGCTCTGGCGCTATCAACCAGAATCTATTCATTTTTCTTTGTCACCCGGTGGCGACGTGACAGGAGCAAACGGGGGGCGTCATTCAGTTGATTGTCGATGTGCCCGGTCGCAGGCACCGGGTCAATATGTTTGCCCCGGAATACCCGCTTTTTGATTTTACAAAATGGTGACTGCTGCCTCGGCCGTCGATTTATTTATATCAAACTGCAGTTCACAGTATTCGGTCTGTTCACCCACCGTTGACGGATCGTCAGCACAACAACTTCCAGCAATTATCCCGGCATAGATAATCCCGGTTTTTGCACGAATGACATTTGCTGTCTCTGTGACGTTGAGAATCACCACGCTAATATCTCCATCGCTAACATGGCTGCTTTGTGATAACCCCTCCTGCAAGGGCAGTAGTTCGGTGTCTATTTTATGTATTTCAAGCTTTAAAGCATTCTCAAAATCAGGGGTTCCCCACGCTGCTAACGCATCGACTAATTTAATCACCGGGGGTTATCACAAATATTTATCTGCAGCAACAACTCACTCTGTGGCCTGTCACACAGATGCAGGGCAATCAGACCGGCACAACGTTTGTTGCACACGGGCCCTTCTGGCCTTGTCCGGCTTCGTATTCTACTTTCTGGCCGTCACTGAGCGTTGCGTAGCCCGAGGTTTTGACTTCAGAATGGTGTACAAACAGATCTTTCCCTCCATCATCCGGAGTGATAAAACCGAAACCCTTGTCTGCACTGAACCACTTTACTGTACCTGTACTCATACCGTACTTTCCTCATTAGGTTAATATTACTTTTATCGCTGACTTCTGCCTTGTTTTTACAGAACCCGGTGACAACAATAGCAACGTGCCGGGAAAATAGCGAGATCCCGGCGATTTTATTAGCCTGGCAATTAAACATACAGCGTAGAAGCGGCCGTCTGGCCGCGATATCGCGCCCAAGGACGGCGCTCCTACGTCGGGTGTTTTATTGCCGGTTTAACAGTGATCGGCCCTGGCCCGTTTCTTACGCATTTTCGTCTGACCATGCTGCATATTCATTACCATTGGGGTCACGAAAGTGGAATCGGCGACCGCCAGGAAACAAAAATATGGGTTTTATAATTGCACCACCAGCATTTTCAATTTTTGATTGGGTTTTCTCAAGATCCTTACTGTAGAAAACTATTAACGCGCCACCATTTTCAGCGGAAGCGGTTAAATCGGATTTAAAAAAACCACCATCAATACCCTCATTCGAGAAAGCCGTATATTCGGGGCCATAGTCTACAAATGACCACCCGAAAACAGAAGCGAAAAATGTTTTAGTTACCTCTATATCTTTAGAGGGGAATTCGACGTAGTTGATTTTCTCGTGTTCATTCATTGCCGGAATTCCACATGAAGGTACTAATGCCCAGCCCCGTGTTTGAGTAATGACGCTACTCTTCAACTCGTTTTATTTCAAGACCAGCATGAGTAAAGGCAGTATTTTCGGGATCGACGATGTTCTATAGTGGGAGTGAAGCGCTAACCAGGAAATCATTGGAGAAACGTCATGTCTATATTTGATGCCCGTCTCAAACATGTTTCGTCAAAAGTATGGGACGCTGCAGATCCGGGTTTTAACTTCCCTGAGTTGGCAGACAATGAACTGAAAGTCTCCGGTTTAAACAATCGGAAAAATGTGGGTGTTGCGTTCTCCGGCGGTGGTACCCGCTCAGCGGCAGCCACGCTCGGCGAGTTGCGGGGTTTGTCTGAACTGGGCCTCCTGAAATCAGTCCGCTACCTGTCGTGTGTGTCAGGGGGGAGCTGGGCCTGTGTGCCTTTCTGTTACCTTCCCGAAGAGTGGCCCGATGAATCGTTTCTCGGGCAACACATCGATCCCGACGATATAAGCCTCGAATCGCTGAAAAAAACCGATCACACCAGCTTTGCAGATCGCATCGCGAATTCGGTAGTAATAGATGACTTCCTGAAAAATGCCGCAAAATTTGCAGGCGACGAAACATTCGGCCGAGCCATTGGCGATGTCTTCCTGGACCAGTTTGGAATCAACTCAGCGGGCCGCTTTTTCACCCATGGCGGCAAGTCGGTTAACAGTATTCTGCGCAGAAATCCAAACATGGAAGAGACTGACTTTTACCAGATGCGGTCAAGTCGGCCATTCGTCATTGTCGGATCAACACTGCTTCGGCTGCAAAACAAGAAGCCGCTTCCCCAAAAGATCCATTTTGAGACCACGCCGCTCTATGTCGGAAGCCGGGTCCGTCACTTTCGCGCGGGGTCAGGGAACCGTCACATTGGTGGGGGTTACATCGAACCGTTCGCCTTTGATTCCGATGAACCCGATGACCCGCCAAACAAAAAGAAAATCGTCAGGGTTCGCCTTGGTATGAAGCGGCACCGATACACATTACCGGATGTGATCGGGGCTTCCGGTGCAGCCCCGGCCGAAGCGCTCGCCCGACTAGGTCTGAAATCGGTTGGGTTTCCGGAGTTCAGACACTGGCCGGTTGCCAAACCAGACCAGTCGAGCGCCAGGGAGTATTCCTTTGGCGATGGCGGGCATCTTGAAAATCTTGGCATAATGCCGCTGCTGATGCGCCGGGTGGAACGCATCGTCGTGTTCGTAAATACAAAATCGCGGCTTAAGGGAGGCCAGAAAGGTGAAATCAATGATTCAATCCCACCCCTGTTTGGTCAGACACCCGGCTTTACCGTCAATCACGTGTTCCCGAAAACAAAGTATGAACGGCTGGTTAACAATCTGAAAACGGCGAAAGGTGCCGGATTAAGCGTAATGTTCAGGGATACCTACCGGGTTCGGAAGGCCAGGCATTACGGGATTGAGGGTGGATGGAATGTCGAGGTGCTCTGGGTTTACAACGAGCGCGTCAAAACATGGGAGGATAAACTTCGTCCGGAGATACGCGACTCAATCGGATCAGGATCCCTGGGTTCCTTTCCGCACTATAAAACGTTCTTCCAGAACCCTCCCGCTGTTATTGATCTAAGCGCCAAGCAGGTCAACTTGCTTGCGCATTTGTCTTGCTGGAATGTAGTGAATAATAGTGAGATCTTCAAACAGATGCTGACATAGAGAAATGGTGGATAGAGTGCAGATCAGCCACTTCGTCCGGGAGAGTGCTAAACTTCGGCTGATTGCAATGAACAAGTTGCACTATACTCTTCTCTTTTGGTGAAGCCATGACGAAGAACTTTCGCGGCCGCAGCCGCTCCTCGGGAATGAACGCCTTCAACGGCGAATACATCGATCAACTCTACGAAGCCTTCAAGGCATCACCCGAAAATGTATCATCCGAGTGGCGACACTATTTTTACGGCTTCGAGCATGGCGCCGATAGTCAAATGCCGAGCGGGGCCGGGCTGCAGCGGGACCCGCACAGCGCTGCCGAGAGGCTGATAATGGCCTACCGTATGCTCGGCCACCTTGCGGCGGATATCGATCCGCTGCAGATCCAGGAACGGGAACGCCCGCCCGGACTCAACCCACAATACTACGGACTGGACACGGCAGGCCTCGAACAGCCGGTCTCGGTGGTGTCCATCGATCCAGTCAACGCCCGGCCGCTGGGCGAGGTCGTCGCTATCCTCGAGCGGGTGTACTGCGGCACGGTGGCGAGCGAGTACATGCACATCTCGGCCACCGACCAGCGACGCTGGATAGAGCAGCGACTGGAGTCAGTTCACGGTGACTGGGACGCACAACACGCCCCGCAAACGCGCATTGAGCTGCTCCGCGATCTGACAGCGGCCGAGGGGCTCGAGCGCTATCTACACAGCCAGTTCACCGGCCAGAAACGCTTCTCGCTGGAAGGCGGGGATGCACTCATCCCCCTGCTTGACGAGCTGGTGCAAGGGGCCGGCGCCTGCGGTGTCACCGATATGGTGCTGGGTATGGCGCACCGCGGCCGCCTCAATGTGCTGGTCAACCTGCTGGGGAAGGCGCCCGGCGAGTTGTTTTCGGAATTCGAGCAGCACGGCGAACTCGACGCACGCACCGGCTCCGGCGACGTAAAATATCACCAGGGTTTCTACTCCAACATCCAGACGCCAGGGGGGGCGGTACACCTGGCGCTGGCCTTCAATCCCTCGCACCTGGAAATTGTCGGTCCGGTAGTGGAGGGCGGCGCACGGGCGCGGCAGGATCGTCACGTGGACAATGCCACGGATCTGGTGCTGCCCGTGCTGGTGCACGGCGACGCGGCGTTTGTCGGCCAGGGCGTGGTGACCGAGACACTCAATCTCTCCAAGCTGCCGGCCTACAGCACCGGCGGCACCATTCACGTGGTGATCAACAATCAGATCGGTTTTACCACCAGCCACCCGCAGGAATCACGCTCCACGCTGTATTGCACCGAGGTGGCCAAACCCATCCAGGCGCCGATTTTTCACGTCAATGGCGACGATCCGGATGCGGTGCTGTTCGTTACCCAGGTGGCGCTGGATTACCGCATGACTTTCCACAACGACGTAGTCATCGACCTGGTCTGTTACCGGCGACACGGGCACAACGAAGCCGACGAACCCATGATGACACAGCCATGCATGTATCGGCGCATTCGTGACATGGAAACCACACGTGCGCTCTATACGGCACGCCTGGAAGGTGACGGCGTCATCAAGCCGGGCGAGGCCGCGGCGCTGGTCGAGCACTACCGCGCCTCGCTGGAGGCGGGCAAGGCGGTGGCACGCAAGTTCCTGCACGGCTCACGTACCGGCTACGAGGCCCACTGGGAAGCCTATCTGGCAGCGAAACCCAGCGATATCGTCGATACACGGGTGTCGCTTGCCACGCTCACCAGGCTGGGCGACAAGGCACTGGAAGTGCCTGAAGGTTTCGTACTGCACAGCGGTGTGGAACGCGTGCTGGACACCCGCCGGCGCATGCTCGCCGGCGAGCTGCCACTGGACTGGGGTATGGCAGAGACAATGGCCTACGCCACTTTGCTGGAAGAGGGGAACGCGATCCGCCTGTCCGGACAGGACACCGGACGCGGCACCTTCGCGCATCGCCACGCTATGCTGCATCATCAGGACGAACGCTCGAGTTATGTGCCGCTCGCGCAGTTGTACGAGGGACAACCGCGTTTCGAGGTGATCAACTCCTTGCTCTCGGAACTGGCGGCGCTCGCCTTCGAATACGGTTATGCCACCTCCAGCCCAGAGACACTGGTTATCTGGGAGGCGCAGTTCGGTGACTTCGCCAACTGTGCCCAGGTGGTCATCGACCAGTTTATCTCCAGCGGTTATTTGAAATGGGACCGCTTGTGCCAGCTCACCCTGTTTTTACCGCACGGTTTTGAAGGCCTGGGACCGGAGCATTCCTCGGCGCGCCTCGAGCGCTTTCTGCAATTGTGCGCAGAACTCAACATGCGCGTCTGGGTACCGACCACGCCGGCGCAGTTCTTCCACCTGCTGCGTGATCAGATGAGACGCAAGTTCCGGCGCCCGCTGATCGTGATGACGCCGAAAAGCCTGCTGCGTCACCGGCAGTCCGTCTCGACGCTGGATGCGCTCACTGACGGTACGCTGGCCGTGATTCTGCCCGAGATCGACCCGATCGAAACCGCGAAAGTGCGGCGCGTGGTGCTGTGTTCCGGCAAGGTGTTCTTCGATCTGCTGGCCGCGCGGCGCGAGCGCGGCCTTACGGATATTGCTATCCTGCGCGTGGAACAGCTGTATCCATTCCCGCGCCGTCGCCTCAGAGAGATGCTTGATGATTACACCAATGCGAATGCAATCGTCTGGTGCCAGGAAGATCCCCGTAACCAGGGTGCCTGGTACCAGATCCAGCACCACCTGCGCGCCCTGAAACACGGCTATCAGACACTGGGCTACGCGGGCCGTCCACCCTCGGCCTCACCGGCCTGCGGTTCTCTGCGTCTGCACCAGGCACAGCAACAGGCCCTGATCGACACCGCACTGGCGGAAAAAGCGGTCGATGATCCCGGTGAACGCCTCGACGATACCGATGTCCACCCATTTGACTGAAGGAAAAGGGATCGGTCACAAAACAGAGAATCGGGGTCAGGTCTTGCAGTAACATTCCGGACTACCCGTTGAACAAACATCATGTTGCAGTGCAAGACCTGACCCTGTGAGCTGGAAGAACAGAAACCACGGATCGGGGGGCGAGAGCTGTGAAGCATAGAAGGGGATTCGGGTGTTCGCCATGTCCAGATTATTGCTGCTGGCATTGATAGGCGCGCTGTCTGGCACCGGCTGTACTGACAGCGCCCGTCAACAGGTCATCGCGGATGCCGTCAAACGTATCGACAAAGGAATGCTCAAAGCACACGTGGAAGCACTGACACAAACCGGTCCCCGCTCAGTGAATGACCGGCAAGCCACAGATCACACCGTGCGTTATATAAAATCACTGCTGTCCGGATATGGCTACCAGCCGATTGAAGAACCGCTTGGCAGTTACACGAGCACGCAAGGCGACAGCTATTCTTTTGTCAATATCATCGCTGAGCACCGCGGGACGGGGGAATCATCGCGCATACTGGAACTGGGCGCCCACTACGACACGGTCGATGACAGTCCCGGCGCCGATGATAATGCCAGTGGTGTAGCCGCGATCCTGGAAATCGCCCGTGTTCTGTCTGCCGTCGAAACAAAACGCACAGTTCGATTCTGTTTTTTCGCGCTGGAGGAACACGGCCGCGATGGTAGCTATTATCATGTCGAGCAATTTCGTAACAGAAGTGAAGAACTGGATGGCGCCATTATCCTCGAAATGATTGGTTACGCCACCGCCCAGCCCGATACCCAGGCGACACCTGCCAGAATCCCGTTGTTATTTTCACCACCGACCACCGGTAACTTTATCGCCGTGGTCGGTAACTTTCGCTCCGGCGGACTTGGAAACCGGTTTGAACGCGCGGCAAAACACTACGTGCCGGCGCTGCCTTATTTCAGCGCCAATCGAGTGGGTGGATTTTTCAAAGATGCGCTGCGCAGCGATCACAAGCCCTATTGGGACAAAGGCTATCGCGCCATCATGCTCACCGACACCGCCAACTTCCGCAACCCCCACTACCATACGGCATCGGATGTCCCTGACACGCTGAACTATGAGTTTCTTCACCGGGTAACACAAGCGATCACCGCCACGCTTCTGACCTGGGGCGGATGACAAACGGGTATAGTTTGTGTGCCTGTCACGGCCTGCACACAGGGCGCTTGCCCTGTTGCTGCGCTGTTCTCTGTAATCGCTGTGCGTTCGGCAGAATGGCAGTCAGGCCACTAATGCGGGTGCTGTGCGATGGGTGGGTAGACAGGAACTCCGAGGGTTGCGCTCCACCGGCGGCACTCATGTTTCTCCACAGCTTGATGCTTTCCGCGGGGTTGAAGCCGGCCCTGGCCATCAGCTCCAGCCCGAGCCGGTCGGCTTCGGCTTCCTGTACGCGGCTGTAGGGCATCAGGATGCCGTACTGTGCGCCGACCCCCAGCAGACCCATCAGCGAGCGGCCGGTTCCGGTCTGTGGGTTTGATATCGCGGTGATGAGCCCCAGGCTCTGTTCGACGGCAAACTTTTGGGATACCCGCTCGTTGGAATGATGCGACAATACGTGTGCGATCTCATGGCCGATGACGGTGGCCAGCTGGTGCTGGTTCTCTGCGACCTTGAGCAGGCCGCTGTTGACACCGATTTTTCTGCCGGGAAGCGCAAAAGCGTTCGCGGAGTCATCCTGGAATACGACAACTTCCCAACCGCCGCCAACTTCGCGGATAATGGCCTGTGCCACACAGTTAACGTAACGGTTCGTGGCGGTGCCGGCATCCACTGGGGTTTCCTTCTTGATGTTTTCGAATGCCTGCAGGCCCATCTGGGTCATTTTGCTTTCCGGCATGAGCGTCAGCTGGGAGCGGCCGGTGGGCGAAGTGGCGCAAGCGGCCAGTATGGCAACAGTGATCAGCAGAAATACCGGGGTCTTGAACATGACTTGCCTCTATTTATAAGATATAAGCGGTTCGAAAAAAGAGACCGAGCATCAACTTGCCTTGTTTATCCCTGAGTATAGTGCAGCCGCCGCACAGGGCAAATCGAGTCAGACCCAATGAATTGATTTACAAAACATAAAGCAGCACTGCCAGGTAGTGCGAAATGCTGCCGGCCAGCACAAATAAGTGCCAGATGCCGTGGGCGTGTTTCATTCTTTCATCGACGGCATAAAAAATCATACCGCTGGTGTAGAACACGCCACCCAGCACCAGCAACGTAAGAGCACCATTGGGTAAGGCCTGGATCAGGGGGTATATGGCAACCAGGATCAGCCAGCCCATTAACAGATAGATGACCATCTGTATGGCCCGTGATCCCTCCTTGTGCCGGCCATCCACGATGATGCCGGTGATGGCCAACCCCCAGATAATGATAAACAGCGTCCAGCCCCAGTTGCCACGCAGGGTTACCAGAGTGAGCGGGGTGTAGGTACCGGCGATGAGCAGGTAGATGGCGATGTGATCCAGCTTCCTGAAAATTTGCTTGGCCCGTCCACGCAAAGAGTGATACAGCGTCGACAGGGTATACAGCAGGAACAGGGATGCGCCATAGATACTAAAACTGACGATTTTCCACACGTCGCCCTGCAGAGAGGCGAACATCACCAGTACTACCAGACCGGCGAGCGCCAGAGCGGCGCCGACCAGATGGCTGATGCTATTGAATCGTTCGCCGTGATACATAGTGCTAAAGGGGACGGTGACAAATCGCAATCATTCTCAATTGTCACCGACCCCATTATTTTCCATTATTTTTGAGGGGCAACAGCAGGAGCGCCCCAACCATAGCCAGGATATCCATAGCTGGGATAGCCCCAGGCATAGCCGGGATAGCCCCAACCACCGTAGGGATGGCCATAACCGTAACCATAGTAGTCGCCATAACCGCGACCATAACCGCGACCATAACCACGGCCGTAACCACCGCCACTGGAACGGATACTGAAGCCGATGTCGAAGTAGCCGTCACCGAAGAAATCGCCCAAGGCGTCACCCCAGCCATCACCCCA
>CBFDBP010000075.1:0-13677 GCA_965603065.1 uncultured Gammaproteobacteria bacterium
CGGCTGAATCGCTACTCGGTGGTGCCGTTGCGGACGGATTCCTTATAAGTCCGGTAACATCCGATCATGGTTTTCCACAGCGGCCCCGGTGACCCCTGGCCGACCGCTTTCCCGTCCAGTACCGTGACCGGGATGATTTCCCGGGTGGAGCTGGTTATCCAGATTTCATCGGCTTCCCGAAGCCTGTCTTCGCTGATATCGGTTTCCTGACAGGGCAGCCTGTGTTGTTCGGCGAGTTCCAGAACCAGGTCGCGGGTGATGCCGGGTAGCATTTGTGGCCCTTTGGCCGGTGTAAGAATGTTGCCATCCTTGACGGCAAAGACGTTGCTGGCTGATCCTTCAATAACCAGGCCATTGCGAATCAGTATGGCTTCCATGGCATTCCGGTCAACAGCCTGCTGCCGCAGTAATACATTGGGCAACAGGGTGACGGCCTTGATATCGCAGTACTGCCAGCGTATATCATCGAGCGTAATCGCTGCGACACCTTGTTCTGTCACTGCAGGGTCAGGGTCGGCGATGGGGTTACTGGCAGCAAAAACAGTCGGTATGACGTTTTCCGGAAAACTGTGGTCGCGTTTTGCAGCGCTTCCCCGTGTCACCTGCAGATAAACCGACTGATCGTTATCGCCCCCGGCCAGTCCGCGGTTGTGTTCCAGTAAGGTATCGAGGATTGCTTTCCATTCACCGTCGCTGTGTGGATTGTCGAGGCGAATGCCGTCCAGGCTGTTTTGCAGTCTTTGTAAATGATGCGAAAGCCGGAAAAGCCGCCCGCCATAGGCCGGGATGACCTCGTATACCCCGTCGCCAAACAGAAATCCACGGTCAGTGACGGGGATAAGGGCGTCTTCGATGGGGATGAATTTTCCGTTCAGGTAGACAGTGGACATAGGGCGTTTGTTCTGCAGGTCCGGTGTTCTCCTATTCAAAATACAGCATGGCTTCATCAACGATGCGTTGCCAGAAGGTGCCTTCATCCACCGCCTGCAGCGCAACCAGGTCTTTTTCGGAGACGAGTTTGTCGGCGAGCCGCACCACTACATGCCCCAGGGCCTGTCCCTGGGAGACCGGGGCGATGATTTGATCCTGCAGTTGCATGGCGGCATCGAGGTTTTTGTATTCGCCGCGGGCGATGGTCACGTACAGGGTTTTATCCAGCCCTAAGTCAACGGACTCTGTGGCACCTTTCCATACCCGTGCAGTGGTGAGCTTGTTGTCGGCATCGTACAGTTTGTGGGTTTCAAAAAAGCGGAAGCCGTAATTGAGCAGGGACTGGGTGGCGTCGGCGCGGGTTTCCTCGCTCTTGGTACCCAGTACTACACTGATCAGACGCATGCCATCACGTTTGGCTGAGGTCACCAGGCAATAACCGGCTGAATCAGTATGTCCGGTTTTTACTCCGTCCACGGACTCGTCGCGCCACAAGAGTTTATTGCGGTTGTATTGCGTGATGTCGTTGTAGGTGAACTCGCGTTCCGAGTACCACTGGTAGTATTCGGGAAACTCATCAATCAGGGCATGTGCGATACGCGCGATGTCGTGCGCTGTTGTGTAGTGCTCCTTGTCCGGCAGCCCGGTGCTGTTCATGAAATTGCTGTGCGTGAGGCCAAGCTCTTTGGCGTGGTGATTCATCAGCGCGGCAAAGCTCTGTTCTGTGCCGGCGATATGTTCCGCCAGCGCGACGGTTGCATCATTGCCGGACTGAATGATCACGCCCTTTAAGAGATCGGCAACATTGACCAGGGTGTTGACCTCCACGAACATGCGCGAGCCCTCTGTGCGCCAGGCTTTTTCGCTGATGCGAACCTTGTCAGACAACGCCAGGGAGCCGTTACGGATTTCCGTGAAAACCACATAAGCTGTCATCAACTTGGTTATGCTGGCCGGTTCCATCGGCTGGTCGGCATCTTTCTCCGCTATCGACTGACCGCTGTGGAAATCCTGCAGCAAGTAACTTTTTGCGCCAATAGCGGGTGCTTTGGGCACCGGTGTGGCGGCCTGGCTCCAGGCGCTGATCATCAAACTGAAAACGAGGAACAAAGAGAATAACGATTGGATTCTTTTCATAGGTCTGGATGTCTTTTAATCAAGCGCCGCATTGTCGGCGCGTGCACAGGGATTTTCAATGCAGATTGAATCAGTCAATAACCACTCTGGGTGATTCGATACCCTGCTCAGCGAGAAATTGCGTAAGTTTATCAGCGCTTTCGACACTCGCCAGGGGGCCGATACGAACCCGGTAGATGGGTTTCTGCCCGGACAGACCTTCGCTGATCTGCAGCGAGCCCGGCAGCTCGGTCGAGCTCAGCCGGGTCTTCAGGCGTTCCGCATTGCCGCGGCTGAGAAAGGCTCCGATCTGCAGATACAGGGAGGGTTTATATTCAGTGTTTTTATGTTCGACGTTGTCAACTGGCTGTATACCGGCGACTTTGGGCTTGCTGGCCAATACTGTACGTTTGGCCGGTTCCGGGTTGTGTGAGTGCGGGTCGATGGTCTGTACTTCCACCAGTCCGGTTCCCTTACCGAGAATGTCCAGTCTGGAGGCCGCGGCATAGGACAGGTCAATGATGCGGTTGTCGTGAAACGGCCCACGGTCGTTGATTTTGACAATCACGCTCTTGCCGTTGCCCAGGTTGGTAACGCGCGCATAGGTGTGTAATGGCAGTGTTTTGTGTGCCGCCGACATCTGGTACATGTCGTAGGGTTCGCCGCTGGACGTGCGGTGGCCGTGGAACTTGGTGCCGTACCAGGAAGCGATGCCGCGATCACTGTAATCCTTGCTGCTGGCAAGGGTGTGATAGCGCTTGCCAAACACCACGTAAGAGGCCGGGTTGCCATAGCGGCTTTTGGGTTCGGCGCGCGGGATGGCATCTTCGACAGCGGCGAGGTCGATGGCACGATCAGGTGCGCTGTCCTGCGCTTGTGCATAGCGACTGCTACTGCTGTGCTTCTGGCTGGTCGAGCAGGCCGTCAGCAGCGCGGTGATGCACAGCACGGTCAATATGACTTTCCCCGATCTCATGCTGCTAGGACCGGCTTTTCTGATAGGCATCCTGTATCGCTTTGCTCAGTTGATAGACCGCCATCGCGTACAGCGGGCTTCTATTATAGCGTGTAATGACGTAAAAGTTCTTCGCTGTCAGCCAGAATTCCGGACCATTACGCTGTTCAAATTCCAACAACGCCACCGCCTGATCCACGGGCAGGCGTGGGTCAGTGGTAATCCCCGCCTTGGCAAAATCCCCCGCTGTTTTCTTGCCGGGTTTGATGTTTTCCGATATCTGGGACTTTGCGACGGGAGAAGCGCTGTTCACCCTGCTGGCGACGGGTTCACCTAATTTCCACCCGTGCCGGTGAAAATAGTTGGCGACACTGCCGATGATGTCGTCCATATTTTTCCACAGGTCGCGTTTACCATCTTCGCTGAAATCCACCGCATAAGCGCGATAACTGGATGGAATAAACTGACCATAGCCCATGGCACCGGCGTAGGAACCCTTAGCCCTGGCTACGTCGACGTCTTCTTCCCGCGCAAGAATCAGGAACTGCTCCAACTCCGAACGAAAAAACTTGCTGCGCGGCGGGTATTCGAAAGCCAGAGTGGATAGTGCATCAATGACCCGGTAGGAGCCGGTATTGGCACCATACCGGGTCTCTACGCCAATGATTGCGACTATGATAGCTGCGTCCACGCCATAGGCCTGTTCCGCTCTTTTCAGGATATCCGCATTGTTTTTCCAGAAGCTGACGCCACCGTCAATCCGCTTGGGCTTAAGAAATATATTGCGGTATTCATACCAGGGTTTGGTTTTTTCAGCCGGCCGGGAAATGGCCTCGAGTATATCGTCGCGTTTCTTCGCCTGCTCAAACAGAGCTTCCAGTTCCTTACGGTCGAACTGGTGGCGCTGTTCCATTTCTTTGATGAACGCCTGAGTGTCCGCGTTATCCTGAAAGTCTCCCGCGCAACCCGGGCCGGCGGCCAGTGTCCCCAACAGGCTTGCGAACAATGTACCTAGATATTTTTTCTGAAACACGTGACGTCCTTAAGTAGCTAGCAGTTTTCTGTGTGTATGTATGGACATGAGGATACCGAAACCGGCCATCAGGGTCACCATCGATGTGCCTCCGTAACTGACCAGGGGAAGCGGCAGGCCCACGACCGGTAACAGACCCGTTACCATACCGGTATTAACAATAAAATATATGAAAAATGTCATCGCCAGGCTACCGCCGAGCAGACGCCCGTAGGTATCCTGGGCCTGGGCGGCGATGTACAGACTGCGAACAATAATGAAGCTGTAAATCACCACGATCACACCGATGCCGAACAGGCCGAATTCTTCACCCAGCACAGCAAAAATAAAATCGGTGGAACGTTCGGGCAGGAATTCCAGGTGGGCCTGTGTGCCGTTCAGCCAGCCCTTGCCAAACAGGCCGCCGGAACCGATAGCGATTTTCGACTGAATGATGTGGTAACCGGTGCCCAACGGGTCCTGTTCCGGATCGAGGAAGGTAATGACACGCTGGCGTTGATAGTCGTGCATGAAATGCCAAAGCACCGGGGCACCCGCGGTAGCCAGCAGGCCGAGACCGCCCAACAGTTTCCACGACAGGCCGGCCAGGAACAGGGCAAAAAAACCTGCACTGGCAATCAACAGCGAAGTACCGAGGTCGGGCTGTACGGCAATCAGTAAAACCGGCGTCACAATCAGGGTACCGGCGATGAGCAGTCTCATATAGGTGGGTGGCAGACGCTTGTCGGACAGGTACCAGGCCACCATCATGGGCACCGCAAGCTTCATCATTTCGGAAGGCTGGAAACGAACGAAACCCAGGTCCAGCCAGCGTTGTGCACCTTTGCCGACATCGCCCACCACCAGCACGGCGATCAGCAGCGTCAGCCCGAGTCCGTACAGCCAGGGCGTCCAGCGTTGCAGCCATTGAGGCCGCAGTTGGGCAACGACTACCATGCCACCAAAGGCAATGCCCAGGCGAACAATCTGGCGGGTCACCAGTTGCTGGTCGCCACCGGCCGAGCTGTACAGCACAAACAGTCCCAGCGCCGAGATTGCCAGCAGGCCAAACAGCAACGCCGCGTCAAAGTGCAGGATATGCTGCCAGTCACGCTTGCTGGCATCTTCACGGCTGGTGTCGAGTAGTGTGCTCACGAGGGTTTTTCCACCAGGTACTGGTCAAGAATGATGCGCGCTATGGGGGCCGCCACGGCGCTGCCACTGCCACCGTGTTCAATCACGACGGCAACGGCAATACGTGGTTTATCGACCGGTGCAAAGGCAATAAACAGGGAGTGGTCGTGCAGTTCTTCAGCCAGTTTATCGGCTTCGTATTTTTCCTCTTGCTTGAGGCCGAAGACCTGCGCCGTCCCGGTTTTACCGGCAAATTCGAATTTACTATCCTCGCCGATTTTTCGGGCTGTACCGCGTTTCCCATGCACGACTTCGCGCATGGCGTTAATCACGATGGTCCAGTGATGCAGGTCTTCAACGGGGGTATCCGCCAGCGGTTCAACCGGCACAGGCGTCAGCTCGATGTCGTCGTATTGCTGGGTTGAGGCGACAATGTGCGGTTTTAAATGCCGACCGAATTTTGACAGGGTTGCCGTGGCGCTGGCCAGTTGAATCGGTGTGGTCAGCATGAATCCCTGGCCGATGCCGGCGATCAGGGTTTCGCCCGGGAACCAGGGCAGGTTGCGGGCCGCACGTTTCCATTGCCGGGAGGGCAGCAAGCCCGGCAATTCGCCGATGATATCGATGCCGGTACGTTCGCCAAAGCCGAACAGTGACAGGAAACCGTGCAAACGGTCGATCCCCATAGACAGGGCGAGGTCATAAAAATACACATCACAGGACTGGGCAATGGCAATGGTTAAATCGACAGTGCCGTGTCCGCCGCGTTTCCAGTCCCGGTACTTACGTGCCTTGCCGGGCAGTCGATAAAAACCGGGGCAGTAGGTATCCGCGTGCTCGCTGGTGATGCCCTGTTCAAGGCCGCCCAGGGCAACAAAGGGTTTAAGCGTGGAACCGGGCGGATACTGGCCGCGCAAGGCGCGGTTGAACAGGGGTTGTTTATCGTCGTCGCGCAGTGCCTGGTAGGTTTCGGTATCAATGCCGTTGACGAACAGGTTGGGGTCGTAAGTGGGCTGGCTGACAAATGCCAGTATGTCGCCGTTATTCGGGTCGATGGCGATGGCGGCACCGGCTTTTCCTTCGAAAGCCTGTTCGGCGACACTCTGTAGTTCTGCATCCACGGTCAGGTACAGGTTTTCACCCGGTACCGGCGGGGTGCGAACCAGGGTGCGCAAAATACGCCCTTCGGCGTTGGTTTCCACCTGCCGGTAACCGACCGTACCGTGCAGAACGTCTTCGTAAGTTCTTTCAATACCCACTTTGCCGATATGCGTGGTGCCACTGTAGTCGGATGCGTCAATCCGCTGCAGATCACGCTCGTCAATGCGCCCGACATAACCCAGAGCGTGGACTGCCAGCGGACCGTGCGGATAGTGCCGGGAAAGACCGGCGACAATATCCACGCCCGGGAAACGGTGACGATTGATGGCGAATCGCGCGACTTCGTCGTCGCTGAGATGAAAGCGCAATGCCACCGGTTTGAACACCGGCGTGCGCTGGCGCAGTTTTTCAAAGCGTTTGCGGTCCACATCACGGATGTTGACCAGTTTCGACAGGGCATCCAGCGTGGCGTCGATGTCGCGAATCTGTTCCAGGGTGAGTTCCAGACGGTAGGATGGCAGGTTGTCTGCCAGGATTAAACCGTTGCGGTCAAAAATCAGGCCGCGATTGGGCGGTTGTGGCAGGATCTTGATGCGGTTGTCATCGGACAGTGTAATGTAATGTTCATGAGCCAGTACCTGCAGATGCACCAGTCGGCCGATGAGAACGGCGACCAACACGGCCGCAAATATCAGTGCCTGAACCGAACGCTGCATGAACAGGTGGCTCTCGAACAGGTAATCCTTGATGGTGACCCGTATCGGCATGAATTACTGTACCGAGAAATTGACGCGCAGGGCTGTCATCAGGCGGTATACCAGCGGCCATAGTGCCGCGCTGACCAGGGATTGCAGCCAATAGCTCGGCGGGCGTGATGGACGGCCAATGATGCTGTCTATCCACAAGGTTACCAACTGGTGCAAAATCAGCAGAACCAATACCGTAAGTGCCTGTTGCCACATGGGATAAATGCGAATGCGCTGATGCAGTCGCACGCACACGTAGGCGATCAGGCTGAGTGCCAGGGCGTGTTGTCCCAGCAGGGTGCCGGTCAGCACATCCAGAAGCAGCCCGGCGACAAAGCCGGAACCGACACTGACCCGGTAGGGTAAAGCCAGGCACCAGAAAATCAGTGTCAGGGCCACCCAGTCCGGTCGCAGGGCACGAAAACTGTCGGACAACGGAATAATAGTCAGCAACATCGCGATAGCGAAGGTCAGCAGAATGAGTGTGCCGCCGTGGTGCCGGGTCAGATTCATGTGTCGCTGTTGGCGGGTTCGTCCGCTGTCGAGGCTGGCGGCGGGCGAGGAGGGCCCTCCAATTCCGGTGGCCAGACCACTAACACTTCGCGGCTACGATCCAGCAGCGCCCGCGGACGCGCCGTCACGTGTGAAAAAGCACGCCCCGGATCCTGTTCCACGTCAATGACCTCGGCGACCGGGTATCCGGGTGGGAAGCGCCCACCAAGCCCCGAAGTAACCAGCAGATCACCGACTCGAATGTCCGCATTGTCGGGTATATGGGGCAGTTCCAGGCGGTCGATGGCGCCGGTGCCCAGCGCGATGGTACGCAGGCCGTTGCGATTAACCTGCACCGGGATGGCGTGGCTGGGGTCAGTGATCAGCATGGCGGTGGCGGTAAAGGGGCCAACATGGATGAGCTGTCCCATCACGCCCTGGCTGTCCAGCAGCGGTTGACCTTCGAAGAGGTGGTCGAGTGTGCCTTTGTTGAGTTCAATCTGATGGCGGTAGGGATCCATATCCACGGAAAGCAGTCCGGCAATCAGCATGGGACGTTTGCCGACCTGGAAGGATGAATCGAGCAGCGCCCGCAGGCGCCTGTTTTCGGCTTCCAGGGATTCCAGTTTTTGCAGCTGGGTATTCAGTAGCAGCTGCTGGGTACGAAGGCTGGCATTTTCTTCCTGCAGTTCACGCCGGGTGGACAGCGATTCACGGAACCATTCACTGGTCGAGCCGGGCAGATCAACGAGCCATTGCAGCGGATACACCAGCACCGACAGCCCACCCCGTACGCTGTCGAGATGGTGCTCGCGGTGATCAACGGTCATAAATCCGATGGAAAGCAGTACCAGGCCCACCAAACGGGCGAACAGCGGTGGGCCGGCTGTAAAAATCTGCTTAATAGCGGTATCTCGTGGATGTTACTCGACGGCAAACACATCGCCGCCCCGCTCGTCGAGCAATTCCAGCGCGCGTCCGCCACCACGCGCCACGCAGGTCAGCGGGTCATCGGCAACGACAACCGGTAAACCAGTCTCTTCCATGATCAGACGATCCAGATCTCTGAGCAGCGCACCCCCGCCGGTGAGAACGATGCCGCGTTCTGCGACATCGGCGCCCAGTTCCGGTGGTGTTTGTTCCAGGGCGGTCTTGACGGCGCCAACGATGCCGGCCAGCGGTTCCTGCAGCGCCTCCAGAATTTCGTTGCTGTTCAAGGTGAAGCTGCGTGGTACACCCTGGGCGAGGTTGCGACCTTTGACTTCGAGTTCTTTCATCTCGGCGCCCGGGTAGGCGGAGCCGATTTCCTTCTTGATGCGTTCGGAGGTGGACTCGCCGATCAAAGTGCCATAATTCCGGCGCACATAATTGACGATGGCTTCATCGAAGCGATCCCCACCAATGCGTACTGATGACGAATAGACAATACCATTAAGAGAAATGACTGCGACTTCCGAGGTGCCACCGCCGATATCCAGCACCATGGAGCCGCGCGCCTCGTCAACCGGCATGCCGGCACCGATGGCCGCGGCCATGGGTTCTTCAATCAGATACACTTCGCGCGCACCTGCGCCCGCCGCCGACTCCTTGATGGCGCGGCGTTCGACCTGGGTGGATCCGCAGGGCACGCAGATCAGTACCCGCGGGCTGGGACGGAAAAAACGCGCTTCATGCACTTTATGGATAAAATGCTGCAGCATCTTTTCGGTGACGGTGAAATCAGCAATCACGCCTTCTTTCAACGGTCGAATCGCGGTGATATTGCCCGGAGTACGCCCGAGCATGGCCTTCGCCTCGGCACCCACCGCAGAAATGCTTTTAGGTCCACCGGGGCCGCGATCCTGACGAATGGCGACCACCGAGGGTTCATCGAGCACGACACCCTGGCCGCGCACATAGATCAGGGTATTGGCGGTACCCAGATCAATGGATAAATCGTTGGAGAACATCCCCATCAGGGTTCTGAACATGGAGGGTTGTATCCCTGGCATTATTTAAAGGCCTGTAATCTAACAACGAGGGAGATTTTGGGCAAGCGAATAACCCGTCTATTGCATGAATGAATTGGAGATTCATGCAACAGACCTGTCAGTTGTGCTACCTTTCGCGTCTCCCGGAACCGGTAAATCGAGATCAGTACCATGTCGTTGGATGCAGAGGCTGTCAGAAAGATCGCTCACCTTGCGCGTTTGGGTGTGGAGGAAAGTGAAAACGAACTCTATGCACGTAATTTGTCCGATATCCTGTCATTTGTTGAGCAGCTCAATGCTGTGGATACCCAGGGTATCGCGCCCATGGCGCATCCGTTGGACGCAAGCCAGCGTCTGCGTGCCGATGAGGTTTCCGAGACGGATCGACACGAACAGTTCCAGCGGATAGCGCCCAAAGTCGAGGCTGGCCTGTATCTGGTACCGAAAGTTATTGAATAAATAAAGCCGAACTAGCCTATGTATCAAAAGACCATTGCTGAACTGGCGGCCGGCCTGCGCGCAGGCGAGTTTTCCAGTGAAGAACTGACCCAAAGTTATCTCGATCGTATTAGAAAGCACGATGAGAAACTGAACAGTGTCCTGACTCTGACCGCGTCTGTGGCGCTGGAAGCGGCGAAAGCGGCGGATAAGAGATTGAAGAATGGTGATGCCACGATACTGACGGGCATCCCTTACCTGCACAAGGACATATTCTGCACCCAAGGTGTGCGCACCAGTTGTGGTTCGCGCATGCTGGATAATTTCGAGGCGCCTTATGACGCCACCGTCACCGCTCAGCTGAAAGATGCCGGTGCTGTCATGCTGGGCAAGACCAACATGGATGAGTTCGCCATGGGGTCGTCCAACGAGACCAGTTTCTACGGCCCGGTTAAAAATCCCTGGGACCTGGAGCGTGTGCCGGGCGGTTCCTCGGGCGGCTCGGCCGCCGCGGTGGCGGCGCGCCTGGCGCCGCTGGCCACCGGCACCGATACCGGTGGCTCGATTCGCCAGCCGGCTGCCTTGTGCGGGATTACCGGCATCAAACCGACCTACGGCCGTGTGTCGCGTTTCGGCATGATTGCCTTTGCCTCCAGCCTGGATCAGGGCGGTGCTTTTGCGACCTGTGCAGAGGATGCCGCGCATATGCTGGAAGCCATGTCAGGATTTGACTGGCGTGATTCCACCAGCATCGATCGGCCTGTCGATCACTATGCAGCGGGGCTGGCTGAGGATTTGTCCGGTCTGAGCATCGGCCTGCCCAGAGAGTATTTTGGTGAAGGCCTGGATGCCCAGGTGGGTGCTGCCGTTGAAGCGGCTATCGAGGAATACCGGCAACTGGGCGCCGAGGTGAAGGAAATCAGCCTGCCTAATGCGTCGCTGGCTGTGCCTGCCTATTATGTCGTGGCGCCGGCGGAATGCTCATCCAATCTGTCACGTATGGACGGTGTGCGTTTCGGTTACCGCTGCGACAATCCCAGAGATCTTGAAGATCTATATACACGTTCGCGTGGTGAAGGCTTCGGTGCCGAGGTGAAGCGGCGCATTATGGTGGGCACCTACGCCTTGTCGGCCGGCTACTACGATGCCTACTACCTCAAGGCGCAGCAGGTGCGGCGTATGATCCGCGACGATTTCGTCACGGCATTTGAAGAGGTCGATATCATTATGGGCCCGACCGCGCCCACCACCGCGTTTAAACTGGGCGAAAAAGCCGACGACCCGGTGACCATGTACCTGTCGGATACCTACACCATTGCCGTGAACCTGGCGGGTTTGCCGGCTATGTCAGTGCCGGCCGGCATGGCAGAGGGTCTGCCGGTTGGATTGCAGTTGGTCGGCAACTATTTTGACGAAGGTCGGCTGCTGAACGCAGCGCACAGGTTTCAGCAGGTCACCGACTGGCATACGCGCATGCCGGCGGGATTCGAATAATTTGCAGGGCGCGCATAAGTTTGCCGATGTCAGCTTTCGGGACATGCTGTAAATACGTCCCTGTACGCTCGACGGCCGCGTCCATGCGGCCGACGGTCCGGAAACCTGACATCGGCAAACTTATGCGCGCCCTGGTAGCACGGTCTTTTGAAAACCGTAACAGAATGCTAACAGGCAAGAGAGAGTGACTTAAAGATGGAATGGGAAGTTGTCATCGGCCTGGAAATACACGCCCAGTTGGCCACCAAAAGCAAGATTTTTTCCGGCGCCTCCACCGCCTACGGCGCTGCGCCCAATACCCAGGCCTGTGCCGTTGATCTGGGTCTGCCGGGGGTACTGCCGGTCCTGAATGCCGGCGTGGTGGGCATGGCGGCCAAATTCGGCCTGGCGACACACTCAACGGTGGCAAAGCGTTCGGTGTTCGCGCGCAAGAACTATTTTTATCCCGACCTGCCCAAGGGGTACCAGATCAGTCAGTTCGAGTTGCCGATCGTGCACGACGGCTATATCGATATCGACCTCGAAAACGCTGAAACCAGGCGCATCGGCATCACCCGTGCTCATCTGGAAGAAGACGCAGGAAAATCCCTGCACGAAGACTTCCACGGCGAGACCGGAATCGATTTGAACCGTGCCGGTACGCCATTGCTGGAAATCGTCTCTGAACCGGATATGCGTTCTGCCAGGGAGGCCGTTGCCTACATGAAGAAAATCCATGCCCTGGTGCGTTATCTGGATATCTGTGACGGCAATATGCAGGAAGGTTCGTTCCGTTGTGACGCCAATGTTTCGATACGCCCCAAGGGGCAGGAAGCGTTTGGCACCCGTGCAGAGATCAAAAACATCAACTCGTTCCGTTTTGTCGAACGTGCCATCAACTATGAGATCGACCGCCAGATCGATGTCATCGAAGCTGGTGGTGAAGTGGTGCAGGAAACCCGTCTCTACGACGCGGACAGGGACGAAACCCGCTCCATGCGCAGCAAGGAAGAAGCTAATGATTACCGCTATTTCCCGGACCCGGATCTGTTGCCACTGGAGATGGATCAGGCCTTTATCGATGCAGTGGAAAAAACACTGCCTGAGCTTCCGGATGCAAAGCGTGACCGCTTCATGCAGGCGTACGGCCTGTCCCGCTACGATGCGGGTGCATTAACGGCCAGTCGTGAATTGGCGGATTTCTTTGAGCGTACGGTCGAGGCAGCCGGCGGTGAAGGTAAACTGTCTGCCAACTGGGTGATGGGGGAACTGTCGGGTCTGTTAAACAAGGAAGGCAGGGATGTCAGCGCAAGCCCGGTCAGTCCTGAACGGCTGGGCGGCATGTTGCAGCGTATCAAGGACGGCACCATCTCCGGTAAAATTGCCAAGCAGGTCTTTGAGGAAATGTGGAACGGCGAAGGTGACGCAGACACCATCATTGAGAAAAAAGGCCTGAAACAGATTACCGATACAGGTGCTATCGAAAAAATCGTTCGGGACGTACTGGACGCCAACCCCAAACAGGTCGAACAGTTTAAGGGTGGTCAGGAAAAACTGCTGGGCTTTTTTGTCGGGCAGGTGATGAAAGTCACCCAGGGCAAGGCCAATCCCGGCGAGGTCAACAAGATTCTAAGGGGGCTGCTCTCCTGATTAACCTGGCGGCAACAAAATACCCGGCGTAGGAGCGCCGTCCTTCGGCGCGATATCGCGGCCACGAGGCCGCTCCTACGCCGGGTGTTGTATCGCCGGCTTAATAGCAATCCGTCAATATCAGGTTGAAGGTGTACTAGATTTCCAGCTGAACCTGTTCGGCCTTACCATTTTTCAGTCGGAAACCGCGCATTTCCAGTACACCCTTGGTGTTTAGCGAGACGATAACGTAGAGCGCGTCAGGATAACCCGCCTGTTCCAGGTCGGTATCAGAAGGCTCTGCCGGGCTGTGTGGGTGCGAATGATAAATGCCGAACAGTTCTTCGTTCCGTTCACGCATATTTCGCAGTGCGTCTATCTGGCTCCTGGGGTCCATGGCAAAAAGCCGTTGTGGCTGGTCGGAGACATTGGGGACCGGGATGCAGCGTTGTGGACGGCCCTGTTTGGCGGTAATCAGACCGCAGACTTCCGCATCCGGGGAGGCTTGAGCATGATGCAGGATGCGGTTAACCAGATGTCTCGGCAGAATGATTCTTTCCATGGCCTAACTATAAACAGCTTTGGGCCCCGCGTGTACCCCGCCTCACTGCTGTCCCGTTAAGGTGCGTTGAACATCAGTAAGGTCAAGTACAAAAATCTGGTTGCTGTGTTAATGGATTA
>CBFDBP010000076.1:0-13674 GCA_965603065.1 uncultured Gammaproteobacteria bacterium
CTTGTAGATACTACGGACTCCCGCCGGAGGGTGCCGTAAAAGTCCCCTCTCCCCCCCGGGAGAGGGTTAGGGTGAGGGGATCAACAAGGGCAAGCCATTGATCTTTATACCCCCTCATCCCAGCCTTCTCCCGGAGGGAGAAGGGGCTACTCTTCACATCAATGTTTATGGGGCAGCAATACAGTAATATGAAACGACTTTGCATTACTCTCACAGTCGTGTTGCTTTGCTGCGGGTGTACCGGCAGTCGTACCGACCGGGTCAATCTGAACAGTGTGACCTGGATGCAAGGCAGCGAGGAGTATCGTGCGTTGATGCTGGGAGCCTACAACATGGCCCGGCAAAACCTCGATCATGCACTCGAAGACAGGACCTGGACGGCGCTGCCTTCGCAGGTCCCGGCGAACAGCGATGAAGCCAGTGCATTGGGCAAGCTTCCGCCGGCCGTGATTCTCGATGTCGATGAAACCGTACTGGGTACCTTGCCTTACCAGGCATGGCTGGTGAAGAAGGGCAGGCCCTTCACTCACATAAGCTGGCATGCCTGGGTCAGTGAAGCCGGCGCCGAGGCAATACCCGGAGCCCTGGAATTCGTGCACTATGCGATGGAAAAAGGCGTCACAGTATTCTATCTGTCTAACCGTGCCGACCGGGGAGCGCTCGATCTCAATGTAAACGGACAGATTGATCCCGGGGAAGAGCAGGTGGATTTGGAACCGTTCACTATCTCCAATCTGGTTCGACTCGGTTTCCTTCCCCAGAGAAATATCTCCAATGATGATTCGGTCCTGCTGCGTGGTGAAACGGGTAGAGACGGGCAGCTGAAAAAGGGCTGGGCTTCATCGGACAAAACCGATCGGCGTGAATCTCTGTCAACTGACTACCGGGTGGTACTGATATTGGGTGATAACCTGAACGATTTTGTTAGCGAGGATATCCCTGAGGCCCCGAACCGGGCGCGCTGGGGGCGCTCGTGGATTATGTTACCCAATCCGATCTACGGGCCCTGGGAAAAACGACTTTACGGCGTCAGGCACCCGCTGTCCGATGAAGAAAAAATCCAAATAAAGCTGGACAGTCTGAATACATGGCAATAAGCGCAAACCCGGATTCGAACCCGTTACAACGCTCAGTGAGCGAACGTTTTCTCGGGCTCTTCACAGAAGTACGACCGGGGGAAGGCAACACGGCGCTGCTGATGTTTGCCAATGTGTTCCTTATTCTGTGTGCCTATTACTTCGTCAAGCCATTGAGAGAAGGCTGGGTCGCTATCTCGGATATCAGTGGTCTGTCCAAGATGGAGGTCAAGGCCTACTCGAGTTTTGCCCAGAGTCTTTTTTTGTTGTTTGTCGTTGGCTGGTACGCCCGCCTGGCCGGCCGCTGGGATCGGGTTACCCTGATCACGCGGGCGACACTGTTTTGTATTTCCAACCTGGTGGTTTTCTGGTTTCTGCAGCCGGGCTTGTTTTTTGAAGCGCTGCCGGTTTCCGGCATTGTCTTCTACGTGTGGGTAGGCATGTTTGGCGTCTTCGTGGTCGCACAGTTCTGGACTTTCTGTGCCGACGTCTACACGGACGAGCGCGGCAAACGCATGCTGCCCATGATTGCCATCGGCGCAACCTCGGGAGCCGCTGCCGGTTCCTGGATAGTCGGCCAGCTGGTGGATTCGGGCATGGTCGATACCAAGGCACTGCTGCTGTTGGCGACAGTGCCGCTGTTTGTGTCGATTGTGTTGACGAAGGTTGTCGATAGCAGAGAGGCCAGGGCTGTATCACCACCGGTCGGGGAGGTGCAGCAGCGGGCGGGGAGCGGATCGCTTCTCAGCGGCGCCAGGCTGGTTCTGGTCAGCCGCTTCCTGCTGGCTGCCGCGGTGGTCACGCTGCTGACTAACTGGGTGAACACCAACGGTGAAAACCTGTTGTTCCGGGTTATCCAGGAAACGCTCGCCGACCAGGCTGTTGAGACCGGTGTGACAGATCCTTTGGCGGTGCTCGAATTTACCCGCAACGGTACCACGGCCTTTTACGGCAATTTCTTTTTCTGGGTGAACATCGTTGCCTTGCTGCTGCAGGCATTTTTAGCTTCAAGACTGTTGAAATACGGCGGCTTTGCCACTATCGTGCTGATGCTACCGGTGATTGCGCTGCTGTCATACACGGCCATGGCTCTGCTTCCGATCCTGGCTATAGTAAAGATGATGAAGATTGCCGAGAACGCCACAGACTACTCGATCAATAACACGGCCAGGCACGTGCTCTGGCTACCGGTCAGTTCAGAGATGAAATTCCGCGGCAAGCCGGCGATCGACACGCTTTATGTACGCCTGGGCGATGGCCTGGCCGCGGTCACCGTACTCGTTGGCGTCCATGTCCTTGCCATGAGCACCCGCTCGTTCTTCGTTTTCAACGTATCGCTGGTGATATGCTGGCTGGCTTTCACGTTACTGCTGATTCGCGAGCACAGAAAGGCGTCGCACTTGACAGTTGCATAATTTTCGGTCTGCATATCAACTTCACCAGGCCGCTCCTTTGCGGATGCGATCAAAACCGGCATAAAGGGTGCTGTCGCCTTGTATCCGCCCGGAATCTCCTTAATATTGCCCGCACCACCGTAGGAGCCGGAAGTAGATGAAAACCATTCCCGAGTAGCTCCGCTCCTACACGACGGACGGCCCGCGCAGTCGTGCTGTTCGCCGAGTAGGACGAGTTCTGATGGATAGCGGCCTGTGGCTGCCACTTGATAACTGAGGAGTATGAATATGCGCTTTCGAAATAGAATAACTCCGTTTGCCCTGGTGATGGGGCTTGGATGGACAACGACCTTGCTGTCCGGCGGAGCGTCAGCGGCC
The DNA here is from genome assembly GCA_965603065.1 of uncultured Gammaproteobacteria bacterium. Lineage (GTDB taxonomy): Bacteria > Pseudomonadota > Gammaproteobacteria > DSM-19610 > DSM-19610 > Thiogranum. Next base: position 2,849 of record CBFDBP010000076.1, read on the forward strand.
GCGTTTGACGGAACCGCCAACCTGGTGTGTGCCGCAATTGATGTGGTCGGCTGTGTCAACGGACCTGGCTGCATGGAGGGACAGGCCAGTACCTTTGAATTGCCACAGTTCATGTTCGTTGATTTTGAAAAAAAACTGGTGCGCGCAACGGATGAAAGTGGGCATAAGGAAGTGTCGCCCATCAAGAATCTCGAGCAGACCGAGAAGCAGGTGATTATGCAGGGCGTGGAAAACCACCGCGGCTGGAGCGCGGCCATCGATCGCCAGACCGGCAAAATGACTGTCACGTCTGCCGGTCCGGACGTAAGTTTCATGATTTTCGGCGCCTGCACGGCTCTGTGAGGAGATAAAACCATGTCAAAGCAACGCAATATCGCCGTAGGCGCCGCCGCCGGCATCCTGATTACAGCCGCACTGACCGTCAGCGCCCCGGTGCAATCCAGTGAAGCCGGCGCCTTCATCGGTGGAGTGGCCGCCAGCAGGGTCATGAGCAACATGCGGCGCAGGACCGAGGCAGAGGAAGTACAGGCCTACAATTCGTCGCGTGCCGCGCAGCCCGTGCAACAGGCGGCTCCTGCACCTGCAGCACAAACGACGCAGCAGAGACTTGATGAGCTGGACAAGCTTGCCGCCGGCGGATACATCACGCCGCAAGAGTACAAGGCAAAGAAAAAGTCGATTCTTGACAGCATGTGAGACGCGCGCTACCCATCGGCTGAAGCAATCGAGCGCTACTGATCCCGCGTGGTCGGGGGTCAAGCTGCTTTTTACACTTTTTCCAACTGCAGGAGGACAAGCTGATGGGGCTGGCGCCTTATGGTATGGCTATCGCCGTGGTGCTTCACGTGCTGGTCGAGCTGTTGCTTGTCGTACGTGTGCTGTTGCGACCGCATCGGGAGCCTGCTTCAAGGATCGCCTGGGTGGTGGTGATTGTCGTGTTGCCGGTGGCAGGCATCCTTGCCTACATTCTTTTCGGTGAGGTGAGCATCGGTCGCCGTCGTGTGGCCCGCTTGCGCAAGGTCCTCGAGCGCATGCCCGACTTCCCCGCGGTCGTGCCCGGGGATGCGGTAAACTTTGAGGCGGAGGTGCCGGAACACTACGAACATCTGTTCCGCGTCGGGCAGTCGATCAGCGGCTTTGAGCCCGTCGGCGGCAACTTGGCGCGCCTGATGGCGGACTCCAACGCCGCGATCGACGCAATGGTCGCCGACATCGATGCGGCCGGGCAATATGTGCACCTGTTGTTCTATATCTGGCTCCCGGACGGTAACGGCTGCAGAATCGTCGAGGCACTGAAGCGCGCAGCCGCCCGCGGCGTGACCTGTCGGGCCATGGCCGACGATCTCGGCTCGCGCATCATGATCCATTCCGAGCACTGGCAGGCCATGCGCGACGCCGGGGTGCATGTCGCCGCGGCGCTGCCGATCGGCAACCCGCTGCTGCGACCGCTGAAAGGCCGCATCGACCTGAGAAATCACCGCAAGATCGTTGTCATCGACGGACGCATCACCTATTGCGGCAGCCAGAACTGCGCCGACCCGGAGTTCCTCATCAAGGCGAAGTACGCGCCCTGGGTGGATATCATGATGCGCTTCGAAGGACCCATCGCTGTCCAGAACCAGCACCTGTTCGCCAGCGACTGGATGACCTACGTGGACGAGGACCTCGATGCGTTGCTGCGCCAGTCGGTCCCGGCGCCGAGGCCGGGCATTGCCGCACAGGTCATCGGTACCGGCCCGACGGTGCGTTACTCGGCCATGCCCGAGCTGTTCGAATCACTCATGCACGCTGCGCGCCACGAGCTGGTCATCACCACCCCCTACTATGTGCCCGATGAGTCCATGCTCGGTGCGCTCTGCGCTGCGGCCTACCGCGGCGTGGATACGACTATCGTCTTTCCCGCCAGAAATGACTCGTGGATCGTGGCGGCCGCGAGCCGTAGTGAATACGCCGACCTGCTTACGGCCGGGGTGAAAATCTACGAGTACGTCGGCGGCCTGTTGCACACCAAGTCGCTCGCGCTGGACGGGGAGGTGACACTGATCGGTTCGGCCAACATGGACCGCCGCAGTTTCGAGCTCAACTACGAGAACAACATCCTGTTTTATGATTCCGCGCTGACCGCCGACGTGCGGCAACGCCAGCAGGACTACATTGCCCGCTCGCGCCCGGTCGACCCGGAGACGGTAGCTGCCTGGCCTATGACACGCCGCCTCTGGAACAATACTATCGCAATGCTTGGGCCGCTTCTCTAAACCTTCTCGGCTTGGTTGTGATAGTGAGACGAAAAGCTGCATAAAAAAGCCAGCGCCTCGTCAGTAGACAAGACGCTGGCTCGTTGCTGATGCGGAGGAGCATTCACAGCAACACACAGCAATTGTAACGACAATCTGTGCTGTCTCTTTTATCGACCAGTTCGCCTGATTCCTTAGCAGCAGGTTGCCTGAAGATGAAGATCCTGCCAAATCAAGGCCCAATCATGATGCATTGACAGGGCTTGCCAACCGTAACCTGCACTTTTGAACAAGAATCTCAACCTGTAGAATGTGCTGGATTAACGAGCGGAGTTTTGCGGATGAACAGGAAGAAAGTCGCCCGTTACGCCTGTTGCAAGGTGCTGGTGTCCTGCTGCCTGCTGGCACTTCACGTGTCCAACGTGTTCGCGCAGGCGGAAGCCTTCAATGAATGCGCGCTACGCCTCACAAGCCCAATTACATTATCGCCACGTATAACTTCAAGGATTACCAGGATCCACGTGCCGGGCTGCAACCCGGTGAAGAGGAGTCCTATAAAAATTCGGAAGTGGATTTCCAGGTCAGTATCAAGTTTCCGGTGTGGAGGAACATGTTCAATACAAAGACCCAGCTGTTTGCCGCCTACACCAATCGATCCTTCTGGCAGGTGTTCGACCGTAACGATTCATCGCCTTTTCGCGCCACCGACCATGAGCCGGAGCTATGGTTGTCACACAGAACGAAGTGGAAGCTGTTCGGCCTGACCAACAGGCTGGTACAGGCGGGTCTGGTACATCAGTCGAACGGGCGCAGTGGTGAATTGTCGCGCAGCTGGAACCGCGCGTATGCTAACTTTGTTTTCGAGCGAGGCCACTTTTATTTCGGTCTGAAACCCTGGCTGCGTATCCAGGAAGACGAGGACGACGATGACAACCCCGATATCGAGGATTACCTTGGTTACTTTGAGTTCCAGGGGATCTATAACCGCAACAAGAGCAACTATGGCCTGTTATTCCGTAACACGCTGAAGGACGGATACCGCGGTGCCATCCAGTTCGACTGGGGATTCCCGATACATGACCACCTGCGGGGTTACGTCCAGTATTTCTATGGCTACGGAGAAAGTCTGATCGACTACAACCACAAGGTGAACAAGCTGGGTGTCGGCATCAAACTGACCGACTGGTTGTAGGAACGGTTTTTAACGAGATATACCGATGTTAATGCAGTAGACCGAGGCAAGTACCTATGAACGGCGATAAACCCCAACAGGTAAAGATGCTGCGTATAGCCCACAAAATCGTACCAGGCCTCAATACGTTTATCCGCTATGAGCGGTCCTGGCTGCGCAGTGACCTGGGGGCCGGCCTGTCGGTGGCGGCCATCGCACTACCTGTCGGCATCGCCTATGCGGACCTCGCCGGCGTTCCGGCGGTCTTCGGTATGTACTCAGCCATCTTTCCACTGCTGGCCTACGCACTGTTCGGATCCTCACGCCAGCTGCATTTGTGCGTTTTGATACAAGTGTATTAAGGCAAAATACCGAAAAAGTTTTCCACAGACGTTGTGGATAAGTATGTGGATGAAATCCTGTAGTAGATCCCTGATCTCTGTAAAACAGGTCTTTTTATTAAATTGACCATTTTTAGCTAATCTTAATAACTGTATTAATAACAATATGATATGAGATTTATATAGAAAGTATATCAAGTAGCTGTCGTTTCGTGCAGATATATCCTCATGACTGCGCGATCGTGGTGAATAACATCTTTTGAGTGGCAGGTTATACGACGAGAAGTCAACCCGGAAAACTACCTAAGCCGATTCCCTTTTCGTCATCCCAAAGCCGTTCAGGCCGGCCGTGGTCGATGCGGTGAGCCGCCTGGACGCGCTTCACCACCGACGATAGACTGATCGGTGCGGGCAGCGTTTGCGTAACGCCTTAATAACAGGGTCATAACGTGGATCACGATAATAGGCGGCCTTCCACTGATCCCGCTGCAGACGCTGGATATCACCCCGGCTGGGTCCTTTAATCTTGAGAAAACCATACTCTTCGAGATAGGCTAATTTAGGATCGCATCTCCACTCGGAGTCATATCCAAGCCACGAGGCGTTGGCTAATGCCGCAGGCAATAAAAGGCTGGCTGCCAAAACGGAAACTAATAACTTCCTCTCGTTTACAGGCAGAAACGATCTGTTCATAACTCACCTCCCGGCTTTAAGCGCGTGTCGTCAGAAAACTCATCTGTATCGAGATATAAAAATCTTAACACCTATTGTACGTGTCACGATACCCAGGATAAGGGTAACGGGAAGACGTATTCTTTCTCCTGGACGGTCACCACCATGCAATTCGCAGACAGAGCGGTTCAAGTGCTGATGGCTACATCTGTTTCTACGATTTCATCATGGAAACAGCAGTGGCTGCCTTTATGCGCCTTGGCACGGTACATTGCTTGATCAGCGGCCTTGATGAGTGTCTGGCTGTCGGTGCCATCAGCAGGGGCAACCGCTACGCCAACGCTGGTTTGGACCTCTATTTCCTGTTCATTAAATTGTAAGGGCTGTGATACCGCTTTTATTATTTTTTCTGCCACCTGCTCGAGCCCTGCTCGTGATTCGCATGACTCGGTCAGGACCACAAATTCATCGCCCCCGAAACGCGCCACTGTATCGCCGTCTCTGAGCACAGACTGCATTCGAACCGCGACCACCTGCAGCAGGGAATCACCGACGGTGTGTCCCAGCGTATCGTTGATATCCTTAAATCCATCGAGGTCAAAAAACAGCAGCGCGACCTGGGTGTTGAGACGTGCCAGTACACTCAAGGCATGTTCCAGACGTTCAGTGAGCATTAGTCGGTTGGGCAAGCCGGTCAGTGGATCATGGTAAGCGAGCAAATCCACGTTAGCCTGCTGCCGCTTGATTGGCGTTATATCCGAGAATATCGACACGTAATGGGTTAGTTTACCGGTATCGCTATTGTAAACGGGACTGATGGTATGCCAGGAGGGGTAGATTTCCCCGTTCTTGCGGCAGTTCCAGATATCCCCCTTCCAGAAACCTTTTTTCTCCAGTGAACGCCAGATATTGTCGTAAAAGGCTTCATTGTGCCGGCTTGATTTCAGGAAAAGCAGGTTTTTACCCTTAGCCTCATCCAGCGTATAGCCGGTGAGTGTGATGAAAGCCGGGTTCACGGATACAATGCAGTGCTTCCTGTCGATGATGATTACACCTTGATCGGTGGACTCAAAGACCGCTGCTGTCAGATTCAGTTTCTCTTCGGCCTGCCGACGCCCAGTGATGTCTTCAGCAACACAGAGCAGGTAGGTGCGCCGGCCGTGCTCGTTAAAAATCGGTGCTGTCCGGGTGCGAAACTGTCGTTTGCCTTCACGCGGGGTGATGACTTCCACCTCCCTGAACTCGGCAGTGTTTTCGTCTTCGGTCTGGTCGACCCCTGGTTGAAAAAAGGCATCCGGTTGTTCTATTGGCAGGGTTTCCGCAGACCGGTTTATATGCACATAGCGCATAGTACGTGCATCCCTGACGCAAACTATCTGCGGTATATTTTCCATGAGTGCATTCAGAAGCTGCTCCGAATCACGGCTTGTCTCGTCCGCCTTTTGTGCGCGCTGCAGCAACGAATGCGCATACAGACCGAATACGATGGGCAGAACGAGAAAGCTGATCAGCATCCCCAACTCCGGTGCTTGCAGGCCGGATAATTGAGAGAGCTGGACTCCATGACGATACGACACCACGTGTAACAACGCATCAGCACCCATCATTCCGATGCCGAGAATAACAGCGATTGCTATAAGTCTATGGCGCCGCAACCAGTTCATCTGAAACCTCTTTCGAACCGTACGATACTGTGACCAGACAATATTACGGAAAATCTATTCGTGCAATAAGAAATGTCAGACAGGTGGTCAAAAAAGTTCAGAATGCGGCAAAATCCAGTATCCAGCGGGTGAACAGGACGTTATCAGGCGCGATGGCCAATGATGCGAGGCCGGCCTCTATCAGTTCATCACCCAGAATCTGCCGGCGATGATTCATCAAGGCCCTGGAATAGGCTGGCAGCCATTCCGGGTGACCCTGGATGCTGAGGAAATGATTTCCCCACTGCACGACGAAACAGGGGCAAAAGTCACTCGAGGCGATGACCTGCGCGTCATCCGGAAGTCGGGTTATCTGGTCCTGGTGGCTGACAATAATGTTCAGCTCGTCCGCCGGCTCTTTCATCCATTCGGGATGGGCAATAACACGATTCTTCGCAACACCAACACCCCATCCCTTCAGGGACTTTTCAACGCGCCCGTGACGCGCCATTGCGATGATCTGGTGACCGAAACAGATTCCGATGAGTTTCTTCTGCTGTTCGTCCAACCGCTGTACGAAGCTGATCAATTGCTTGATCCAGGGGGTGTCCTGATAGGCACCCGCCTTGCTGCCGGTTGTGATATAGAAGTCCCAGGCATCAAGGTCGTGCGGATATTGACCTTGTTGTGAATCGAATACCTGATATTCGAAATCGGCACCCACAGCCGCAAACATGCGCTTGACCATATCTGTGTAGTTACCGAATTCCGCTACGAATTCGTTCAGTACTGTGTCACATTGAATGATAGCGACATTCATGGTGTGTTAGTGACGGAGTGCTAGAGTTGACCTGCCACCGCAGCCTGGAATATGCGCTGATATTGTTCGCTGCTGAAGCTGATCGGGTTGCCGCCTGCAGACGGATCGGCAACAGCCATCTTGCCCACTGTTTCACTGTCACTATCATCGATATTGATCATGGCCAGTGTGTCGGGAATGCCCAGCTGTGCACGCAGTTCGATCACCCAGTCGAGAAATCCATCGAAACCGGCCGTTGTCAGGCCCAGGTAACGACTGAGCCTGGTGATCTTCTCCTCAATGGCGTTGCGGTTGGCCTTCAATACATAGGGCATCAGTATCGCATTGAGTGTTCCATGATGGGCGTCGTAAAGGGCGCCAAGCGGATGAGCCAGCGCGTGCATGGCGCCCAGGCCTTTCTGAAATGCCGTTGCGCCCATGCTGGAGCAGACCAGCATCTGGGTACGGGCTTCCATGTCTCTGCCGTCTGCCACAGCGCGTGGCAGGTAGCGGTGTACCAGGCTGACACCCTCGACGGCGATACCTTCAGCCATCGGGTGATAGAAAGGCGAGCACAGGGCTTCAAGATTATGCGACAGTGCGTCCATGCCTGTAGCCGCGGTCAGTGAAGCCGGTAAGCCGACCGTCAGTTCCGGATCGAGTATCACCCAGGCGGGAAGCATCCCGGGATGAAAGATGATTTTCTTGATGTGATTTTTCGGCTCGATAATCACTGCAGCGCGCCCGACCTCGGAACCGGTTCCCGCCGTGGTGGGTAGCGCAATGACCGGCGCCATACCTGCCACGTTGACGCGTGTCCAGTTGTCTCCGACATCCTCAAAGTCCCAGAGACAACGATCTTGCCCCACCATCAATGCGACCGCCTTTGCAGCATCCAGTGCCGAGCCGCCGCCAAAAGCGATTACCCCATCGTGTCCCATGTCCCGGTAGAAGGAAACACCCTCGTCGACATTTTCGCCGGTCGGGTTCGCCTTGATGGCGGAGAACAGACCAGCACTCAGTCCGGCTGACTTCAGCTCGTTCATCACCTGTTCGATCATGGGCAGCGCGGCGAGCCCGGGGTCGGTGACCAGCAGTGGGGATTGCATGCCCATCTCCCTGCACAGGCCGGGCAACTCGTGCACCCGGCCCGCACCTGCCTTGATGTTGGTGGGATAGTTCCAGTTTGCGTTCAATTCCTGCATGGCGTTCTCTTAAAGTACGGTTTTGATGTGGAATGATTTTGGCCGCGTGAGCGATTCATAACCCATCACCGAAAGGCTGCAGCCACGGCCTGAATGCTTCACACCGGTCCAGGCGAGGAGGGGGTCGAGATAGTCGCAGCGGTTGATGAAAAAGGTGCCGGTTTCCAGCTGTTGGCCGAGTTCCACGCCTTTGTCGATATCGCTCGTGAAAATGGCCGCGGTCAGCCCATATTCGCTGTCGTTCATAAGATCGATGGCTTCCTCGTCGGAGCTGACCTTCTGGATACCCACAACCGGACCGAAACTTTCTTCGGTCATGACGCGCATACTGTGATCCACATTGCTCAGCAGTTGAGGTGCAAGATAGGGTGTGCCGGGCTTGTCGAGCGGAAAATCGTCTGTCGAAATGTGCGCAATGGCGCCCTGATCCATCGCGTCCTGTGTCTGCTTGCGAACAAAATCAGCGGCACTGGCCCGAACAACGGGTCCGAGTGTCGTGTCCTGTTCGTCGGATCGACCCAGTTTAAGATTCTTCACCCAGGCGATAGCCTGTTGCAGGTACTTATCGTAAACCGACTCGTGAACATAGATGCGTTCGATACCGCAGCAGGATTGCCCCGAATTGAAAAATGCACCGTCCATGGTGACTTCCACGGCGTGGTGAATGTCCGCATCGGCCCGCACATAGGCCGGATCCTTGCCGCCCAGTTCCAGGCCAACACCGATGAAGCGACCGGCGGCTGCGTTCTCGACCATGGCACCGCCAGACACCGAGCCGGTGAACGCGACGTAATCGATCCGCTCATCCTTGATGATGGCCTCGGTATGTTCATGGGTGAGGTGCAGGTACTGGAAAACCCCGTCTGGCAAAGCGGCGGCCCGGAAGGCTTCGGCAAAGCGTTCTGCGCACAGGGGGGTCTGTGCGGAATGTTTGAGAATGACGCTGTTGCCGGCCAGTATGGCCGGCATGACGGCATTAATCGCAGTCAGGTAAGGGTAGTTCCAGGGGGCGATGACGAAGACCACGCCAAGGGGCTCGCGCTGTATCCATCGTTCGAACCCCGCTCTGTCAGGCAGCTTGATGGTGGCCAGACCTTCGTCGGCGAGGTCGATCATGGTGCGTGCACGCTCTTCCAATCCGTTTACCTCACCTGCCGCGGCACGGATGGGACGTCCCATCTGCCAGGAGATTTCCTCGGCAATTTCATCTTTTCTCGCAACAAGCGCATCAACCGCCTTGCTGCACAGCGTCTTGCGGTCAGCCAGCGGAAGCGTTTTCCACTGTTGCTGGGTCGACCTTGCACGGTCCAGCGTGGCTTCCATTGTGGCTTTATCGGCATAGGCTCTTTTGACATAGGCAGAGCCGTCAACCGGGCTGATGGTTATCTGTTCAGCGCACATGCGTGGCCCTCGTCATATAATCTCGAAATAGCGTTCCATTTCCCAGTCCGTTATGTGCTTGCGGAATTCACGTTCTTCCCATTCCCGGGAAGCGGCGTAATGTTCAACAAAAGCATCACCAAACAGGTCGCGAGCCACATCAGATGATTTCAATGCCTGTGCCGATTCCCACAGTGTGCGGGGCAGGGCAAGGTGCTCCGGATGTTTCTGCTCGTACGCGTTACCCTTGATTTCCGCTTCCGGCGCCCACTGCTGCTCGATTCCATACAGGCCGGCTCCCAGCGCCGCTGCCAATGCCAGGTAGGGGTTGGCATCGGCAGAACCGAGTCTGTATTCGACACGCTGGGACTTGTCACTGCCCGGGATCACGCGCAGCGCGGTGGTCCGGTTCTCTACGCCCCAGCTGGCATCAGTCGGTGCCCAGAAACCGGGAATCAGACGCGTGTAGCTGTTGACAGTGGGTGCAATCATGGACAGGAATTGCGGCATCAGGCGCTGCTGTCCGGCGACAAACTGCCTTTGAATAGTACTCATGCTATCTGCTTGTTCAGGGGCGTGGAAAGCGGAACCGGAACCGGAACCGTCACGATGGCGCAGAGATAGATGGATATGTCCACTTTGCCCCGGGTATTTGGCGGACCACTTGGCCATGAACGTCGCCATCATGTCATTGCGCTGGGCAAGCACCTTGATGAAGGTTTTGAAAAGCGCGCCTTTATCACCCGCGTTGTCTGCACTGTCGACGGCGATGGCGGCTTCCAGTACGCCTGGTCCGGTTTCAGTGTGTAGCCCTTCCAGCGGAAAATCCATGGATTCACACAGTTCAAGAATCTGGTGGTAGATCTCGGCACGTACAGAGTTGCGCAACATGGAGTAACCAAACCAGCCCGGCGTCATGGGTTGCAGATTCTTGTAGCCTTTTGCCCGTACGCTCTCGGGTGTTTCATTGAACATGAAAAACTCATACTCAAGCGCCGCGTAAGGGTCGAAGCCCATCTCCTGCGCCCTGGCGATGACCCGTCTCAGGGTAGCCCGAGGGCAGATGCTTTCTGCGGCGCCGGCAAACTCTGCCAGGAAAAGCAGCATGCCATGCTCGAAAGGCACGTCGCGGCAGGAGGCGGGCAGAATCCTTACCGGCGCATCAGGATAACCGGTATGCCAGCCCGTGTAGGTGGCATTGTCGTAAAGCTGGTCCATTGAGTCCCAGCCCAGCACGACGTCACAGAAGGCAAAACCATGTTCGAGAGAAGACAGGAATTTTTCGCGGCTCATGTATTTCCCGCGCATGACGCCGTCAATGTCAAACAGACCGACCTTGACGTGTGTCAGACCTCTTTCCTCGACAATTGAGCGCGCATCA
>CBFDBP010000077.1:0-13604 GCA_965603065.1 uncultured Gammaproteobacteria bacterium
ACAACAACCAGCATCAAGCGACTGGCAAGCGCTTAACGGGCAGGCGTCTGATAAAAGTCAATCCAGAAGAGCCATTCAGGCTCAATAGCTGAACGGCAACTCACCAGCAAAAAGCGGATGTTCAGATCCTACTATCTTACTGTCTGATAGGCATGAGTATCTTCTCAGGAACGGGCTGAATCTAAAGCACACCCCTACTGAGCTGTAGATGCACGATCACATTGGGATGGATTGGGTAAAGGCCCACTGCCGAGCCCACTGCATAACCTCAATCGCGTTGAGCGAGCACCGGTGGCAATACGACCTTTGCAATACGTTTGGTCAGTGTGTAGATTCGCCGCATCTGATCCACAAATGACATCTCGATCCGCACTAGCTGGAGGTAATCCGGATCGTCTACGGTCAATCGCTCAGCCTTGCGGGCCAGCAACCGCTCCGAGTTCTCCCGTATCTCGTCCTTCATCATCAACACGGATTCTGCTGCCCGCTGGTCATTGTCACGGATCGCCTGCACCGTAAGCTCCACGGACTTGACTATCGTAGCGTGAAAGTCTATCAGCATCTTTCGAGTTTCCTCTCCCGGCGAGGATTTCAGATCGACCCACTTGTGCCCCAGGGCAACGAGATCAGTCTCGATGACATCCGCCAGGCTCTCCATATTGTCTATGGCCGTCATCAAACCCTGGAATTCCAGGCTTTCGTCTTCTCTGAGTGATCCCTGGCGAATCTTCGCAAGGTACTTGAGTATCGCTACCTCCAGGATATCCACTTCGTCATCACGACGTGCTATATCTGCGAAACGCTTTATGTCGCGTTCCCTGAATGCCGGTCTGATGTCCTGCAGCATGCCAAGCGTTATGCCCCCGACGCGCCCCAGTTCCAGGCGCACCTGTTGAAGTGCCACCGACGGTGCCGCAAGGGCCGCTTCATCCAGGAATTCGGGCTCGATAATGACACCCTCACGCGGAGCGCGTTCGCGTACCAGCCACTCCGCCAGGCGTGCGAACCAGCCCGTGAAGCCGATGAACAACAGGGTGTTGATGACGTTGAAGAAGGTATTTGCGTTGGCAATCTGGCGAGGTACTTCCTCTGCCGCCTTGGCCGTACCCTCCATCACGGAGCTGGACGGCGAGATCCAGATTGCGATGTCCACCAACAGCCAGATCAGGGGCAGCCACAACAGAACGCCCACAACATTGAAGGCGACATGCACGACCGATGCGCGCACGGCCTGTGTGTTCTTACTGCTGAGGATGCCCATCAGTGCAGTGGTCACCGCCGTACCTATGTTGGCACCGAGTGCCAGGGCAATACCTGCAGATAGTCCGAGCAGTCCCTCACTGGCCATGGCAATGGCGATACCCACTGTGGCAGCGGATGATTGCACGAGAGCAGTGAACACTGCCCCTGCGAGAATGCCCGCCGCCGGCTTTTCCAGACTCTTCAGAATATCCAGAAAGGGTTCATGGCTGCGCAGTGGTGTCATGGCGTCGCCCATCAACCCCATGCCGTAGAACACAAGGCCGATGCCCATGAGCATCATGCCGTAGTATTTAACCTTCTCGCGTTTCGCGCTGAACAGCATGAAAAAGCCGACGGCAACCGGGCCAAGGGAATAGGCTGACAGGTTGAAAGCCAGCAACTGGGCTGTCACGGTGCTGCCGATGTTGGCACCCATGATCACCCCAACCGACTGGCCGAGTGTCATCATGCCACTGCTGATAAAACCCACGACCAGCAAGGTGGTCACCGTCGAGGAATTGAGCACCCCGGTGACGAAGGCCCCGGTCAGTGCGCCCATGAAGCGGTTTGTCGTGAGCTTGCCCAGAACCGTTGTCAGTGCATGCCCCGCCGCTTTCGTCATTCCTTCCGAGAGTTGCTGCAGACCGGCAAGAAACAGGGCAAGCCCGCCAAACAGCCCAAGTCCGAGCTGCAACCAGTCCGGAGATTCTGCCACGACCTCCGGCACGGCGGCGAAGCTGATCATGGCGAACAACAGCAATGCCACACCGAAACCCGACAGGGCAAGATATGAGAAGGAAAACCTAAACGAATCCGGTTCCAGCGGTAATGATCTCATTAGTACCCTCTTATTGATTTTCCAATTGACAGGGACGGGAAGGCAGGCCAAGTCATAGCGTGTACGCAGTAGAATACCTTTGTTACGACCATTTGATCAAACAGAAATCACATGCGGTGTATAGGATAGAAAGTAACCACTCTCAGTCACATTAAGCTGCACTCGAATTCTCACTTGGGGCGCGGTGTCCCGGATCGCCTGCCATCCCTAAATGTCTGAAAAGAGTGTCAAACCTTCCGTTCGCTGACATTTGGCGAATGGCGGGAGTTGGCCGAACTTGCTCGTTTAGTGCTGCTGTTTCAGTACTTTCCTTATATGATTCCCGTCAGCATCAATTTATTCGCCAAAAAGGGCATACTCACGACTGAATGAAGTTATAGGTGCAGATCACGAATTTCATGACAAGGACTTCGTAGCGGGGTGGGCTGATCGGTTCGTGCCGACACCTGAACGATTAGAGTTGTTCAATGTGATTCTTTCTGAACTGAAATCACATATACCACCAAATGGGTGCGTAGTAGAACTCGGGATTGGTCCCGGCTACTTGGCTAATCACCTTCTACATGCCATGCCCATTATTCAATATTATGGTGTCGATTTTTCTCGATCGATGCTTGATATTGCGCGACAAAGACTGAACCAGCACTCAACCAGAGTGGGCTATATTCAGGCTGATAGTCCAGGAAAGTTGGTGGACAGGTATACCTATGCCAGCGAACGCTATCGTTTCAACTTGGGCACTGCACGATCTTGGTAGCGAAGAGAATATCGAATTGGTCTATAAGAACTGTGCGCAAGTACTTCAACACGGTGGAATATTGCTGAACGGAGACTTCATCAAGCCTGATAAATCGATTTACGAATATGAACCGGGGCGACTTGAGATAGTAAAACATATCGAATTGATGCGCGGTGCCGGGCTTAATAACGCAGAATGTTTGGTGGTGCTCGAAGAGGAAATCGAATCACCAACAGCGGCGCAAAACTACGCATGCTTAAAGGCTACTGTATAAGCAAGATTTAGCTGGAAGCAATCGGAGCAGTCACGGAGGCAACGGAGTGGCTGAAGCCTCTGATGTAGAGGGTCAGGTTAATCGCATACTCGTTCGAATTCGATTTAGCAGATAGTTTCTGCCCCGGTAAACACAACCGTTGTCTGGCCACGAACTTTGTTGAACAGGCTGTTGGTCAACAACGAACCAAGCAGGTCAGCCCCGCTACAGGAAAAGAAAGACTGTTGTGGGTAACTATGCAAATAAAGTGAACAACGACAGCAAGTTGAGTTGTTTTTTATCGAGGCTCAAACACGTTGGCACGGTCGCTGCAATAAGGGAAGCATGAACCCTTAACCGTTCATGCGAGGCCCACCGGGGCACCGTTACTTTTAAAACTATTACCTGACCTTAGGAGAGACTGACCATGATGATCAAAGACCTGGAAATGAGCAAAGACCTGGACCGTGACGCCCTGTCTGCCGTGCGCGGCGGCCGCAACTCCATCGAGCAGGGTGGTGTGTACGCCCCTGTGGCTAATGCCGGCGGCGGCTTCAGCTTCGCCAGCCCGACGACCATCGTCAGCGTCCCTGTCAACGCGTCTACGGCGATGCTGAACGACAACGACCTGTATCTGGATATCTCCAGCAAGACCGCAAATGTACTGGGGTCGCTGGGCACAGTGGTCGCGCAGTAAGCCGTTACACGGTAGTCATTACCGCCTGGGAAGCGGGGGTCTTCGGACCCCCGTTTTTTCTTGTGCCAATCCCCACTTACTCGTCGTGTTTTGTGCCCCCGTAAATCTGGTAAACTTCGTGATCCTTAAAGCAGTAAACCTGTAGATGGATGATGCATGACCGCGAAGCTGGAGAAAGCACTAAATCGCCTGAAGAGTATTCTGCCCTTGAAAGAGCGGCAGGATGATTGCAGTAAGCAGATTAGGGAACTGCATCAACAAGTCCTTCGTTCATTTGTTGATAAAGGACGAATCCTTACAAGAGACGAAATGGCGCAACACGTTGGCAATTTGGAAGATGCCGTGAACGTGTTGAAAGAAAAGGATATGGTGATTTTTTCCACGGATGGCAATCCTGTGGGTGCCTATCCTTTTACCATGGAAGCGCGGGAGCATGCCGTTCGCATCAACGGGCATCAGGTCTATGCCATGTGCGCCCTGGATGCTTTGGCGGTTAGCCCCATGTTCGGGATGGAAACCCAAATTGCCTCCCGATGCAGAATAACCGGTGAGCCCGTCTGCATACATCAGTCAGGGAAGACAATAGTGAATCTGGATGAAGCGGGCGATATCCATTTCGGCATTACTTGGGGGGCTGCAAACACCAATTCCTGCTGCGCAGACAGCCTGTGTATGGAGATGATGTTTCTGAGAGATGCCGAAACTGCTCAGCAATGGCTTGCGGATGATCCAGACAACAGAGAGGTCTTCACCCTGCAGGAGGCTGTTGAGTTTGGCGGCCGGTTCTTCGCCCCCCTTTTATCCTGATAATCGGTGCCTGAAGGAGAACCCCGATGGCAAACGATCTATGCCATTCGCCACCAACTATCGATACAGCCTACGCGGGACAGAACCGATTCACCGATCCTCCGAACTGACATCTTTGATGACTTCGCTTCGCAGCTTACTCATTGAGCGCTTATCGATAACATCTATACAGGTGTCGCAGGCGCTACCCAGATAAAACAGTGCCGCTGATACCGACAAAGGCTTCGGAAGCAAGGGCTTCTGGTAACCGATATTGTCAAGGCGATCCGCCAACGACGGCATGGTACTTTTACGAATCTCCCCTCCCCTATTAATGCGCTTTAGTTCGGTTTGGATTTCATTTTCAGACAGGCCACCCTCGAAGACTTTCGCCATTCCCGCATGCGGCGGCATTTTTGACCCGCCGGATTGCTTTGCCGACTGAAGGACGTTCGGCCAGTAGCTGCGCGTCAGGTAAGTATCCGTCAGAACCTGGCAAGTTATACTCCTTGCCGTATCCCGGTCGTTAATGGCCTGCAGGGCATAACGGTCCGCCGCCAGTTCACTACTGCGGGCAACTCCTACCGAAAACGATCGGTAACGAGGTGCGTAATTTTGGAAAAAGGCACAAACAGGCTTGCCAATCGATGGCCCCTCGCCATCGCAGCAGATCATGTAGTGCCCCCACATGTCTCTGAGAAAATAGAGCCAGCTGTTCAGTCGATTGCGTTTGGCGGCCAACTGACCTACCCGTCTGGCCAACAGCACGTGCACATCCAGGGGCGACATGGCGAGTAGCACGGGTAGACCGATTACCAGGGTACGCGTGGTGGAGAAAGCAAAGCCGTTACGTGGCGTCTTGATGATACGAACATCGAAACGGTCACGCAGGACGACCCGGTCAATACGCGGCTCACCGTAGATTTCGTAAAGATCCTGCAATAGTTCAAACAAGCGCGGAAAGCCGGCTTCCGTCAGATCCAGACCGGAAGGCAAAGAGAAGCGCAGTTTGAAAATAGCGTAGGTCATGACAATGCCAGTCAGCAGGACCAGAACCTGGACAGTGACCAGGAACCATTGTTGCGTGGACATGACCGACTGCAGTGAATAAAACAGCGTGACAGGCATGGCGACCAGCAAGGCGGGGAACAGTAACAGGAAAAGGTACCCGGCAGCGCCGAACATTGCTGTCAAGATCAGGTAGATCCGCGTTTGGCGATTCGATAATGCCAAGGCACCCTGACGGCTGAAGGGCTTAAAGAAATCGTCCAGCAACGCCAGTTTATTCCTGAGCTCCATAAACATCGCCTTTGTTACCCTCGCTGCGCCTCTTAACTGCTTTACTTATCGGCCGTTTTTTGAAAAACCAAACACCCGGGTCAAACCGGCTGAGAGCCGGGCAGGTGCACACACACGAACCGGAATGTTTCTGTATATATTTCATAGTATCAATCGCTTGTGAGCGCACTGGCGATTATGGCGCGGGCCGGATCTGAACAGTGTCACGGTGCCGGTTGCAGGTCACGGGGACGCCGGATAGACTGTATTATGAACCGCGACAGCCTAAGCTATGCATGGTGGTCAGCATGAAGAAATCTCTCACCATCTTCTGGACGTTGATTCTTTTCCTGTTGCTGACAGGTGCCCGGTGCTCCGACAGCACGGTTACCACAGAAGTCGATTCGGAAGAAAAGATATCCGACAGCAAAGGCGGTTTTGACGGCAACCTCGATGATGGCGATCAGTTCGGCAGCGCCATCGCCAGTATCGGCGATCTTGAAAGCGACGGCGTCAGCGACCTGGCCGTGGGCGCGCCTTTCGATGATGACAACGGTGAGAACCGTGGGGCGGTGTGGATCCTGTTCATGGACGACGATGGCCGTGTCGACCTGGAACAGAAAATCTCGGACGACGAAGGCGGTTTCAATGGAAATCTCGACAACAATGACCGGTTCGGCAGCGCCATCGCCAGTATCGGCGATATCAACGGCGATGGCTTCATAGATCTAGCCGCCGGCGCCCCCGGGGATGACGACGGTGGCGATGATCAGGGTGCCGTCTGGATCCTGTTGCTGGATACGCTCGGCAGGGTTGTGCAGAACCTGAAGATTTCAGACCGTGTGGGTGGGTTCGACGGAAATCTGAGTGACGGTGATCAATTCGGCGGCGCGGTGGCCAATATCGGCGATGTGGATATCGACGGCGTCACGGATCTTGCTGTTGGTGCACGGCGCGACGATGACGGTGGCAATAACAAGGGTGCGGTGTGGATCCTGTTCATGAACAGCGACGGCAGCATTAAAGCACTACAGAAGATATCTGCCAATGAAGGCAACTTCGACGGCAACCTGGACAACGACGACCACTTCGGCAGCGCGGTCGCCGGTATCGGCGATCTCAACGGCGATGGCGTAAACGACCTGGCTGTCGGCGCGAGTCAGGACAGTGACGGTGGCTCGAATCGTGGTGCGCTCTGGATCCTGTTCCTGAACACGGACGGCACAGTCAGCTCAAACCAGAAAATCTCCCAGAACGATGGGGAATTCAATGGCGACCTGAACGATGGCGACCGCTTTGGCAGTGCAGTTGCCAATATTGGCGACCTGGACGACGATGGCATCATTGACCTTGCGGTGGGCGCGCCTCAGAACGATGACGGCGGCCAGGATCGCGGGGCAACCTGGATCCTGTTTATGGATGACAACGGCGAGGTCGGGTCAGAGTCAATAATATCCAGCGGAAATAACTTCGACGGAAATCTTTCCGACGGTGACCAGTTCGGCAGCGCAGTCGCCAGTATCGGCGACCTCGATGGCGATGGCATAAACGATATCACCATCGGTGCCCCCCTGGACAATGACGGGGGAACGGACAGGGGTGCGGTCTGGGTGCTGTTCATGAAGCGTGCTGAAACCGATTTCAACCTCTTCGGTCAGTAACGGCGCCTCCGCTGCAAGCAGACGATAATACCCAGGCCGGTGTGCCCAGGACCTCATGCGCCACACCCCCACACTCATACGCTGATGGTAACCCGAACCGCGTAACCGATAGCCCACGGTACATTTCTAACCCTCGGACTGTTTCTGACCGGAACCATCTGCGATACCCGCGCACTGAACGAGCCGATCAATAGATCCAACAGGCCGGGGAATTAAAGCCGGAATCGATTGGCGTAAATGCGGGGCATGGCCTACCCTTGATACTAGCAGGCTGTTGAAAACCCCTCATGCGGCGGGATCCTGCATTGAAAAGTGGCTCAAAATCCTCATGTACTGCGGTACACTGCGCTTTTTCGCCGATTTTTTCCTTGTCTCGCACTCACCTGAGACCTTTTCAACAGCCTGTCAGGAGCAGATTATCTGTCCACCATGGGGATCAAGGTTCATGCGACGGATTATGGCACTGCTGATTGCTTGCCTGGGCACCCTGATGCTTACGGGCGTCAGTCGAGACCTGTCCAGTTTCCACGGCACAGTACCGATCCCGGCACTCGTCGCCGTGCCGCAGGATAGCGAGCCTGTCCCCGGCATGTTCCTGGTTGCGCAGCGTGGTCTTCATGATCACTATTTTGGACAGACCGTTATCCTGCTTCTGCAGCACGGCGCCAATGGCAGCCTGGGTCTGATCATCAATCGGAAATTTAATCTGCAGCTGTCCGATGCAGTTAAGGATATCGACAAGGTGGAAGCCGGCAAGCACGCCTTGTCCTTCGGCGGCCCCCTGGGTTCCCATCGGGTATTGATGTTGATGCGACATGGCGATGCCACAGGTCAGGCACACCGGATTGCGAGCGATATCTACTTCAGTGCCCGTCGCGATGTGCTCGAGCAGGCGCTCGAGCGCAAAACGCCCGACAGCCAATTACGACTATTTCTCGGCCATTCCAGCTGGTCGGCAGGACAGCTTGCCGGGGAACTCATGCGCGGCAGCTGGCATCTGGCGGAAGGCGATTCAGAGGCAGTCTTCGATGCCGCCGGCAATAGCTTGTGGAAGCAGCTGATCGAGACACTGGAACCAGTTGGAATAGAGGTAAAGCGGCGGGATGAGCCGCTATTCAAGATGGCATCAGTGCCCCAGCCTGTTGAGCTGAACATTGTTTCCGGCCGCCGGTAAAGAATCCCGCCCGTGCTGACGAAATACTAGCGTAACGATTGCATTTGGGGCACGACTGGGTCAAAGTTGAGCCCAGAATCATTTATTGGCGCTTTGTCTATGAAAAATCTAGCCTTTACCTGCGGTCTGTCAGTCATTTTCTGGGCTGCAACCGCCTTTGCGGAGGAAAAACCCCTGCAACTCGCCAGGCTGGAATCCGACCCTCAATCCGAACGCGCTGCTGTATCCGACGTCTGGCAGGCGCTGAATGCAAAGAAACTGAAACTGCAATCCGCTTCCGCTCTGGTGGTGGATCAGAGCGGCACTGAGGTCTATGCCAAGCAGGTTAACGAACCCCGGCCCATCGCCTCCATCACCAAGCTGATGACGGCCATGGTCATTCTGGACAGTTCGCTTGAGCTGCAGGAACGAATCACCATCACCAAGGATGACCGCGATCTGCTGCGACTCACCGGATCACGTCTCAAGTACGGGGCAACACTGACCCGCGAACAACTGCTTCGCCTGGCGCTAATGGCGTCAGAAAACCGTGCGTCGAACGCCCTCGCCCGCACCTACCCTGGCGGCAGGCAGGCCTTCATTGAGGCAATGAACCGCAAGGCCGGCACGCTGGGCATGCATGACAGTCGCTTCGCAGACCCAGCCGGACTGGATGCCGGTAACGTCGCCTCTGCCCGGGATATCGTGAAAATGGTTCAAGCCGCTCAGGCCTATCCATTGATCCGTGAGGCTACCACCACCCGAACTATCGGTGTACGCCCCTACAAAGGGCGCGGTGAACTCAAGTTTGGCAATACCAATCGCTTGCTGAAAAACAAGGCCTGGGCGATTAAACTGAGCAAAACCGGCTATATCAACGAGGCCGGACGCTGCCTGGTCATGCAGGCCGAGATTGCCGATCAGCCCCTGGTCATCGTCCTGCTCAACTCCTTCGGCAAGCTGACACCCTTCGGTGACTCAAACCGGATTCGCAAATGGATCGAGAGCGGGATAGAAGGCTGATCAGGACCGGTCCGCTTCCCTACCCGCTGCTGGTCGCGGCAATCGTTGCCAGACCATAGTCACCTGCCACGTCAGTGGCCAGACGGTAAAGGAAGGCTCGGCCCCGACCATCATTGATCCCAAAGCCGGTAAAGATCGGGGTCGGCGAGGATGTCGCGCAATGATTCATCAAGAATGGTGGCCCAGTATTCCGCGCCCTGTTCTGTATCGACAAGATCCTGGCGTGTTTCAATCGAGACGTGCGGCAAGCCCGCTGTCTCGGCGTGGTGATCGATGGTGTAGTCAGCAGCATGCTTTCCTGAATAAGGTTCGTTATCGCCGACATTGATACCCTCGGGGTGAGCGCGCAAGCGCGCCATCAACGGCACCGGAATGCGCGGGTCCTTATCCCACATCATTCCGATGTGCCACGGGCGTTGCTGCCGGTCCGCCAGTTGCGGGGTAAAACTGTGGATGGAAATAAAGGCCGGAATGATGCCGCGCTCACGATAGCGATGCAGCACGGTGTCGATAGCGACCCGATAGGGTGTGTAGAAGCAGTGAACACGAAGCGCCCTGTCTTGCCGTGACAAGCCCTGATTACCGGGAACAAAGATATTGTCGCTGACCTCCGGAATGAGGGACGGATCTTCAAGGCTGCGGTTCAGGTCTATCACCAGACGTGAATAGCCTGCCAGCAGGGCCGGCGCATCGAGGTGCTGGCTCAGATGGGTGATCAGCTTGCGCGTGCCGATATCATAGGCCACATGTTGCTCCAGCACCGCATCCTCCAGACCGAGCTTGTCCAACACCCTGGGTATGCGGTTGCTGACATGATCACCGACGAGCAACAGCTTCGCCGTGCCGCGTTCGTTCAGTACTGTGACCGGTTCGGGCTCGTCAGGCCCAATCAGGGGATACACACCTTGCTGCAGCGATATTTTCGAAGAGTCCATGCCATCCGTCTCATCATCGTTCCCATTATGGTGAGAATCCGGTCCTGTGTCACCGGCCACCAATGGTATGCAGCGTCGATCGCCTTACTCAAAGAACTGTGCAAAGGCGGAAACTTCAACACGTCGCTGAATGCTGCTTCGAATCTCTGCTCGAGTTCGCGTTTTTTCTCACCTGTCACCACCGCGACCCGCCACGGCTGGGTGTTTTCGCCATCACCAGGCATTATAGTTGACCGGTCGGTTTAATCAACGGTGCGACGTATCGATTTTTCACCTTACCGGGCACGCCGTTGGGTCAATCGGCCATTACCCGGGTACTGCGTTTCCAGCCCGGCGGCCGACGTATGAATGAGCCCGTTTTCACAGTATTCTGAACAGAAGTTCTGTGCTATTCAAAACCCTGGCAGGTGGATTTTACAATACACAATGAGTTCGAGACCAAAGCTGCAACGCAACCTGCGCCGCCGACGGCTGGGCGGGGTTTGTGCCGGTGTCGCCGACTACCTGGGCACCAACGTCAAGTGGGTCCGCCTGGGCGTGCTGGTATCGGTGTTCTTTTCCTTTTCTCTGAGCCTGTGGATCTATCTGGCGCTATGGCTGTTTCTGCCGGCCAGGGCCGAACTGCCCATACCACCCGTTTCCAAAAACCTGCGCCGTGAACTACAACGCATCGGCAAGCTGGTGAGAAAAGCCCACCGCCGCCTCGACCCGCAAATCGCCGACCAGGCACAGAGCGCTTTCGACGATTTGAAACTGCTCGCGGCACGTATTGAAAACCCCAATTCCTTACCCGCCAAAGTCCGCTCGGTGTGGGCCTCTGCACTGCCCGGTCTGCCGCGCCTGCTGCAGCAATTTTCTGCACTGCCCGAAACCATCGGCTCTCAACAGACCCGGCCGTATGAACGCCTGTCAGGAGAACTGCAACACCTGCAAAAAACGTTGCGCGAAGCCTCCATCGAATCCCTGGACACCGAGATTAGCGACGAGCTCGGTACAGAGACGCACGATTCAGCGGAGGTGGCCGCCTGGCGCAATCAACTCGCATCCCTGCATGAACGCCTGCAGGAACGGGCCGGACCGGACACCCTCACCACGCTGCAACGTATTGAGGAGAAACTTGCCTTTCTGATTGAGCACAGTGACAGTAGTGCCGAGCTATTCGATTTCAAACCCTTCGAGGTCCGCAAAATCGCCTTCGACTACCTGCCCGATACCATCAACAACTACCTGCAGCTGCCCTCGCAACTGGCACGAACAGAGCGACTGCGCGATGGCCGGAGCGCGGAACAGGCCCTGCAGGAACAGTTGCACCTGCTCGATCACGCACTCGCCGACCTGACCCGCAGCTACTTTGACAGGGATGCCGAAAGCCTGTTGATTCATGGTCGGTTTATCAAAGACAAGTTTGCCCGGCAACCGTTTTTATGAGCGGCATAGTGTGGCCAATCAGAGCCTGTAAAAAGATGGAAATCCGATTCTTCCCCTAATCGAGTAGGTCATTCTGGTCTTGTATAGCCTAACCGCTAAGGACGCGAAGGACGCTAAGTAAAAAAATTGTTTTCTGGTACGGAGCACAACGCTGCCTAACACGCTGATTTGAATGCAAGCCGTCAATTCTTCAGCGTTGTTTCCTTCTCGTCCTTAGCGTCCTTCGTGGTTAATTTATTCGGTGAAGACCTGCAATTCCTGTTAGTGCGCCGCCTCAGAGGTGTACTTCGTCGGACGGCACGAGTTCGGCTTGCGCAATTCCCGACGCGGCTTCCTGCTTGCGTATGCGGTCCAGCCAGGTCTTTGATTTTTCCACTTCATCGCTCAGTGCAGTGACCGTTTGTTGCATGTTGTCGAGCGCCTTGACCTTGTAATCGGCCATCATATCCATGGTTGCGTAGATATCCGAGAATGCCGCTTTCAGCTTGTCGACCTCCACGCTTGAACCGGACGCCTGCTGCCCGATGTCCGCCGCCTGCTGTTTCATCATTCGGGCGGTACCGGCAATCATGTCACTGGTGGTTCTGTTCAGCGCACTAACCTGATCCAGCACCAGTTTCTGATTGGTCAGAGCCTGGGCAACGATGACCGCGGTGCGTAATGCTGAAACCGTCGTGGTGCTGGCGCGGTCTATCCCCTTGATCAGTTCCAGGTTGTTCTTGCGCACCATATCCAGCGACATATAGCCCTGCACGCTGACAGCCAGCTGGGTCAGAAGATCCTGAACCTTTTGCCTGACGTAGAACAGCATTTCCTCTTTGACGACGCGCGCCTTCTCCGGATGCCGGGCTTCGATTTCACCAATGCGCGCTTCCAGGGCGGCGTCGATCTGCCCGCCGACATAGACATACTGCTCCAGCATACCCATGGTTTCCCAGAGACGCGCCTTTTCGGTCTCGATCGCCGCGTTGTCCTTGCGCAGTTCATCCTGACCGTTATACAGGGACTCAAGGATGGCGTTGATGTGACTTTGGGCGGACTGGTACTGATGAAAGTAATTACCCAGCCTGTTACCAAAGGGAATAAACCCCAGCAGCTTCTTTGCTGAAAGCAGGTCACCGTGGCGCGAAGGATCCAGTTCTTCAACCGTCTGTCTTAACTCGACCAGCGATCGACCCACCGTTGAATTCTCGTCGAACAGCCCCTCGTTCATCGCCCTCACCGGCCGCTCCAGCATGCGACTGGACATGCCCGCAGCTTCGCGAATCTCGGCGTTGCCCAGTTTGTGGATAGCGCTTACCTTGTCCTTGAAGGCATCGCTGTTAACATCGACACTCACGACAATGTCGATAAACTCCTGCACTTTCTTTGCAAGCTTGTCACGCTGTTCATCCGTCACCGGCACCATACGGGCCGCTTCCTCCTTGTCAGGCGCAGTGACCGCAGCGGGTGGCGTCAGCATCTCCTGGTCCGGCGGCGTTAGGGTCGTGGTCTCGCTCATGTCTCAGCTCCTTGATCGGATTTCAATTCTGGCGGCGCCATGGAGATATCTCGCTAATAATAACTCTAAA
>CBFDBP010000078.1:0-13568 GCA_965603065.1 uncultured Gammaproteobacteria bacterium
TTCTGGCCGCTGTGCCTTGCTGGCGCACTTTCCAGTTTACGGTGTCTGGATTGTTGTACTTCCCCATCAATGATCGCTGTCATCGTCTTGCGCCCGCAAAGCCTTCGCTATCGCAAAAGCTGCCCGACGCACGGTCTCGAGGTCGGACTGCTTTTCCGGGATTAGTGGATTGTCTTCAGCACCTGTGAACTCTTTCCTATCGCTCCACTTGTCACGTTGGCGGTTTTTCAGCCAAAAGATCATCGAGGTGGGATCGGGTGGGTAATGTTTTGTGGTTGGAACGGCGATTGACTACGGCCGCCGATCACGTAACCACGGGTGTAGATCGGGTCCGTTGCCGGTAGCTCCGGGATCGATGACAGCCCGCCCTTACTACCACCGATCACATAACCCCGCGTGTAAATCGGATCGTCCTCTGAAGCTTCCCTGCGCAAGGACGGACATCCCTTCGGGATCTTAAGTTATTTGGGAGTTTGCTCTTTCATGCTTTACCTCGGTTCAGGTCCACCACGTCCGCAGTCTGCTCCCTGGCGGCATTGACGATTTGCGTGGCATGTTGCTCCAGGGCATCCCTCACCTGGTCCTGTGCAAACCGCGCATAGACCTTCGTGGTGCTGGTGTCGCTGTGGTTCAGTACCTTGTCTATCAGGTGTAGCGAATTACCGCTCTGAGCGAGCCAGGAGCCGACTGTACGACGAAGATCATGTATCCGGACATCAGGTACCCCTGCAGTGGCTCTAATGCGCTGCCAGCTTATGTCGATGTTCGACAGGTGTTGGCCTTGCCTGTGGCCCGGGAGGATGTACGGGTTGCCTGTTAGCCGCGGCAGGCCCTCATCGAAAACGGATTGAGCCGGCTGCACCGGCGGCAGACGAGACGGCACTGGCCCGAAAAATCAATCAACCGCTCTACGGTAAGCCTTATGGAACTCCATGGCGACCAGTACCGTCAGGGCAAGCCCGAGCAGTTCCAGCCAGTGCTGTGGAGATACCGGCTGAATGCGCAGTACGTCGCTGATCCATGGTGTGTACATGGCGCCGATATGTACGAGCTGCGCGGTCACCGTTCCGAACAGCAGTATGGGATTGCGCAGCGGATTGTGCCGAAATGCCGAGCGCGTTTCTGAACGGCTGTTGAACACATGGATGTTCTCGAACAGTACCATCAGCAACAGCGTGCCGTTACGCGCTTCAGTCAGCGTATAACCGTGGTTCAGCAGCCACTGGAAGGTAAAAAAAGCTGTCGTGCCAATGACCAGAGCCGAGATAACGACTCGCTCTATCATAAGCCGGTTAAAGATCGATTCCCGTGGTGAGCGGGGTGGATGGCGTAATTCGTTACCTTCCGCCGGTTCGAAAGCCAGAGCAACATCCTGGATACCGTTAGTGACCAGGTTCAGCCAGAGTAACTGTACCGCCAGCAGTGGAAGGGGTTGCGCAGTCAGCAGGGCCAGTGTGAACAGCACAAGTTCTGCCGCCCCCGTCGAGATGAGGAGAAAGATGACCTTGCGTACATTGGCGTAGGCAATACGGCCTTCTTCGACACCGGCTACGATCGATGCGAAGTTGTCGTCGGTGATGACGAGGTCCGAGGTCTCCCGCGCCACATCAGTCCCGCTTTTCCCCATGGCGACACCGACCTGGGCGGCGCGCAGGGCCGGTGCATCGTTGGCGCCGTCACCGCTGACCGCGACAAAATGGCCGTTCCGTTGCAGTGATTCAACAATGTCCAGTTTCTGCCTTGGTTCTACACGGGCGAACACGCGTGCCTGGCGGGTCAGTTTATCCATGTCCCCGCTGCCCGTGGCTTGCCTGAGTTGTGGGCCGGTAACAATCTGATCGGCGCGGTCCGACAGTTCCAGTTCCCGGGCGATCGCCAGAGCGGTAGCGGGGTGATCGCCGGTAAGTATCGCCACTTCGATACCCGCCTGCCGGCAGCTGGCGATGGCGCTTTTTGCCTCCTGACGCAGCGGGTCTATCATGCCGATCAGGCCGATCAGCGTCAGTCCCTTCAGCTGCTCCTCGGAGAATATTTCGTCTGTTGCCAGTGTGAGTTCGCCGCAAGCCAGGGCAATGACCCGGTAACCACGGCTGGCGAGATCTTCAGCCTGGCCTTCAAGCAGGCGGCGATCCAGATCCGGGTCCCGTCCCGTTGCCGCCATGCGGGTGCACATAGGTAACAGTCGTTCCAATGCGCCTTTGACAAAGGTCTGATGTATGCCATGCACACTGTTGAGGCTCGCACAAAACAGGCGTTCTGACTCGAAAGGGATGCTGTCAGTTTGAGGATAGCGGTTAAGCGTTTCCGCCTGGATCACGCCCGCCTTGTGGGCCATGACAAGAACAGCAACGTCGACCGCATCGCCATGGTGTGTCCAACTGCCGCCCCGGCGACTGAGCGAGGCGTCGTTGGCTAATACGGCGGCTGTGCACAAACGATTCAAAAGCAGCTCTGCCTCGTTCCCTGGCAGGCTTTGAGGGATTTGAATTACGCCTTCAGGTTCAATGCCGGAACCTGTGACCTGCCAGGGTTCATGGCCGGGAAAGGCAATGTAGCGTGCTGTAAGCTGATTGACTGTCAGTGTTCCTGTTTTGTCCGTGGCGATGAACGTACAGGAACCCAGCGCTTCTACAGCGACCAGTCGACGAACGATCACGTTGCGCCGTGCCATTCTGCGCATGCCAATGGCCAGCGCCACTGTCAATGCTACGGGCAGACCTTCCGGGATAGCCGATACCGCCAGCGCGACGGCGAGCAGGAAGATCTCGGTCAGCGGCATACCACGCGACACAGCAACAGCAGCCATAATTATCGCCGCCAAGCCCACCATGATGGCGACCCGGCGGGTAAACCTCTCCATCCTGACCAGCAATGGTGCCTTGGTCGCCCGCTTGCCCAGCACGGCTGTCGCGATATGTCCCAGTTCGGTGTCAAGTCCGGTTCCCACCACCACGCCCTGGCCGCGACCACGCCCGACCAGTGAGCCGGCGAAAGCCATGTTGCAGCGATCACCCATGGGTGCTTCGGTTGCAAGTATTTGTTCGGGGTTTTTCAGCGCCGCGATCGACTCACCCGTGAGCAGGGATTCATCCACCTCCAGATCGTGGCAAGCCAGCAGGCGCAGGTCGGCGGGAATTCTGTCGCCCGATTCGAGCAGCACGATATCGCCCGGAACAAGTTCCTCCGCATCAATCTCGTAGCTGTCGCCGTTACGCAGCACCCGGCAACAGGTGGTGACAAGTTTACGCAGTGCGACCGCGGCACGTTGTGCGGAATACTCCTGGATGGTGCCGATGACGGCATTGATAAGCAGAACTGCTGCAATGAAGCCGGCATCAGACCACTCCCGGATCATCACCGACAAGAGCGTGGCGGCGACCAGCACATAAATGAGCGGGCTGGCAAACTGGCTCAGGAAAAGCGTGCCGATACCTGACGGTTGAGCGCGGGGCAGGGTATTGCGGCCATAGCGTTGGAGGCGTTCAGCGATTTCTGACTGTGTGAGTCCATGAACCGATGTCTGAAGCGAGGCTAGAATCCGCCTGCCCGACGCGGCATGCGGTGCCGCCAGCGGTGGTTGTTCCTTTTTCGCCACGTGGGAGCTGCTACTCATGTGTTATGCAAAGCGGCCTTAAGCAGAACAACTGTGAAAAACTCTGGCACTAAATGAAAGTGGGTACAAAAACTAACTGGCTCCTCCCCTGATCTAGCGGGTCATTCGGGCCTTGTAGAGCCTAACCGCGAAGGACGCGAAGTAAAAAACTTGTTTTCTGATATAGAGGGTAATGCAGCTTAACACGCAGTTTTGAATAGAAATCCTCAATGCTTCAATCGTTGTTTCCTTCGCGGCTTTAGCGTCCTTCAAGGTGAATTGCGGAGCAAGAGAGGGTGCCCTGGGGCACGCGGTTAATTCTCTTGTGTAGTGGGCATTTACCCACTTGATCCAGTGAAGACCTGACTAGTACTCATACAAGCAGGGGAACAATAGCGCAAAAATGTTTACAGAAGGGCACAGCCGTCAGGCAGCGCCGGTCGGCTGTTTGTTGTTGATTCTGTCCAGACATAGATTTCCGTCGCCGCCGGATCACACTGGGTACAGCTGCCGCCGCATGATGCGGTGGCCATTTTTTTGTGAACCTTGTTTTTGCGTATCCACACATTCAGCATGCCGCGCACGGCGTTGGGGTCTGCATCGAAGTGTAGTGCGATATCGGCCAGCGTGGCCTGGCCACGTTGTTCCAGATAACGCCGGATATCGGACAGGATCATGCCTGGGCCCTGGCGGGTTGCGCCGCCCGTCCCCGCTCGCGTTGTCCCCAGCGTTGCAACAGGAATATCAACAGCGCAAAGCCCCCCCAGAGTCCCACTAGCCAGGCAACGGAAGCTGTAGGGTGATCACTGTATGTCGCGACCTGATAGAAACTGACCGCGGCGATGTAGGCGACGGTGGTCGTCCAGGCTGCCACGAATATTGCCCAGGGCCGGCCCGCTTCACGCTTGATGGCGCCAATGGTGGCTACGCAGGGAAAATACAGCAGCACGAACAACAGGTAGGCAAAGGCGCCGGCCTGGCCGTCAAAGCGGCTGTTCATGGCGCCAAAGACACCCTGGTTAATGTCCTGCTCCTCGGCTGCGGCACTGGTGTCGCTGACATCACCGATGTTCAGACCGATCGGATCGAGCAGGGATTCGCTCACCGCAGCCAGGTTCTCCGGCACGCTGGCAGCAGCCACCTTCAGCTGTTGCCAAAGGTCGAAGCGAGTTTCTTCAGTGTTGGCTGCATCGGCTGCCAGGCTGGAGTACAGATTGTCCAGGGTGCCGACGACGACTTCCTTGGCGAGGATGCCGGAGAATACCCCGACCACCGCAGGCCAGTTGTTTTCGTGGATGCCCATTGGTGCGAAAGCCGGTGTCATGACACGACTGGCGGCACTCAGTACCGATTTTTCGCTGTCTTCATTACCAAAGGAGCCATCTGTGCCGATGGAGTTGAGCAGGTTCAGCGCCAGTACCATGAGGATGATGACCTGTCCCGCTTCTTTCACAAACAGCCGTACCCGGTCCCAGGCGCGCAGCGAAATACCTTTCAGCGTCGGCAGGTGATAGGGCGGCAGTTCCATCATGAAACCGCTGCTCTTGCCCGGCAAAAGGGTGCGTTTCATCAACAAGCCGGTAAGAATGGCGACAGCGATACCGGTCAGGTACAGCGCAAAGACGATGTTCTGTCCCGAGCTTGGAAAGAACGCCGCGGCAAACAGCGCGTACACGGGCAGACGTGCTCCACAGGACATGAAGGGATTCATGAGAATGGTGAGCTTGCGTTCGCGTTCGTTCTCCAGGGTACGGGTCGCCATGATGGCAGGCACGTTGCAGCCAAAGCCGACAATCAAAGGCACGAACGCCTTGCCCGGCAGACCGATAGCACGCATGAAACGATCCATGACAAAGGCTGCACGCGCCATATAACCCGAGTCTTCCAGCACTGAGAGAAACAGGTAAAGAGCCGCAATGATGGGAATGAAGGTCGCTACGATCTGTACGCCACCGCCTACACCGTCGGCAAGCAACACCCGCAACCAGTCCGGTGCACCCAGGCCGCTGAGCAGTTCACCCAGGCCCGCGACAAACAGGGCATTGGATGCTCCGTCGAAAAAATCGATAAAGGCACCACCGATATTCATGGTGAACAGAAACATCAGGTACATGATGACCAGGAACAGCGGAATACCGGTCCATTTCCCCAGCACGATGCGGTCGATGCGGTCGCTCAGCGTGCGGGTAACCTTGCCTTTACTGTGCGACACAGTCTGTGCCAGCGCGTGGGCGTGGCCATAGCGGGTGTCGGCGATCAGGATATCGGCTCCCTCGCCTGCACGGTCGGCGATCTGATGGCGCCAGTAGGCGAGTTTGTCTTCAACCGGCGTTTCCAGTTGATTGTCGCTGTCCAGGTTTTCAATCAGCTTGATGGTGAGCCAGCGTCGGTTTGCGGCAGGGAGTTCGGCGAGCGTGGGCTCCAGATCCGTAATCGCCTGTTCCACCACTTCGTCCAAAGCCAGCGCAAAGCCACCTTGTTCCAGACCGTCGGCAACCGCCAGCAGGCGGGCCTTCAGTTCCGTCGTTCCTTCACCGCTGATGGCCACCACCGGTGTAACCGGACAGCCCAGTCGCTGTGACAGTAATTCGGTGTCGATCTGGATACCACGCTTGCGCGCCACGTCCATCATGTTCAGAGCCAGTACCACCGGCACGCCCATCTCCAGCAATTGCACAGTGAGATAAAGATTGCGTTCCAGGTTGGCCGCGTCGACGACGTTGATGACGAGATCGGCATCACGTGATAACAGGTAATCACGCGTGATTTCTTCATCGAGGGAGTTGGCGTCAAGTGAATAGATGCCCGGAAGGTCGATAGCCGCCACTTCGCGGCCGTCCAGTTCAAAGCGGCCTTCCTTACGGTCGACGGTGACTCCCGGCCAGTTACCGGTTTTCTGACGAATGCCGGTGAAGGCGTTGAACAGGGCCGATTTGCCGCAGTTGGGATTGCCCGCCAGGGCGATGGTCAGAGCCGCCCTGTTTCTCGTTGTCGGCTTGCCGGTGTCATGACAGCCGCCCATTATTCGAGGTTCTCGGCCTGAAGTTTTTCAGCGATACCTTTACCCAGTGCAACACGGTTGCCCTGTTTCGCAACGACGACACCACGTCCACGATGATGCAGGATTTCAACTTCTGACCCGAGAGTCAGTCCCAACGCGAGCAGACGTCGCGTCAGTTGCCGACCGCCTTCGATGGCGACCAGGCGCACCTTTCGACCCACCGGGGTTTCGCTGAGCGGTTGGCTGGACATGTTCGCTATAGGTCCGATAAACGAGAATGGTTATCATTATACCCGCCTGCAAAGGGTTTAGTAAACGCTCAATCCGCGCGGCGGAAAACGTCATGGGGATACCTGAAACCGTGTATTTGTGGTAAAAGTACGGACCTGATGATCACCTATGTATATATATCGATGGTTTATTGACATATATCATTCAGTTATTTTGAGAGCGTGATAAACTTATAAAGGTGGTTTGGCAACACCGAGATATTAGAACAAATCCATGCGCAATGCCTTATATTGCTGTTTAATAAGGTTTAAAATTAACAGTATGTGTAGTTTGGTATCCCTTTTCAAGAACAGCAGGTAGCACTATGACGCCCAAAAACATTGAACCGGCACGCAAATATGCACCAGGTGACACAATGACGCCGAAAAGCCTTGATCCGCTGCGCGAGTACATAGCATCCCGGGTCATCGGTCAGCACAACCTTGTCGATGGCATGCTTATCTGTTTGTTAAGCGACGGCCACCTGCTGGTAGAGGGTATGCCGGGTCTGGCCAAGACGACGGCTGTCATGGCCCTGTCGGAAGCGATTCAGGGTGACTTCCACCGTATCCAGTTCACCCCGGACCTGCTGCCCTCCGATCTGGTGGGTACCGATATCTACCGCCATGAAAAAGCCGAATTCGAGTTTCGTCCCGGCCCCCTGTTTCACAATATTCTGCTGGCCGATGAGGTCAACCGTGCCCCGGCCAAGGTCCAGGCTGCGCTGCTCGAAGCCATGGGGGAACGCCAGATCACGGTCGGACAGAGAACCTATCCGCTACCCGAACTTTTCATGGTCCTGGCGACCCAGAATCCGGTAGAGCAGGAGGGGACTTACCATCTGCCCGAGGCGCAGCTGGACCGTTTCCTGATGCAGGTGGTGGTTGATTACCCGAACCACGAAGAGGAATTGGAAATTCTTGCCCTGGATAACGATCGCCAGCGGGATGTTCCCATACCACCCGCCCAACCGCTGCCGCAGGAAGAGTTGTTTGCCATGCGAACGCATGTCGCTAATCTTTTCCTGGATCCCAAACTGAATCGCTATATTGTCGACCTGATCCAGGCGACCCGTAATCCAAAGGCCTACGACAAGGAAATGGCCCGCTGGTGCCGATTCGGTGCTTCACCGCGCGCAACTCTGGCACTGGCGCGATGCTCCCGGGTGCGTGCCTGGCTGCACGGCGAAAATTTCGTTTCCCCCGAGCATATTCAGGAAATCGCGGCAGACATACTGCGTCACCGCCTGTTATTGACGTTTGAAGCGGAAGCCGAAGGCATCACCACTGATGACTTGATCGAACGGCTGATCTCACTGGTGGCGATTCCCTGAACGTTCATGAGTCTGCAGCCCCGTCTCGACAATCTGCTGGAACTACGTCACCAGGCACACACGCTGGGTCTGGCTTCACACCACCTGGTCAATTCCTCCTTCAGTGGCCTCTATGCCTCGGTGTTCCGGGGCCAGGGGCTGAATTTCGAGGAGGTGAGGGAATACAGTGAAGGCGATGACATCCGCAACATGGACTGGAAGGTCACGGCGCGCACCGGCGACCCGCATCTCAAGGTCTTCCGTGAAGAAAGAGAACGCAGTGTCATGCTGTGTGTGGACACGGGACCACACATGGAGTTCGGTACCCGGAGTACCTTCAAGTCAGTTCAGGCCGCCCATGCAGCTGCACTGTTAGGGTGGGCCGCCAATGGCCTGCACGATCGCGTCGGTGGCGTGCTGTTCGGTGGCGGCGACTGGCAAAACAGTTATTTCCGTCCCACCAAGGACCGCCGTGCCTTATGGCAGCTGCTTAAAACCCTCGCCACACCATGCAGCAGCACTAATGAATCTCCGCCCGAACTGCTCTCGGAGGTATTGCAGCAGGCTGCCAAGGGCATTGGCACAGGTGGATTGGTGTTCGTCATTGCCGATTTCAACCGGGACTTGCAAGGCCTGGGTAAAGGACTGAGTCAGCTGCGCCAGCACCATTCTGTGGTACTGGTGCCGGTCGATGATCCGGCCGACCGTGAATTGCCGGACATGGGGGATATCCTGTTCCGCTCTGCCGACGGTGAACTGCTGTCTGTCGATACTGCTGATAAGGCGGGCAGAGAGGCTTACCGGCACGCCTGGCAGCAACGTCGTGACCAGCTGACCCAGCTGGCCCACGGCTCGGGTTGCGCCATGATTCCCCTGCTCACCAATCAGGACGTCCATAAGTCACTGATGAAGGGACTGGAACGTCGCATGCGCATGAGGGCTTTTCTGTGAACCCTGAACTGGCCACGCAACTCAGGGATATAAACGGTCTGGACGCCATTCCATGGTGGCCGCTTGCCACCGGCTGGTGGCTGCTCGCCGCGTTGTTTATCGCGCTGGTGTTTGCCCTGATTTCCCTGCTGCGGAATCTGCGTCACTATCCGGCCGGTTCCTGGCACCGCGATGCCTGGAAACAGCTGCGTGACCTCCGGCAGCGGGCTTCCAGTATGCCGGTGGATCAGCTTGCCACTGATCTGTCGGAACTGTTACGCCGTATCGCCGTCGCCCGTCTTGGACGGGAGCGGGCCGCCGGGCTGACAGGAAAGCGCTGGCTTGACTGTCTGCAAAAGCACGACCCGGCAGGATTTGCCTGGACAAGATGGGGCAAACCCTTGTTGGCACTGCCCTACGCACCGTCCGGGACGCGCCAGGAATACCGCGAACAACTGGTGCCTCTGATTGATGCTGCACTGGTCTGGACGGATAAACGCGAGAGCTCCCGGCATGTTTAATTTTCAATGGCCGTGGATGGTATTGCTGCTGATATTGCCGACCCTGATGTGGCTGAAGAGTCGCGATCGATCCTACGCCTCAACGGATACACAGGAACGCAAGGTCACCTTGCTGCACCCCGACCTGCACAATCTGCAGGCCGCCTTCCATGGCGAGCAACCCGCCATGACCCTAGGCTCGAAAGTCTATTACCTGTTGCTGGCACTGCTCTGGATCGGTCTCACAATCGCCATCATGCGGCCACAGTGGCTGGAACCCCACACCGAGGAACGCTCCGAAGGTTACGACCTGATGCTGGCAGTCGATGCTTCTCATTCCATGGAAGCGCTGGATTTCACCGTGGAGGGTAAGCAGGTCAGCCGTATGCAGGTGGTCAAAGGCGTCATGGGTCGCTTTATCGAGGGTCGACTGGATGACCGCGTCGGCCTGGTTATTTTTGGCAGTCAGGCGTTTGTGCTTTCTCCGTTAACCGTGGACCGTCAGGCAGTCAGTCATCTACTGGGTGATCTGGTACCGCGTATTGCGGGTGATGGCACTGCCATGGGGGACGCCCTGGGCCTTGGGGTCAAGAAATTACGTGAACGCCCGGAGGGTTCAAGGGTGCTGGTACTGATTGCCGACGGCGAAAATACCGCCGGTACCATTCCGCCGCTGGAGGCTGCACGGCTGGCTGCAAGGGAAGGCATTCGTATTTATGCCATTGGTGTCGGCAGTGATCAGGAAGAAGTCCCCATTATGGAGGGCGGACGCCTGGTTACCCGCGACGATCTGGGCTTCGATGAAGAGGTGATGCGCCGCATCGCGAATACTACCGACGGCGCGTATTTTCGTGCCACCGACACCAGTGCACTGGAAAACATTTATCAGCGTATCGATGAACTGGAAAAAAGCAAGGCGGAATCAAGAACGGTTATGATTCCTCATCCCCTGTTCCGCTGGCCCCTGGGTCTGGCGCTGCTGGCACTGCTGGCTTTGGGGCTGTTCCCCGGCGCCCGTCTGCGCCGGTTAAGCAGGAGCCGCCATGGTTGAAACCGGCTTCCATTTCGCACAACCGATCTGGTTATGGGGACTGTTGGCGGTGCCACTGGTGCTGGCCTGGCTGCTGTATTCTTCTCCTCTCCGGCAACACGGGCAGGAGGCTAAATATGCTGACCCCGAGCTGCTGCCTTACCTGAGCAGTGTGGCTACCACTACCCGGGCCGTCAGGAGCAGCCGAGCGCTGCTCGCATGGGCGCTTGCATGGAGCCTGCTGTCACTGGCAATGGCGGGACCGCGCTGGGATTTTCGTCAGATGAGTCCGTTTGACCCGGGGGCGGATCTGGTTATCCTGCTCGATATATCGCGTTCCATGGATGTTGCGGATGTCAACCCTTCACGTCTCGACCGGGCCCGTCAGGAAATCCAGGACCTGATCCGCGCAAATCCCGGCATGAGTGTCGGCCTGATTGCATTTGCGACAATTGCCCACGTTGTAACCCCTGTCACCGAAGATGGCGAAAGCCTGTTGCGGCAACTGCCCGCCATTTCCACCGATCTGGTTCGATTGCAAGGCAGCCGTCTGTCCGATGCCATCAATCGGGCGAACCAGTTGCTTGCCGGGCAGGGAGAGGATGTGGCCCACAATATTCTGCTGATCAGCGATGGTGACTTCGCCGAAACAGGTATTGAGCAGCAGGTCAAGGAGCTCTACGAGCGTGGCACCCGCTTCCACATTCTCGCAGTCGGCACCGGCAGTGGTGGTCCGGTACCTGGCATGATGGCGTCCAACCGCGAGCCGGTTTTATCCTCGGTGGACGAGGACGAGCTTCGACAGCTGGCGGAGGCCGGCGGTGGTACCTTCAGGGTTGCCGGCTACAGGGACGATGACAGCTATGAAATTATCGATGCGATTATGTCGCATGCCAAGACCAAACAGAACGAAAAAATGCAAACCCTGGTCTGGAATGAGTATTTCTACTGGTTGCTGGTTCCCGCGATATTGATGCTGATGTTTCTGTTCCGTCCCGGAGCAGGCGCCTCTCATTTCGGTCAGAGCGAACAGGCATGATGATGCAAGGGCGGTTTTTGTTGTTTCTTTGCACGCTGCTCGTTGCCCAGGCAGGTCAGGCGGGCCTGTTTGAAAATCGCGAGCAGCAGGCAGCCAGGTTGTTCGAAAAAGGCAAATATGAGAAAGCTGCCGGCGAGTTCACAGACGGCTACCGACGCGGTGTCGCACAATACCGGGCCGGTCAATACGCGCAGGCGTCGGAATCCTTTGAGGAGGTAGATCGCGAAAGCGTAAAAACGCAGGCGCTCTACAACCTGGGCAACAGCCGGTTCCAGGAGGGTAAGCTGGAAGCTGCCGCCGAGGCTTATCGGAACGTCCTGCTGCGTGATTCCTCGCATGAGGATGCAAGCCATAATCTGGGGCTTACCAGCGCCATGCTCGCGGAAGCCAAAACCGAAGCAGCTGAAAAGAAAAAGCAGGAGCAGAAAGCCGACAAGAAGGAGAAGAAAGAGAAAAAAGAGAAAAAGGAAGAGCAGAAAAAGGAAAAACAGGAATCCGAGGAGCAACAGGAGTCCGAGGAGCAGGAGGAATCCGAGGAGCAGCAGGAGTCAGAGGAACAGCAGGAGTCAGAGGAACAGCAGGAGTCAGAGGAACAGCAGGAGTCCGAGGAACAGCAGGAGTCCGAGGAACAGCAGGAGTCCGAGGAACAACAGGAGTCCGAGGAGCAACAGGAATCCGAGGAGCAGCAGGAATCCGAGGGGCAACAGGAATCCGAAGATCAGCAGTCCGGTGATCAACAGTCGGAGGAACAACAGGCCGGCGGCGAACAATCCGAAGATGAAGAATCCGGACAGGAGCAGTCCGAGGAACAACAGGCGGGCGGCGAACAATCCGAAGATGAAGAATCCGGAGAGGAACAGTCCGAGGAACAACAGACAGGTGGCGAACAATCCGAAGATGAAGAATCCGGAGAGGAGCAGTCCGAGCAGCAGGATTCCGGGGGTGAGGAATCTTCCGAGCAGGAATCTGATGGTGGTACAGACACGGAGCAGTTCTCAGAAGGAGAAGCCGGAGAAGAAGAATTAGACAGCAGTTCTGGAGGCGACCTGGAAGACGAGGAACGCCAGGGCGATGTCGATCAGGACGATGCTGAAGAGCAGGGCGAGAGCGAGCCATCCCGCGACAGCGAGGAGCAGTCCGATTCCGGTGAGGGGGAAGAACCGGAGGGTGACGCGTCCGGTAGCGAGGAAAAGGAAGACTCGGAAACCGGAAAGGAAGCGGATGAGACCGCCATTGAACGAAAGGCTGCCGGTGAAGAAGAAGAGGACGATGACTTCCCCGGCGATAAAGAACAGGAGGGGCCGGATCGCCTTTCAGGGCAGGTTGATGAAGCCAGTGATCCGCGCGACTTTGACCCCTCTAAAGGCGGGCTGGATATGAACGCCATCGAGCAGGTTGACCAGATGGGGGATCAAGCGGAACCTGGAGAAACGGAAACCGGGGAAGGCGGTGACCCTGCGGGCACCAGCGGTAGTTCCCCGATGATGCTGATGGAACAATTGCTGGATCAGGTGGAAGGCAATCCTGCCTACCTGATGAGAAACCAGTTCAGACTGGAAGAGCAACGCCTGATGAGTGGTCGGCGTGGTCAGCTCTATGAACCACGTCCCTGGTAAGGCTGTGACAATGAAAACATTGACCGCAAAACTGTCTGTTCTTCTGGTGCTGGTGTCTTCAGTGACTTTCCTGGGTCAGCAAGCCCATGGCTATCAGCCTTATGGATATCAGTCCCCTGCTTATCAGGCA
Organism: uncultured Gammaproteobacteria bacterium; assembly: GCA_965603065.1. Taxonomy (GTDB): domain Bacteria; phylum Pseudomonadota; class Gammaproteobacteria; order DSM-19610; family DSM-19610; genus Thiogranum. Next base: position 13,421 of record CBFDBP010000078.1, read on the forward strand.
CCCCAAGGCCAGTATCAACCATACCAGGCACCTCAAGGTCAGTATCAACCTTACCAGGCTCCCCAGGGTCAGCATCAACCTTACCGGGCCCCCCAAGGTCAGTATCAACCTTATTGGTCTCCCTACCAGCAACAACCGCAGCAACAAC
>CBFDBP010000079.1:0-13401 GCA_965603065.1 uncultured Gammaproteobacteria bacterium
ACACCAACACGTTAATATATCCTCGGAGCGGTCAACTGCGGAATCTAGGTTGAACGCGGGGTCATAATAATCATGCGGGTTATAGAAGGCCCATGCGAAGCCGGGCTTGCCGGCGCCAGCCCTCAGCAGGATTGTCGGTGTTGCGATAAAGAAATTTGAGGTGGAAGGGTGGCGTAATCCGTTCGGACTGCAAACTGCGCCACGGAAGTGGTTAAGCGATCATGGCGACCAGCGCATACAGGCGTGCTTCAGTTTTGCTCAATACCCAGCCGGCCACTGATACCACTTCGTCGCGCGCGTATTCCTTCCGCAGCAGAGCCTGCAAGACGCCGGCAGTTTGTTCTGCATCCGCCGTCAGAGAGACGGATGCGTCCTGCCTTTTCAGCGTCTGTTCCATGTCTGTGAGCAGCGCATGACAGTGGCGATATTCCGGGTGCGCATCGAGGTAGGCCCGGCCGATTCGTGCCGCGGATTGCCGGTCGGCAATGGTTTTTCTCAGCCATGGCGGTTCCACGCAGCGTTCTGGCCCGCTATTGGCCAGCGAATAACGATTGCTGCCAAAGACACCGGCTGTCAGGCTGAGCAGGGCCGATAGCAGAAACGTCCGGCGTGTGCACCGGTGGTCGCCACACAGTGATAACAAGGATCTGTGTCCGCCAGTCATCGAATTCGCCCCTTGAGGTGATCGGCAAGCCGCAGGGTCAGTGCCACCAGAGTCAGTGTCGGGTTGGCCGCGCCCGAGGTGGGGAACACCGAACTGCCGGCCACGTACAGGTTATCGACAGCATGGACTTTGCAGTTGCGATCGACCACACCACGCAAAGGATTGTCGCTCATGCGCGTGGTGCCCATGTGGTGGCTGCCACCGCCGAGAGGTTGAGGCCAGTCGCTCTGATCGGCGACCATTTCTCGCAGCCGCCCGAGACCCAGGGCACCGAACTCAAGTGCCAGCGAGTGGAGGTGTGTATAGAAGCTGAGGCGGTCCTGTTCGGTCAGACGCCAGTTCAGTTTGATCTTCGCCAAGTCCAATGCGTCTTGCTGTGTCGAGAGGCTGACGCGGCTGTCCGGATTCGGCACCTGCTCGCAGGAACCGCCTACGCCCAGCCAGATGCCTGTATCATCCGGACGCCCGGGTTTTTCGACATCGTCGTTATCAGTCAGAAAACGCCGGGCCGCCATCAGCATGTCGCGTCTTGCCGTATCATTCGCATTCGCTGCGTCCGGCAGCTGGTCTGCAGGGTATTTACCGGCAACGCCCATCATGAACGTGGCATTGAGTAGGCGATGTTCGCGCAGAAACGATTGTGTGGGGTTGAACGCCGCCTTCGCGGAACGACCTTCCGCCATCACCCGTTCTCGCAGGATCTTTGGGAATCGCTGCAGGTCCGCGACCACCATTTCAGCGAAGCCGCCCATGTGCGGGTGTTCCATGAAGAAGCGGCCGACCAGATCATTCTGATTGCCCAGCCCGGCCTGCACGATGTTGTTGGATAGCAACAGGATACGCGCGTTTTCAAGCCCACCTGCCGCCAGCACGTAATAGCGGGCTTTGACGCTGTGTCTGAGGCCGCTCAGGGTGCGGATGGCGAGTCCTTTGACACCGTGGGCATTGTCGCTGGCGGAAATACGGGTGACGTTGGCGTTGAGCAGAATGCGGATATTAGCGGCTGCCTTCAACTCATCCCCATAACGGCTGCCGAAACGGGTCGGGGTGCTGAAGTGAACGAACTGCAGGCGCATGCGGCCAGCCGCCAATTCGGGCAGTTGCTCGTTGCTTACTCGCTGCCAGTATTCTCTGTCATTATAGTGGCCGGGGGCGACCTCGACGATTTCGCTCGCCGGTTCGTAATAGGGTATCAGCTCTTCGATAGCGAATGGCCAGCCACTGAAAGGCACCCAGTCACGCTGTTCAAAGTCGATGGCATCCAGCGGACGGCAGTATCCGCCCCAGTGGTTTGAGCTGCCGCCGAAAAGCCGCAGGCGCGTGCCTGATGGTGAATAGTCGATGCCTGTATTTTCACCCTCGTAGAGCGACTGCACCTCCGGGTCAGCTTCCAGTCCGCCGGCCTCTACCACGCAGACACTGATTCCGCTGCCCGCCAGGGCGCGGGCTAGAGTGATGCCGGCGACGCCTCCGCCGATAATGGCGAGATCGGCCTCCAGGCTGGTCTGATCGGGCAATGTGCGTGCGTCGGTGAACATGCGGATCGTGTTGTGCCCGCTATTGTTCGCTGTTGGCTGTGTTCGGATCCAGCACGCTGTGAGCGACCTTCTGCATGCTGCCGGTCTCGCCGATCCAGCTGGCAGGCAGGTTGGGCGCAGCGCTGATGATGGAGACGATGACCGCGGCGGCATAGGGTACCGACTGTAACAGCAGCATGACAGACCACATCAGAAGATCCAGTGTTTCGGTGCCAAAATTATTTATGATCGCGAACGCGGCGAGGCATAGTGCGAAAAACAGCAGGGCTTCTTCCCGCGCGGCGTTGAGGGCCTTGAGGACGGCGTGTTTATGAGCCTGTTTCGGGGTGCGGAAAAACGGTTTGCTGCGTACGAAAACGCCGGTCAATATCGCCAGCCCGATGGTATGCGTGAGCCCCAGACCTGCCAGGGCGGCGGCGATGGTCTGAATCGTATTGGCTTTCACTCGGGTGCGGTACAGATAGACCAGCTTGCCCAATTTGAACACAAACAGTGCCAGCGGCAGGATGGAGAATATCAGTAACGGAGGATCCACGTGTTCGGGCGCCAGTATCATCGCTACCGACCAGCACAGGGCCGCAAAGCTGAACAGCAGGTTGACGCCATCAGCGATCCAGGGTAACCAGCCGGCGAGAAAGTGGTAGCGTTGCCCGGAAGTCAGGTTGCCTGTGCCGCGCAACAGGGTGCCGACGTGGTGCCGCATGATCTGCATGGCACCGAACGCCCAGCGGAACCGCTGTTTCTTGAAATCAGTAAAGGTATCGGGCATCAGTCCGCGGCCATAGCTCTGGGCGATATAGCTGGCCTCGCGGCCTTGTTCAAAGATGCGCAAGCCGAGCTCGGCGTCTTCGGTGATACACCATTCAGCCCAGCCGTCTACGTCCTGTAAGACTGATTTGCGCACCATCGTCATGGTGCCGTGCTGGATGATGGCATTGCGTTCGTTGCGAGTGATCATGCCGATGTAGAAAAAGCCGCGGTACTCCGCGTAGCACATCGCCTTGAAGGCATTTTCATGTGCATCGCGATAGTCCTGGGGAGCCTGCACGATAGCGATATTTTTCTGCGTGAGCTGGGGTGCGAGGTCGCGCAACCAGCGCGGATGCACCAGGTAATCGCTGTCGATGACCGCGACGATTTCAGCATCCGGATCGGTGTGTCGCAGTGCGAAGTTGAGTGCGCCGGCCTTGAAACCTGCCAGCGGGTCCTGGTGAAAAAAACGGAAGCGTGCGCCGAGTTTCGCGCAATGGTCGCGCACCGGTTGCCACACGTCCGGGTCCCTGGTGTTGTTGTCGATGACGATCACTTCGTAGCGCGGATAGTCGAGTTGTGCCAGCGCATCGAGGGTCTCGATCATCATGGCCGCCGGCTCGTTGTAGGCCGGTACGTGCACCGATACCATCGGTAGTGCCTCGTCGCTGACCGCGATAGGTTTGAACGGACGGCGGTGTTGCTGTGTCCACAGCGCCTCGGCCCATTCATGCGCTTCTGCCAGCAGCACCACGATGACACCAATCATACCCAGGATCAGCAGTATACCGACCGCCACACTGGTAAAAGTGAGGTACTGATGCGTGTAGTCGTAGATAATCCACACGGCTGCGGTTGCGGCTGCATAGGTTATCAAGGCCAGAAAGCCGCGGCCGCGAGCGCCCAGATGCTTGCTGTCGATGAGTGTCAGGGCAAAGGTGATCAGGGCGATGATGACAGAGACAGCGGCGAGGATCGGCCAACCCTGTATTTTCACAATGGGTTCGGTGAACTGGAATTTGGGCTTGCGTTCCACGTCATAGACACCCCAGTAGGCGCCTACCGCGCCTTCCAGGTCGCGTTTCCACTTCTGGTCAAAGGCCTCCATCAGGTAATAGATGTACTTTTCCTCAGCGGCGCGGGCCAGAAAGCGCCGCAGGAAGGTTGCTTCATTGGCTTCCGAGGCTGCCGCGGCCTTGATGCTGCGGCCGTTGCTCGGCCAACCCACTTCGCCGATGATAATAGGTTTATCCGGATAGAGCTGTTTCAGTTCATTCATGTTGTTGACCACGAACGCCCGGGCGTCTTTGAGCGCTATGCCCTCCCAGTAAGGCAGCAGGTGTACGGTGATGTAATCGACGTGGTCCACGAGTTTCGGGTATTTTTTCCAGATGTAGGGTGGTTCAGCGGTGCTGACCGGGATATCGGTCTGGCTACGCGCCATGTCCAGATATTTGATCAGTTTCTTCACCGGGATATCACCACGCAGCAAGACCTCGTTGCCGACAATGATGCGTACCACATTGCGCGAGCGGACCGAGATGTTGAGCATTTTGAGAATCTCGTTCCGGGTCTTCTCCTCATTGGCATCCACCCAGGCGCCCAGCGCGACATTGATACCGTATTTACTGGCCAGGCGCGGAACCTCGCCCAGGGTTTCTTCCACCGTATAGGTGCGTATGGCGTTGGTTTTGCCTGCCAGCAACGCCAGATCGGATTCGATGTCTTCGCTGCTTGGGTGCTTGTTCCAGATGGGCCCCTGGTCAGCCTGATAGGGGGAAAAGGCAAATCCCTGAATACGCTCAGGCCAGGCCGGTTCAGTCTCTGGACGGTTGTATAGTGCCCAAGCCATTACAGTGAGCGCAGTAATCGCAATGGCGATAATGAAAGTGGATTTGTGCATGACTGAATAATAGGTGAATAACAGTGGGCAGACTATAGCGAAGGAGCTGGTGATAAATGAGACTTATTATTGTTTGTTACCGGGTTTTTTATAGCGGTGGAAAATCATGGGCTTGGGTTGGGGTGGGCTTCGTGGATCGCCTGGATTCCGTGTAGCAGGTCATCGGATAGTCTTACATTGACACTTTCGATATTGGTCTTCAGCTGCTCCATGGTGGTTGCCCCGACGATGGTGCTGGTGAGGAACTTTCTGCTGTTGACGAAAGCGAGTGCCATCCGGGCAGGATCGAGGCCATGTTTTCGAGCCAGGGCTGTATATTCCAAGGTGGCCTTTTCGGCGATGGGGTTGCTGTAGCGCGTATAGTCCGGGTACAGCGTCAGGCGCGCACCGGCTGGTCGCGCTCCGTCAATATACTTGCCGGACAGGATGCCGAACCCAAGCGGTGAATAAGCGAGCAGGCCGCAATGCTCCCGCCACGACACTTCGGCTGCTCCAACTTCATAGCTTCTGTTCAACAGGTTATAGGGATTTTGTACCGAGACAATACGGGGCAGGTTCAGTTGTTCCGCGACCTGCAGAAAGCGCATGATTCCCCAAGGGGTTTCATTGGATAAGCCGATGTGGCGTATTTTGCCCGCCTTGATAAAATCGTCCAACGCTTCCAGTGTATCGGCCAGCGGCGTAAAGTCGTCCTGTTCTTTCGGTGTGTAGCCGAGCCGGCCGAAAAAATTGCTGTCGCGTTCCGGCCAGTGCAGCTGGTACAGGTCGATACAATCGGTTTGCAGGCGCTTGAGACTTCCGTTTAATGCCTCTTCCAGGTGTTTCCGTGTAAAGCGCGTTTTGCCTTTGCGGATGTGATCGACCCAGCCTTCACCGGGACCGGCGATCTTGCTGGCCAGAATAATCTTTTGCCTGTTGCCTGTGCGGCTCAGCCAGTTGCCGATGATCTCTTCGCTACGCCCGTAGGTTTCCGCGTTGGGCGGAATCGAATACAGCTCCGCGGTGTCGAAAAAGTTCACGCCTTGTGCCATGGCGTAATGCATTTGTTCGAAAGCTTCGGCTTGGGTGTTCTGTTCGCCCCAGGTCATGGTGCCGAGACAGATAAGGCTGACATCGATTCCGCTGTTGCCGAGTTTTCTGTACTGCATTTGTATATTTCCGGTACCGATCGAGTCAGGTTAGCGGCGCAGTCGGTGTCAGCCGCCAGATTTCCTTGTTGTAGTCGAGCATGGTGCGGTCGGTGGAGAACTTACCACTGTTTGCGGTGTTCAGGATGCTCATGCGCGTCCAGCGCTCTCTATCGCGATAGGCTTCGGCCACGCGTTCTTGCGCATCGACGTAACTGCGGAAATCAGCCGCGGTCAACCAGGGATCCTGTGCACTGTTGATAGCGCTGATGAGGGGCTCGAACAGATTTATTTCAAACCGGCTGAAGTGGCCGCTTTGCAACAGCTTCATGACAGCATGCAGGTCTTCATCCGTTGCGATGATTTCCCATGGCCGGTAATCCTTGCGTTTTTCATCCACCTGCTCAGCGGTCAGGCCGAACAGGAAGAAATTATCGTCACCGACTTCTTCCAGAATCTCGATATTGGCGCCATCGAGGGTGCCGATGGTGACGGCGCCGTTCATCATGAATTTCATGTTGCCGGTACCGGAAGCTTCCTTGCCCGCGGTGGATATCTGTTCGGAAAGATCCGCGCCCGGGCAGATTGTCTCCATGACCGATACCCGGTAATTGGGGAAGAATACCACCTTGAGCAGGTCGCCGACCTCAGGATCGTCATTGATCACCCTGGCGACATTACTGATCAGCTTGATGATCAGTTTGGCTATGGCATAACCCGGCGCCGCCTTGCCACCGATCAGTACGCAGCGGTTGGTCCAGTTTTCGGTGTCGCCGCGTTTGATACGGTTATAAAGATGGATGACATGCAGGGCATTCAGCAATTGACGCTTGTATTCATGAATGCGTTTGACCTGCACATCGAACAGCGCGTTGCAGTTGAATTTTACGCCGCATTGGCTTTCAACCAGGGTGGCCAGTCGTTGCTTGTTATCCATTTTGATATCGTGCCAGCGTTGCCGGAAATCAGCATCCCCGGCACAGGGTGCGAGGGCGCGTAACTGGTCGAGCTTGGTCGTCCAGCCGTCTCCGATAATCTGCTCCGTGATCAATTTGTTCAGGCCCGGGTTGCACATGCTCAGCCAGCGCCGCTGAGTGACACCGTTGGTCTTGTTGTTGAATTTGTCCGGCCACATTTTGTAGAAGTCATGGAACAGACCTTCCTTGAGCAGCCTCGAATGCAGCTCGGCCACGCCGTTCACCGAGAAGCTGCCGACAATGGCGAGGTAGGCCATGCGCACCATCGGTGTATCGCCTTCCTCGATAATCGACATGCGGCGCAGGCGGTCGGTATCACCCGGCCAGCGCCGTGATACCTCGGCCAGGAAACGTGCGTTGATCTCGTAGATGATCTCCATCATGCGCGGCAGCATGTTGTCGAACAGGTACACCGGCCATTTCTCCAGGGCCTCCGGTAACAGGGTATGGTTGGTATAGGCCATGGAGCGGTTGACCATACCCCAGGCTGTATTCCAGTCGATACGGTGTTCATCGACCAGCAGGCGCATCAACTCGGCCACCGCGATACTGGGATGGGTGTCGTTGAGCTGGAAACAGTGCTTGTCGCTGAGCGTGTCAAAATTTCTGCCGTTCAGACGGACCCAGCGGCGTAACACATCTTTGAGGCTGGCCGATGCAAGCAGATACTGCTGGCGCAGGCGCAGCTCCTTGCCGTTTTCGCTGGCATCGTTGGGATACAGCACCATGGTGATGTGTTCGGCATCATTCTTCGATTCGACCGCCTGTGCATAATCACCGGCGTTGAAATCATCCAGGTCGAACTCGTCGGTCGACGTCGCCTTCCACAGGCGCAGGCTGTTGACTGTATCATTGCCATAACCGGGGATCGGTATGTCATATGGCACGGCCAGCACGTCATGGGTGGCGACCCAGCGTACCCGGCGCTCGCCGTTTTCATCATTGAAGACTTCGGTACGGCCACCGAAGTGAATGCGCTGCGTGTATTCCGGCCGTTCCAGTTCCCACGGATTGCCGTCACGCAGCCAGTGATCCGGTTCCTCCAGCTGGTAGCCGTTAATCAGTTCCTGGCGAAACATGCCGTATTCGTAGCGCAGCCCATAGCCCAGCACCGGCAACTGCAGGGTGGCACAGCTGTCGAGGAAACAGGCGGCCAGCCGCCCAAGACCACCATTACCCAGCCCGGCATCGTGCTCGGCGTCTGCCACCTCCTCCAGTTCAATGCCATAGTCGTAGAGCACACTGGCGACTTCGTCGGTAATGCCCAGGTTGAGCATGGCATTACCCAGCGCCCTGCCCATCAGAAATTCCAGCGACAGATAGCAGGTACGCCGTGCGTTGCCTTCTTCATAGGCGAAGCGGGTGTTTTTCCAGCGTTCCATCAGCCGGTCGCGTACCGTGTAGGCGAGCGCCTCGTACAGGTAGTGGTCGGTACAGTGTTGTTTGTCCCGACCCAATGTGCGGTTATAGTAGCGCAGGAAATCTTCATCGATGCTTTTCTCATCCATGGCCAGCGGTGGCAGATCCGTCAGCTTTGGGTGAGGGGTAAACACGTTCGGTGTGCGATTCGGCATGGCAAATAAACCTTCAAGGGTTCGGTTAATCGTTATTGCGGGAACTCTGATATCGTCAATCTATATAAGAAAGTACACTGCCGCGAAATTCACAGCTTGAAGATCGGTCGCGGTTCCTTGCTCTCGTAGTAGGGCGTCATTTTGGGTACCAGCGCCCCCAGTGTCTGCTTGCGGTTCCGCGGCGCCGGGTGGGTGCTTAAAAACTGCGGTGGATGGCTGCCGCCCACCTTTGCCATTTTCTCCCACAGCGTCACAGCGGCCCGCGGGTCGTAGCCTGCCTTGGCAGCCAGCTCGATACCGATGCGATCGGCCTCGGTTTCCGCGGTGCGGCTGTTGGGCAATTTGACGGCCAGCATAGCAGCAACCGCGGCACCCGACATGGCGAGCCCGGGGCGGTCAGACGCCACGCCGACGGCTGCGACACCCGCTGAGGTCGCCATGTTGACCGACATTTTTTCAGCCTGGTGATTGGCGAGTGCATGCGCGATTTCATGCCCCATGACCTGGGCAATTTCGTCATCGGTGGTCTGGACCTTCTCGATGAGCCCGGTGTAAATGGCCATTTTGCCGCCGGCCATGCACCAGGCGTTGACCACCTCGGGGTCATCGATTACCTTGATGCTCCATTCCCATCGAGCCGTTGCCGGCCGCATTTTCACCGCCTGCGCCACCAGCCGTTCGGTAATCTCCGTCACGCGCTTTTTCAACACCGGGTCATTGTCAACCTTGCCCTCTTCGCTGAGCGGCTTGAGCGTCTGTGCGTATGCTTCCTTCGAGGCGCTGATGGCACTGTCTTCAGAGACCAGCATGAGTTGCCGGCGCCCGGTCGGACTGGTGGCGCAGGCAATAAGCAACAGGCTGATAAGCGCGAGGAGGGTGAAGCGTTTCATGGATATGTCCGTCGTGTCTGGAAGAATATCGTGGTCAGTCTAATTAAGGTACACTAGCAGTGTTTGGGTTGCTACTGGTCTGTCGCCGTGGATGCGCCTGAGATTGGGCCTTGGCTGGCGGCTAGGGTGCCTCAACCATTTCCCGCGTAATCTCGAGTACCTGCTGCCCCGCCTGTTCCCGGACCAGCCCCGTGGCCATGGGATCGAATTCCAGGCGCTTGACAATATTCCCAAACACCTCCCGCAAAGCCCGCGCACCCAGGCGATTCTCCTTGGCGGCTTTTTCAGCAATGAGGAAAGTTGCCTCTTCAGTGATCGTGAGAGTGATTCCGGCGTGTTTGAAATAACCAGTCGCAATGGGCCAGATGGCGCCTGGAATGTCCTTGAATATCTTCACCAGGTCGGGAACACTGAAATCGCGCAGCATAATAGTGCTGTCGAAGCGCGATAAGAACTGTGGTGTCATACCATAGTCGAAGATATCCTCCTGGGTCAGGTAGCTACCGAAGTCGAATACGAAGCGTCGCTGCAGAGTGCCGTCGGCTCGAGGTACCAGCTTCCAGAAACTGTCGGCCCCCGATTTTTCGCTGGTGCGATTATAGACCTGGTCGTACAGCTCCTCGAAGGCGCCACCGGCGACAAACAGGATATGCTCGGTATTGATCGGGGTTGTCAGCGTATGCCAGCCGCCTGCTTCGAAGTAGGGTATTTCGACCTGGACGTTTTCGTTCTCCATGAGGGTGAGCAGACTGTCCTGGGCAACGATGCCTTTGACATTGGGTTCACCACCGACCACTGCCCGGATCTTATCGACTTCATCGACACAGACGATGCCGTGTGCGACATAGTCCCGCACCGTCTCCAGCCCGGCTTTTTCGCCGAGAATTTTTGCCGCCTGGCGCGCGAGCCTGTCCATCACAACATTCGTCTGTTTGCCACGACTGGCGAGGTCCGCCACCAGGTTGGCGTTGATACGGATAATGGTGGAGAATTTCTCGAATCCCCGGGCCTGAGAAAAAAACCGCTCTGCAGCCTGCATGATGGTGGTTTTCCCGGTGCCTGAATTGCCAATCATCAGCACGTTACCCACGGAATGTTCGATGAGGTGCTTGTAGATGGCTACCGCCATGTCCTGAAGGGCTTTTTCCTGCCCGACCACATCCTCACTCAGGATGGCGAATATTCCCCTGGGTGTCATTGGCCGCCCTGAATTCCTGCCGACATCAGGCAGCACTGCCAAGCCAGAAGGTCATGTCCTTGTCGAGGAATTCCCGCCAGGACATGTAGTGTGTGCCGTCGCAGGAAAACGTCAGGCTGAGCAGCCCATTGAAGATATTGATCGAAGCGGCGCGCAGGTAGAGCGTTTCGTCTGCTGTGCGCAGCAGGCGCATGCTGTCCAATATGTTGCCGATGGCCCCCTTCGGGATGAGCGCATTCTCGGGGTAGGGGCAGCGCGGGTAGAGCAGACAGACATCCGGGTCACACAGCGCTTCGTGGTCGAGGAAGCGGTAACGGAACGGGTCTTCAACCAGCCACATGGTGACACGGCTGCTGGAGAAGTGGATCACGCCCTGGAACATGCCGCGCTCGGTCAGCAACTCCTCAAGGATGGCGCAGGCCGCGTCCATGTTGCGGTCCATCAGGCTCTCGATCCGGCACTGCTGAAACACGGTACCGCGAATCGCCGGGTCCCCCTTGATCTGCAGCCAGTCGCTGCATTCCTCGTAGAGCTCGGCGGTCACCGGCAGGTCACGCAGGTCGAAATCAGCCGCCAGGTAGCCGAGTTTTTCGCCGTCCCGGCGTACCAGCTGCAGCGCCGTCAGCGACGGCCGGTTGGAGCGCCGGCTGAGATAGGCATCGGACAGCAGAAACCCCCAGGACGGGACTGCCTCGCGCATGTACGGGCGCTGTGATCGATCACGTCCGTAATGTTCGGGCAGCAGACCACCGATGCTGGCATTGTCACTGATCTGGATGCCGTTGACATCCAGTACATACAGGAACAGGCAGTGAGGCACCTCCCGGAAGTGGTCGGTGAGTTCGATGTCAAGTGCCTCGCGTTTTCCCCACACCGCCGCGCACTTGCCAGCCAGTTGCGCCAGTGGTGCGGACAACATCTCGGCCAGTTCCACCCGCTGTTGATGGATGGCATCTTTCAAGGTCTCGTTCATACCCGCAAGTCTAAGGCTTGCCGGTTTATCGGTCCATGAGAAATTGTTGGTGGAGCGCAGGCTGTCGCGAACCACGACACTGCGCGTCTTTTGTTTTACAGCTTAACGAATATTCAGAATGGAGGTAAGATAGCAGGTCAGAAATCCGAACCAGTAGCTGCCTGTGCATGAAAAAACTGAAACATGAATCAGAATTGATCAAGGAAGCGATTCGAGCCGGTGTGAAATATGGTGAGGATCGCGGTGTCGTCGAGTTTGAGCCGACCGATTCGGCGAACGAGAAAATCGAGTACATCTACAGACTGCTGGTCCACGATAAAGTCATATCGCCCCTGCCCGAAGAACAGGTCTCGCAAAAGGCCATGCGGCACAGACTGGCTATCTGGATATCGAGGCAGTTGCCAAAAGATCACCCCCTCCTGAAATAGTCATCGGTCCGTCAGACTTTATCGAGGAACTGCGATGTGAAATTCTCGAGCACTTGCAGGCTGAGATCAGAGCCGGTGGTGATCTGGTGATCGGAATCCACGAAACTCCGGCGGCCCGCAGCGCCGGGCTCGGTGTCTGGTCAGACAGGGTGCGTATTGGCGGAAAACAATGAAGCCGATCAGATTCTTTCGCCATGTCGCCTGTGAATCGCCGGGCTATCTTGGCACCATGCTGGAGCGACACGGTGTTCCTTTTGACATGGTTTGTCTCGATGAAGGGGTCAGCGTACCCCCGGATCCGGGCGAGGTGGCCGGGCTGGTTATTATGGGGGGGCCGGGCAACGTCAACGAACCCACCGGCTGGATGCAGCAGGAGCTGAAGCTCATTCGGCGGGCAGCCGATGAGGGTGTGCCGGTGCTGGGTATTTGTCTCGGTGCGCAGCTGATCAGCAAGGCGCTTGGCGGTGAGGTCTACCGGGGCGAGACTCTGGAAGTGGGCTGGCATGCGGTGGAGCGGGTTGCGGATGTATCCGGGCAGGGCTGGTTCGACGGCCTGCCATCACGCTTCGAGGTGTTTCAGTGGCACGAGCATACATTCTCACTGCCACCCGGTGCTGTGGCGCTGGCGCACAGCGCCTGCGCCAAACAGCAGGCGTTCGCGATCGGCAACATGCTGGCCATGCAGTTCCACCTTGAAATGACACCCGAATCCATCAGCGGGCTGGTAGAGCGATACCCCGGCGATCTCAAGGACGTGTCGGACTGTGTTCAGAGTGCGGAAACCATCACCGCTGATCTGGCCGTACGGACCCGCCGCCTGTACCGGATCGCGGATGTGGTGTTCGGCCGCTGGGTCGCGATGATTAAAGACAGCAAAGCCATTTGATGCGCGCTGGGATCAGCCGGGCGGCAGCAGGACGAGGAATCCGTCGGGCGCCAGACTTGTCGCCAGCATTACTTCATTGATGTCGCGGTTATTCGCGCCAGGCCGGGGAAGTTGCATACCGCGAAGGCGTCTGTCCACAGATAGCGCCGTCCAGCCTGACCGCTGTCAAGCCCGCTGCGCTCCGCGAAGTTCATCATCAGCGCGACGGCCTCTCTGGTGCGCGGATCCTGCATGTTTGTGGACTCCTGTTGGGCGTTCGCGACCATTGATGAGAGCGACACCAGTACCATCAGCAGGCAGTGGCACACTCCCGTTTGACCCATTTTGAGACAACGCATGTCACCTCCAGCTATCAGTGGGCAGTATACGCAACTGGACATCCGCTTGCTGCCGTCCAGAGTAAGGGGGGTGCCCATGCCGGCCTGACTTCAGCACATATTTAGAGTTATTATTAGCGAGATATCTCCATGGCGCCGCCAGAATTGAAATCCGA
>CBFDBP010000080.1:0-13178 GCA_965603065.1 uncultured Gammaproteobacteria bacterium
CAGGCCTGTCACAGGTGATTTATTGATGAAGGCTGCGGCGTTGGAAGGATGCGGGTTACAACTCATACCGGCGCTTTTCCGGCACCTTGGCTTCATCTGTCAAAAATGTCTTCAGCCATTCAAGCGCATCCTCTTTGTGTTGAAAGATGCGCGTTGGATAGGGCGGCTTGTGAAACATCATGAACATCTCCCCCATGGCACGAGTAAAGGGCGATTTCACAATAGCCGCCAGAGCAGTGGTCAGTGCAGCGGCTTTATCGGTCGAAACAAACTGCTGTGCGTCATAGTCTAATGAAGCCACCGATCCACAATCAGCCAATATGGGTCGCTTGTCGGTGGTAATCTCAACATGCTGCTGATAGATCGACTCCATAACATCCATCGTTATATGGCAATTATCCGGGTACTTAATCCGGACGATGCCGTCTTCCTCCAGCCAGATTTTTGCATCCGGATATCCCATACGACTCTTTTTACACAGATTACACAACCAATTCAACCGGTTGCTTTTACCACATATTCGCCGCCATTGTAACCATATTGTCAGACCTGACAAATGTACTGACTATTTCGTCAGGTTTGCAGCTTTCAGCCACTTTACTATACTGTATATATTTACAGTACTCAGAAACGGCATGTCCAGCACACCAACACCCAACTACGCCGAACTTCATTGCATCAGCAATTTCAGCTTCTTACGTGGCGCCTCTCACCCGGAGGAATTGGTAAATCACGCACATGAACTGGGTTACACCGCCCTGGCGCTGACCGATGAATGCTCATTGGCCGGCATTGTGCGCGCCCATCTGGCCGCCAGAAAGGTGGGGCTGCCGCTGATTCTTGGCAGTGAATTTCGGCTCGATCACGCACTGCATCTGGTCTTGCTGGCGACCAACCGGGCGTCCTATGGCAACCTGTCAGCACTGATCAGCCTGGCTCGACGCCGGACTCCCAAAGGAGAATACCGGCTGCAGCGTGATGAACTGCTACCTTATACACATGACTGCCTGCTGATCTGGGTGAATGCAGAGCGCTGCGATACCCCTCAGGATATCGCCAGCTGGATACAAAATCATTTCACAAAACGCGCCTGGATTGGGGTCACCCGGCAACTGGATGGCCGGGACCGACAACGCCTGCAAAGCCTGCAAACTCTGGGACAGCAGTTTAATCTGCCACTGGTCGCCTGTGGCGGAGTTACCATGCACACCCGCAGCCGCCGTCAGCTGCGGGATATACTCACGGCCATTCGTCTGGGTGTGCGCATCCGCGACACCGGCTTTGCCCTGCACGCCAATGGCGGACACTGTTTATGCAGCCGCACCAACCTGGACAAGCTATACCCGCGCGCTCTGCTCGACGAAAGTCAGCATATCGCCGGACTCTGCCGTTTTTCACTCGACGAACTGCGTTATGAGTACCCCGAGGAACTGGTGCCCGATAATACCTCCCCCGGCGCCTGGCTGCGCCAGCTCACTGAAGCCGGCATGCACCGGCGTTGGCCGCAAGGCACGCCTGGCAAGGTTTATAAACTGATACAACACGAATTGACACTGATCGCAGAACTGCACTATGAGCCTTATTTCCTCACCGTATACGACATTGTGCAGTTTGCCCGTTCGCGCAATATTCTCTGCCAGGGCAGGGGCTCGGCAGCCAACTCAGCGGTCTGCTATTGCCTCGGTATTACCGAAGTCGATCCCTCGCGCATCGAAACCCTGTTCGAGCGTTTCATATCCAGACAACGTAACGAACCGCCTGACATTGATGTGGACTTCGAACACCAGCGGCGTGAAGAAGTTATTCAGTACATCTACGAAAAATACGGTCGGGAACGGGCAGCGCTGGCTGCGACAGTAGTCAGCTATCGCCCCAAAAGCGCACTACGTGACGTTGGCAAAGCACTGGGACTCAGCCTGGACCAGCTCGACCGGCTCAGCAAAACCATTCACTGGTGGGATGGACAACAGATTGCTGAAGAGCGGCTGCATGAGGCCGGCTTTGCAGCCGATAATCCCATCATTCAGCGCCTGATGCAGCTCGCACACCAGCTAATGGGTTTTCCGCGCCACCTGTCACAACACGTCGGCGGTTTTGTGATCGCCCGGGATGCGCTTGATCGTATGATCCCCATCGAAAATGCCGCCATGCCGGAACGCACCGTGATTCAATGGGACAAGGATGATCTCGATACCCTGGGGCTGCTGAAAATCGATTGTCTGGCACTGGGCATGCTGAGCGCCATTCAGCGTTGTTTTAAAATGCTTGACGAGCACTACGACATGCCATTGACTATGGACAGCATAGCCGCGGAAGACCCGTTGGTGTACGACATGATTTCACGCGCTGACACCGTCGGTGTCTTCCAGATCGAGTCCCGTGCACAGATGTCCATGCTGCCGCGCCTGCGGCCAAGCTGTTTCTACGATCTGGTCATCGAGGTTGCCATTGTGCGCCCCGGCCCCATTCAGGGTGACATGGTGCACCCTTACCTGCGTCGGCGGCAGGGCATTGAAGCGGTGACCTATCCTTCAGATGCCGTGCGTGAGGTGCTGGAGCGCACTCTGGGCATCCCCATTTTCCAGGAGCAGGTTATCAAGCTCGCCATGGTAGCTGCCGGCTTTTCACCGGGCGAAGCTGACCAGCTACGCCGCTCCATGGCACGCTGGCGCAAGCACGGCCAGATACTGGCATTCGAACAACGCCTGGTCGAAGGCATGCGACAACGCGGTTATTCAGAACAGTTTGCCCGGCAGATATTTCAGCAAATCCTGGGCTTTGGTGAATACGGTTTTCCGGAATCACACGCAGCCAGCTTCGCATTACTGGTCTACGTCTCGGCCTGGCTTAAGCACTACTACCCGGAGGTATTCACCTGCGCCCTGCTCAACAGTCAGCCGATGGGCTTCTATACCCCGAGACAACTGGTCGATGACCTGCGCCGTCACGACGGTGACGTGCAGGCAGTGGATGTTTGTTACAGCGAGTGGGAATGCACATTGGAAAAGAAAGAAGGAGACCGCTGCTACAAAAAAAACGGGGACAGACCCAGTGTTGCCCTGCGCCTCGGCCTGCAAATGGTCAAAGGCCTGTCCCGCAGTGGCGCACAACGTTTAATCGGCGCACGCAAGCAGCAATCGTTCCGTGGTATTGCCGACCTCGCGCAGCGGGCCCTGCTCAATCGCAAAGATCTGGAAGCCCTGGCTGCAGCCAATGCCCTGGCCTCCCTGGCCGGGCACCGTTACCAGGCACGTTGGGCCTGTGCCGGTATCGAACCGGCAAGGCCGCTGCTGCAAGATATCAGCATTGCTGAGGCCACACCCCTGCTTAAAACACCCAGCGAAGGCGAACAACTGGTAGCTGACTACGCCAGCACTGGTCTCAGCCTGGGACGCCATCCTATGGCACTGTTACGCTCACGACTGACCCGCCTGGGCCTGCAGCCCGCTCAACACCTCCACAGTTGCTCACACGGCAGCTTTGCACGCACCGCCGGCATTGTCACCGGCCGGCAAAGCCCCGGCAGTGCCTGCGGCGTGACTTTCATCACCCTGGAAGATGAAACCGGCATCATCCAGGCCATCGTCTGGCCGCATCTGGCACAGCGGCAACGCCGGGTTTTGTTAGGCGCCAGACTGCTGGCCGTGGAAGGTGAAGTGCAGCGCGAAGGGGAGGTATTGCATCTGATCGCAAAGCAGCTGGAGGACCACAGCCATTTACTGGGACGTCTGGTGACCCACTCCAGGGATTTTCACTGACAACAACCGAACTGCCAGAGGTGAGGACCCGGATTCTTCACCACAAGGGACACGAAGTTCACAAAGGCAACACAGGTAAGCGACCTCGGCACCTTCGTGAGCTTTGGAGCTAACAGACTGAGCCTGACAGGGCTTTACTACGGGGTTTCAAAGTAAGTGGAGACAGCCTGTTCCAGGACCGTCGGAGGCATGGACGCCGCCGTCGAGCCTACATGGATGTATTCACGGCGTGTGCTGGAACAGGCTGTCCACTTACTACCGCTCCCATTAGCAGCTGCAATATCCCATTACCTTCGTGACCTTATTGGTTACTGTCTGGGGACCACAGGCGAGACACGCTGCGAGAATCACCCGACCAGCTGGTTGAGATTGAAGATCGGCAACAGGATAGCCAGCACGATAATCAGCACCACAGCGCCCATCACCAGAATCAACACCGGCTCGAACAGACCCATGACCGCTGTAATCAGGGTTTCGATCTCACGCTCCTGGTTGACCGCCGCACGCTCCAGCATTTCTTCCAGTTTGCCACTGGCTTCACCACTGGCAATCAGGTGCACCATCATGGGCGGAAAATAACCGCTTTTCTCCAGCGCCGCGTGAATACTGGCGCCTTCACGAATCCTGCGCGTCGCATCCTCGACAGACTCCCGCATCGGAACATTCGACACAACCTCCGATGCAATGCGCAAACCGTCGAGCACCGGTACGCCGCTGGCGGTGACAATACTGAAGGTTCGCGCAAAACGCCCGGCATTAATGCCGCGTTCCAGGCGCCCGAGCAACGGTACACGCAGCAAAAACTTATGGAAACGGCGCCTGGGAGCTTCTCTGCGTAATAGCCAGGCTATACCGGCACCGGCCACCCCAATCCCCAGCAGCATCAAAATACCGTAGTTGCGCAGGAAATCGCTCATCGCGATCAGCGCTTTAGTCAGCCAGGGTAACTCCTGACCGATATTATCAAACACCTGCACCACCTGCGGTACAACATAGGTCATCAAGCCGACAACCACACCGATGGCAACCAGTGTCAGCAAGGCAGGATAAAACAGTGCCAGCTGAATTTTGGACTGCATCTGCTGGCGGCTTTCCGTGTAATCGGCAAGACGTTCCAACACCACATCGAGATGACCCGACTGCTCACCCGCCGATACCGTGGTACGGTACAGCTCAGGAAATACGCGGCTGAAATCACCCAGTCCGGTTGCCAGGGTATGCCCCTCCATGACACGCGAGCGAACCGCCAGCAACATACTTTGCAGACGTGATTTTTCGGTTTGCTGTGCAGCCGCCTGCAGGGTCTCTTCAAGCGGCAGGCCGGCACGAACCAGGGTGGCCAGCTGACGGGTAATCAGGGCGAGATCCGTCGCACTGACACCACGACGGATTTTGATTCTACGCTGCTGGCGGGTACTACCGGTTTCACGTTCACTGGATTCCTGAACATCGAGCGGCATCCAGCCCTTGTCGCGCAATTGCTGGCGCACCTGACGCGCGGTATCGCCTTCCAGCACGCCTTTCTTTTCTTTACCGCTGGTATCCAGCGCGACGTATTCAAAGGCACCCATACGGGGCTAGTTCTCCTGGGTGACCCGCAACACTTCTTCAACTGTCGTTTCACCCGCCAGTGCACGCCGCCAGCCATCCTGACGCATACCGGGAGAATGCTGGCGCGCATAGCCTTCAAGTTTCTGCTCACTGTCGCCATCATGAATCCTGGCGCGCATCTCGTCGTCGAGCTCAACCAGTTCGTAAATACCGGTGCGTCCTCTATAACCGAGATGGTTGCATTCAGCGCAGCCAACCGCCTGATACAAGACAGGCGGATTACCCGGGTCTACACCCAGCGCAATACAATCAGCCGCCGAAGCTGTGTAGGGCTCTTTGCAGTGATCACATAACACGCGCACCAGCCGCTGCGCCAGCACACCGATCAAACTGGATGACAGCAGGAAAGGCTCAACGCCCATATCGCGCAAACGGGTCACCGCCCCCACCGCGCTGTTGGTATGCAGCGTCGAGAATACCAGGTGGCCGGTCAAACTGGATTGCACCGCAATCTCCGCTGTTTCCAGGTCACGAATCTCACCCACCATCACCACATCCGGATCCTGACGCAGTATGGCGCGCAGGCCGCGCGCAAAACTCATTTCCACCTTGGTATTCACCTGGGTCTGGCCGATACCGTCGAGGTAATACTCGATCGGGTCCTCGACCGTCATTATGTTACGGCGCTTGTTATTGAGCCGTTCCAGTGCAGCGTACAGGGTGGTGGTTTTCCCCGAACCGGTGGGGCCGGTCACCAGAACGATACCGTGCGGTTTCTGGATCATTTCGTCGATAGCGTTTCGGCTTTCTGTGGCCATACCCAGATGCTCAAGATCCAACCGCCCGGCCTGCTTGTCCAGCAAACGCAATACCACGCGCTCTCCGTGCCCCGATGGCAAGGTCGAGACACGTACATCGACGGCACGCCCGGCGATACGCAGGGAAATACGTCCGTCCTGTGGCAGGCGTTTCTCCGCGATGTCAAGTTTGGCCATCACCTTGATACGCGATACCAGCAGCGGTGCGAGTACACGCTTCGGCTCCAGAATTTCGCGTAACACGCCGTCGACACGAAAGCGTACCACCAGCCGGTTTTCGAACGGTTCAATATGAATATCCGAGGCGTTTTCCTTAACCGCTTCGGTAAGCAGGGCGTTTATCAGGCGGATAATGGGCGCATCATCCTCGCTTTCCAGCAGGTCTTCGGTTTCAGGCAGGGCCTGTGCCACCTGGAACAGGTCCATATCATCGCCCAGGCCCTCCATCATCTGCATGGCTTCGTTGGAGCCCTGCTCATAGGTGGTAGCCAGCAGCGCATCAAACTGCCCTTCATCGACCTGACGCAACTTCAAGGGGCACGCCAGGAAGCGCCGCAATTCCAGCAGCGCCCCGGGATCGGCGGCAGGGCTTAAGACGACATCGACACTATCATCGCGAAATTCAGACACCAGCAGGCCATGCCGTTTGGCAAACATAAAGGCGGGACGCCGATAGCGCGGGCCCGCGGCTTCCGTAGCCGGCGCTTCGCCCAGGGTCTCCGGCTCGCTAGTACTCATCCTGGTCAACACCTGTCGCATTTCCAGTGGTTTGAGCGGCCGGTGTCTGTTCAAACGGGGGCGGCAACTCCAGCATTTCTTTCATATCCCTCATGTGAGGTGCTCCCTTGCCCGACATCAGGGGCACACCTTCCCTATCCTGCTCAAGCTGCAAGGCACGGATATAGTTGTATTTTTCGGCCGTGTAACTGTCCGCCGTGGCGTTATCCCGCAAAATCAACGGGTGCAGAAAGACCATCAGATTGACTTTAGTGCGGTTGACACTCTTTGAACGGAACAATGCGCCCAGGTAGGGAATGTCGCCCAACAGGGGTACCTTCTGTTCGCTCTCGCGCACCTGGTCTTCGATCAGGCCACCCAGTACCACGACATGGTTATCATCAACCAGTACATTGGTTTTGATATTACGTTTGTTGGTAATAATATCGACCGCCTGGGCGTCATCGGAGATAGTCGACACTTCCTGGGTAATTTCCATAATGATGGAATTACCTTCGTTGATTTGCGGTTTGACCTTGAGCGTAATACCCACGTCTTCACGCTGGACGGTCTGAAAAGGATTGACCGACCCCTGGGCGGCGCCGGTACTGGTGAAAGAGCCCGTCACGAAGGGCACGTTCTGGCCGACGATAATTTCGGCTTCCTCGTTATCCAGGGTCACCAGTGAGGGCGTGGACAGAATATTCACGTCAGAATCGCCTGCCAAGGCATTGACCACAGCCGCGAAATTCACACCATCATTGCCCAGCCTGCCCACCCCGAAAGACATACCCGGAGTGACAGAGGGTATCGCGCCCCCGATAATCCCGTTGGCGATATCAATAAGACTGGTACCGGTGTTGGTGAAATTGGTCCCACCGAGCGGGGCGGTCGTTCCGGAGAGATCAAACACCGCCCACTGAACCCCGAGTTCGCGCGCCCTGCCCTCTCCGACTTCGGCGATGATGGCATCCACCAGCACCTGGGCGCGGCGGATATCGAGCTGCCGGATAACGGTTTCAAGAGAGCGCATCAGGGCTGGCGGTGCGGTGATAACCAGGGAATTGGTGGCTTCATCCGCCTGAATATCCAGCTGCTTGTCTCTACTACCGGGCGTCTTGGCTGCGGGTTTACCTTTGATTTCCTCGGCCTGCGATTCACCCACGCCGGTCAACACCTCGACCAGGTCTATCGCCTTGGCGTATTTGAGGTAAATGACTTTGGTGTTACCACCGCGCTCCAGCGGCGTATCCAGATGCGATATTATGGCGCGCAGGCGTAGCCGTTCGCTGCGGTCGCCACCCAGCAGCACACTGTTGGTTCGCTCGTCAGCCACCAGTGTCTCGGCGGCGCCGGGCGCGCCTTTGCCTTTGGCCTGCGCACCGCGGCTGATGGCATTGAGGATACGCACAACCTCCGCTGCCGATGCATACTCGAGACGGATCACTTCGATCTCGCTATCACTGACCTTGTCGATACGGCGGATAATATCCACCAGGCGCGACACGTTTTCTGCACGATCGGACATAATCAGAACATTGGTTGCCGGATAAGCCGCAAGGTGGCCCTGCTGGGGTACCAGTGGCCTGAGAATGGGAACCATTTGAGCCGCCGCGACATTGTCGACCTGCACAACCCGGGTGACCATTTCATCACCACGCCCGGGGGCAGCATCACCGACACTGGGAATAGAATCCTGCTTGGCGCTGACATCCGGTACAACCTTGATAACCGATCCGCTTGGCACCGCGGCAAAACCGTGCACTTTCAAAATCGACAGAAAAACCTGGTAAACCTCGTCACTGTCCATTGCCCGTGACGAAATCACCGTCACCTTGCCCTTTACCCGCGGATCGACAATAAAGTTTTTACCCGTCACTTCGGCAACAGTGCCGATCAGGGCATTGATATCCGCATCTTTTAAATTCAGGGTAATGGTTTGCGCAAACAGCGGGCCCACCCAGATCAGGCACAGCATGCATAATCCGTGCAGCCAGTGCTTACGTCTATTGATCCGGGATTCCACTTAAACTCTACTCCTGTGTTACGGCAACGACAGGCTCAGGGACGTTTCCTGCCCGTCCCTTAGCAAGGTCACATTAACGCTATCGCCTTCACCGAGCGCCCGCATGGCCTTCATACCGCTGGACGGCGAATCAATTTGCACACCGTTGATCGCTGTGACGATATCACCGGACTGCAGGCCCAGTTGGTTAAACGCACCCGGCTGCCTGCCCGGCTGCAATTTGAAACCGACAAATTTGCCATCTTCACGATGTGGCGCTGCTTGCACATAGTTCATGAATGACGACGGATTCCGCTTGATTTCCGTCCTGTATTTCTGAAACGCCGCCGCCTTGCCGGGACTGCCGGCAGACCCCGCCCGCGTCGCAACACGATTACCCGCGTTACCCGACTGCGGCTGTGTGAGCTGCTTAGGTAAACGCAAGGTTTCAAAGCGTCCGTTACGCTCCAGGATGATGCGGTCTGGATAAATCCCGGACAGCTTGGCTCCCCCCGGCAGCGGGTCGCCCACAGCATAATGCTCTTCCTTACCCTTGGGATCGCCAACAATAGCACGCCCACCCGTGCTTTCTTCATGGGCAAAGACACCCCGCAGCGTCAACTTGAGACTCGTTTCCGGCGCCTCAACCGCCCTTTTCTCGACCGTTTTTTCCTCACCGGCAACCCCGAACAGGTGCCAGCCGGCAATCTGCCGTTCGTCGATACGTGGCTGCTGCCGCTTGACGGGTGCGGGTGCAACCGATACCGCCTGTTCTGTTTGCCCGGCCTCAGGGACCAGCAGCCAGGTCAGTTTCGCCGATAGCCAGGCCAGCCAGATTATCAGCAACACATTAACCAGCTTGCTGAGCTGACCTATCCGTTCCGGACGGAACCAGCTCTGTAACGCAGATTGTGAAATGGCAAGGCTAACCATAGCGCTGTGAATTTATCATATCCCTGAGTCAGTAACCGCGGCCGATTGACAAAGAACTTAAACGCCCGCCAATAAAGCATTATTTTATAAAATAGTTGTAATTTTAACCCATTCTCGCCAGTGCTACCCGAGGGATCACTCTCAGGAGACCGATTTTCGCCGTCTGGCGCCATTCCGCGCCCCGCCACGACCTCCACGGCCTTGTTTTTTCGTAATTTTATTCCGGGGCCTTGCCACCGGCGGCGCTGGCTCGATCATCATATCGGCGTCAATACGCTGCACTGGAATGGCCTCACCAATAAAAGCCTCAATCTCGGGCAAAGAATACACAAAGCGTTCACAGGCAAAACTTATCGCATCGCCGTCTGCACCCAGGCGCGCGGTACGTCCGATACGGTGCACGTAATCCTCCGCATCCTGGGGCAGGTCGTAGTTGAAAACGTGACTGACATCAGGAATATGCAGACCTCGCGCAGCCACATCGGTCGCCACCAGAATATCCAGCTCTCCATCCTGAAACTGTTTCAACAGTGACTGGCGTTTTTTCTGTGGCACATCACCCGACAGTATCGCCGACTTATGTCCGTTGCCTTCCAGATAGGCCCACACCTTCTCGGAATCCCGCTTGGTATTGACGAACACGATACTGCGGTGTGCATCCATCCGGCCCATCAACCCCAGTAACAGGGGAATCTTGTCCTCGTTGGAGGTGTGATACAGCACCTGCCGCACATGCTGGGCGGTGATCTGTTCAGATTCAACCTGCACCAGCTGCGGGCTGTTCATATGTTCATAGGCCAGTTCGTTGACCCGTAACGACATGGTGGCTGAAAACAGCAGTCCCAGCCGTTGTTCCGGCGGTGGGCAACGGCGTAACAAAAAGCGCACATCTTTGATGAAGCCCAGATCGAACATTCTGTCTGCCTCATCGAGCACCACCACCTGCGCCTTACGCAGATCAAATACGTGTTGCTTGAAGTAATCGATAATGCGTCCGGGCGTACCGATCAACACATCAACACCTTTGGCCAGCTGTTTACGCTGGCCGTCGTAATCGGTACCACCGTAAGCCAGACCAAGCTGCAGGCCGGTAAACTGTCCCAGTTTTACAGCATCCCGGTGAATCTGTATCGCCAGTTCACGGGTTGGCGCAAGTATCAGCGCCCTCACCTGTTGGGGCTTACGCTGCTCATCGGCGGGATTACGCAACAGATAATTAAAGGTCGCAATCAGAAAAGCGGCGGTTTTACCTGTCCCCGTCTGCGCCTGACCTGCTACATCCTGACCCTTCAAGGTTAGCGGCAAAGTCTCTTCCTGTATTGGCGTACAAGATAAAAACCCAGATTCTTCAATGCCTTGCATCACACTTTCGGGTAGATCAAAGCCGCTAAAAGCAATATTAGTCATGTGTTCTTCTGTCATAGTTGCGAAGCATAACGAATTTATTCGGTTTATTCTCAGGTTTGGGCTTGCAATCTTTGTCTTTTTGGGCTGAAATCAATGCCGCTGCAGTGCAGATAAGTAGACACTACGCTCGATTATCGAAAACCGTATGCAAATAAGCGGCTAAGTCTGACAAGGCCTGCGTTTCAATTTAAAATCCCCGTTTACATTTTCAAAATTAAAAGTTGATGGCCAGGAGGCCCATAGCGTGAGCGATACTATCGTTTATTTAACCGATGACTCTTTTCAAAACGAAGTTCTTGAATCCGCTGAACCCGTGTTGGTGGACTACTGGGCTGAGTGGTGCGGTCCCTGCAAGATGATTGCTCCCATCCTGACTGAGATTGCCACCGAGTACCAGGGTAAGGTCAAAGTGGCCAAACTGAATATCGACGACAATCCGCAGACGCCGCCCAAATATGGCATTCGAGGCATTCCTACCCTGATGCTTTTCAAAGATGGCAATGTTGAAGCCACCAAAGTCGGCGCCCTGTCAAAATCCCAGCTGACAGCATTTATTGATACAAACCTGTAACACAGACCCCGTAACAGGCATTGTTCGACCCGGAGGATTCAATCCAAACCAAAGGTTAGCTAATTCCGCCCACGCTGCCGCAATAGCGGCGTACCGATACCCACTGCTGCCGGCCTTTCCAGCGGTGCTGTTCCTGCCACCAACCTGAATGATTATAAAAGCTTATGAACCTGACTGAACTGAAACAAAAACCTGCAACCGAACTGATTAAAATTGCCCAGGGAATGGGTATCGAAGGTACCCGCTCCCGTAAGCAAGATGTCATTTTTTCCATATTGAAGTCTCACGCCAAGAGCGGGGAGGATATTTTCGGAGACGGTGTTCTGGAAATCCTTCAGGACGGATTCGGTTTCCTGCGCTCGGCCGATAGCTCTTACCTGGCCGGCCCCGACGATATTTACGTATCACCCAGCCAGATTCGACGTTTCGGCCTGCGTACCGGCGACACAGTATCCGGCAAGATCCGACCGCCCAAGGAAGGTGAGCGTTATTTCGCCTTGTTGAAAGTAAACGAAATCAACTACGACAAACCGGAAAACGCCAAAGGTAAGGTTCTGTTCGAAAACCTGACGCCTTTACACCCCAATGAACGCCTCAAGCTGGAACTCGGCAATGGCAGCACGGAAGACATTACGGCCCGGGTCATTGACCTTGCCGCTCCCATTGGCAAAGGTCAGCGCGGCTTGATTGTGTCACCCCCAAAAGCCGGTAAAACCATGCTGCTGCAGAATGTGGCGCAATCGATCACCAGCAATCATCCGGAATGCTATTTAATCGTTCTGCTGATTGATGAACGTCCGGAGGAAGTCACGGAAATGGACCGCTCCGTGCGTGGTGAGGTGGTTTCATCGACATTCGACGAACCGGCCAGCCGCCACGTCCAGGTCGCCGAGATGGTTATCGAGAAAGCCAAGCGGCTGGTTGAGCACAAACGTGACGTGGTTATCCTGCTCGACTCCATTACCCGTCTTGCACGCGCCTATAACACTGTGATTCCGTCGTCCGGCAAGGTGCTTACCGGCGGTGTAGACGCCAACGCACTGCATCGACCCAAGCGATTCTTTGGCGCAGCACGCAACATCGAAGAAGGCGGTTCACTGACCATTATCGCGACTGCGCTGGTGGAGACCGGATCACGTATGGACGATGTGATCTACGAAGAGTTCAAAGGCACAGGCAACATGGAAATACACCTGGATCGCAAAATTGCCGAAAAACGCGTCTACCCGTCGATCAACATCAACCGCTCCGGCACCCGTCGCGAAGAATTGCTGACCAAATCGGATGAACTGCAAAAAGTGTGGATCCTGCGCAAACTGTTACACCCCATGGAAGATCTGGCGGCGATGGAATTCCTGCTCGACAGGCTCAAGGGCGTCAAGACCAACGACGCATTTTTCGATTCCATGAAGCGCTAG
>CBFDBP010000081.1:0-12742 GCA_965603065.1 uncultured Gammaproteobacteria bacterium
TCGCAACCCGTTTCCACAAAACTACCCGCTTGGCCGGGCAGTTGTTGTATCACGGCTTCACCTTCGGCGCGCAAAGCCTGCACCTTGCCTGACAGTGCCGCATCATCCTCGGCGGGCGCCAGTATGGCACCGGCCGACTGCGGCCAGCCACGGTGGCCCAGCTGCATTAAAGTGCGCAGATCCGTGCTGAACCCGGTTGCAGGGCGGGCCCGGCCGAATACTTTACCAATTTCGTCATAACGTCCACCACGGGCTATTTCCTGCCCACAATCTGCAACAAAAGCGGCAAACACGGCCCCGGTATGGAACTGGTAGCCGCGCAGTTCCGCCAGATCAAAGTGCAGCGACAGCTGTGGCAGTCGCCGTTGCGCGAGACCGGCAATTCGGACCAGGTTTTCCAGTGCCGATTGCACCACGTCACCACTGCCCTGTAACAATGCCCGCGCCCGTTCCAGGACGTCCGCTCCACCGTTCAACGTCGCCAGACCTGCGAGTCGCTCACGCTGTGCCGTCGACAGGTCCAGCCGCAGCAGGAATTCATTGATCTCCGGAATTGCCTTGCGCTGCAGGGCCTCAAACAGCAATGCCTCCTGCTCCTGGTTCAGACCGGCATCATGGGCCAGGCCGCGGTATATGCCGACATGACCCAGGTCGATATAGACATCTTCGACACCGCATAGCGTCAGCGTGGCGACCATCAGCTCGAGAATTTCGACGTCGCTTTCGGCACCGGCGTGTCCGAATAACTCGGCGCCTACCTGCATGGGACTGCGTGAGCCGGCAAACCCGTCAGGAAGCGTGCGCAACACAGTGCCGATGTAACACAAACGGCTGGGTGCCTGCCGCTGCAGACGGTGCGCATCAATGCGGGCCGCCTGCGGCGTCATGTCTGCGCGTAACCCCAGCAGACGCCCGGAAAGCTGGTCAATCAGCTTGAAGGTCTGCAGGTCCAGATCATGGCCGGTGCCGGTGAGCAAGGAATCCAGATACTCAATAAACGGCGGCTGGATCAGCTGGTAACCCCAGCTGCGGTAGAAGTCCAGCAGGTCACGACGCAACTGTTCCAGTTGCGCAGCCTGTTCGGGCAGCAGATCTTCAATGCCTTCCGGTAATAACCATCGATTTTTACCATTCATCGGTTAATGCACCAAATACAGTAAAGCCACGCCCGCCAACATGCTGATCAAGCCCGCGATACGCATACTGCGGTTATCCATCTGCATCAATGTCGCCAGCATACGCCGCAGGGTGTCAGGACTTAGAAACGGCACCATGCCCTCCAGTACCAGCATCAGCGCCATCGCCACCCATAAATCGTTCCACATCGGCTTTACCAAAAAAAAGCCGGGCGACCGTTCATCGCCCGGACTTGGTGTACGCGCTCAGTTCCGACCTGACTGTCTACTGCCCACCCCGGTTGAAATACTCGAAAAACTCGCCATCGGGTGTCAGCAGCATCAGATCATTGCTGCCGTCAAAACTTTCCTGATATGCGCGGAGGCTGCGAAAGAAGGCGTAAAACTCCTTATCCTTGCTGAAGGCATTAGCATATATCTCCGCAGCCCGCGCATCACCCTTACCACGGGTCTGCTCAGCCTCGCGGTAAGCGTCGGCGATGAGCACCTGACGCTTGCGATCTGCACCAGCGCGGATTTTTTCCGCTTCCTCAGCGCCCTGCGAGCGGAACGTCTTGGCGACACGGGAACGCTCCGCCTGCATGCGCCGGTAGACCGAATCACTGACTTCGGAGGGCAGATCGACGCGTTTTACCCGCACGTCAACAATCTCGATACCGATCTGACTGGCCTGCGCGCTGACGTCGATAGTGAGATCCTTCATGATCGTGTCACGTTCCCCCGACACCACTTGGCTGACAGTGCGCTTACTGAACTGTCCACGCATGGCATCCTTGATGGTCTGCTCCAGCCGTTGACGGGCGTTGCGTTCATCACCCATGACCGCCGTGTAGAAACGCTTTGCATCGGCGATACGCCACATCACAAAAGAGTCCACGATAACGTTCTTCTTTTCCACTGTCAGAAAACGCTCAGGCTCCACATCCAGTGTCAGGATCCGCCCGTCAAACTTGCGCACGTTATTGACGAATGGAACCTTGAAATGCAGCCCTGGCTGTACGTCGGTTTTAACAATCTCACCGAGCCGGAACAGTATGGCTTTTTCCCATTCTGCAACCTGGTACATGGAGAAAGCGCCGGTCACCAGTAACACCAGCGCCAGAACCACAATAAAACCGATGCGATTAGCCATTAACGGGCCTCCCTTGATTTGCGCGTAGGTCGAACGCCCTGTTCCGCCGTGCCGGACTGCGATTCGTTATCAGCGCTGTTACTGCCGGAGAACTGGCGCACACCGGGCGCCTGTTTCATCAGCTGGTCGATAGGCAGGTACATCAGGCTGTTGGCGTTCTCGCTGTCCATCAGAACGACGCCGGTTCTGGCCAGCACCGACTCCATGGTCTCAAAGTACAGACGTTTGCGCGTGATCTCCGGTGCCCTCGCGTACTCCTTTAACAGCTGACTGAAACGGCTGGCCTCACCCTCTGCCTTGGCGATCAGGGCTTCCCGGTAAGCCTCTGCTTCCTGAATCTGGCGAGCAGCGGCGCCGCGCGCTTTCGGGATAACGTCATTGGCATAAGCCTCGGCTTCGTTCTTGAGTCGCTCCTTGTCCTCGCGCGCCTTGATGGCATCGGAAAATGCAGCCTGAACCTCTTCCGGCGGCTGCGCGTCCTGCAGGTTCACGTCGGAAACCAACAGTCCGCTGTTATACTTGTCGAGTGGTTTCTGCATGACCTGCTTGACCCTGCTGACCACCTCGGCACGCCCTTCTTTGAGGACAAAATCCATTTCATTCTGGCCGATGGCTTCCCTGATGGCACTTTCCGCCACCTGCTTGAGGACTGAATTGGGATCGCGCACATTGAATAAATACTTGCGTGAATCACTGACCTGGTATTGCACCGCCAGCTTTATATTGACGATATTCTCGTCTTTCGTAAGCATCAACGCTTCGCGCGGCACCGCGACCCTGGTCTGTCCTGCATCACCGGAGCGATAACCGAGTTCCACAAAACGACGCTGCTCTACGTCAACGATCTCCACCTGGTCGACAGGATAGGGAATGCGCCAGTGGGGCCCGGGCATGGTGACTTCGTGAAAAGCACCGAAACGCAATATCACGCCCTGCTTACCGGCATCGACGATATAAATGCCCGAAAACAGCCAGACTACTGCCGCGATCCCGGCAATAAGCCCGAATCCGGTAAAACCGGCACCGGAGGAGCCACCGCTACCGCCGCTGCTTTTTTTGCGGCCGCCAAACAATCCGCCCAGCTTGTCCTGCATTTTACGCACGACTTCGTCCAGATCCGGCGGGCCCTGGTCACCGCGACCACCCCAAGGATCCTTATTGTTACCGCCTCCCGGCTCGTTCCAGGCCATGTTTAACTCCGTAGCGTGGGAAAAAAATGAGTGATTATCAAAAAACCTAAAGATGTGAATTCTAGGGAGCTTGGGCTGCGCCCGCAACATCAACCGGCTCCCGGCTGGCGTAGAGGACGTACTGCTGTCCGTCTCGCCGGTACAAGGCTTCGAGTTCGCGCCGGCTGATTCGCACCTCCAGCCACCAGCCACCCGACTCATCCGCAACATCCTGCAATATTCTGCCGGTCTGGTAGATAGCCGCCCGCAATCGCCCTGCCCTGGCGGGTAACTGCAACCAGCCTTGCACCTGATCGCGCAGAAAATACTCACCCAGCGCCTGCTCCAGCAACTCGAGACCTTCGCCGCTGCATGCCGAACACCAAAGGCGTGTGACCCGCCCCTGCACATCGCGTAACAGGCGAGGCGGTTCGGCGCTTAGGTCGATCTTATTGTATACCAGGATCTGTGGGACGGCATTAGCCCCGATAGCAGCGAGTACTTCGTTGACCTGTTCGATACGCGTATGCCGTTCCGGATCGTGTGCATCAACCAGGTGCAGCAATAAATCAGCCTCCAGGGTTTCTTCCAGGGTGGAGCGGAACGCAGCGACCAGTTCGTGCGGCAGCTGGCGCACGAAACCAACCGTATCGGCCAGCACCACGGCACCGAATCCCGGCAGGCTGAAACGCCTCAGGGTGGGGTCGAGCGTGGCAAACAATTGATCGGCCGCATACACATTGGCATTACATAAGCGGTTGAATAACGTTGATTTTCCGGCATTGGTGTAACCCACCAGGGAGACTGTCGGCACATCGGCGCGCTCGCGGGCGCGCCGCCCCTGGGCGCGCTGGCTGCGCACCTTGTCCAGTCGCTTGTGGATCTGTTTCATCCGCTGGCCGAGTAAACGCCGGTCGGTTTCCAGCTGGGTTTCACCCGGACCACGCAGGCCGATACCGCCTTTCTGCCGTTCCAGGTGAGTCCAGCCGCGCACCAGACGGGTCGACAGGTGTTTGAGCTGGGCGAGTTCAACCTGCAACTTACCTTCAAAAGAACGCGCACGCTGGGCAAAAATATCCAGGATCAAGCCGGTTCGATCCAGCACCCTGGCTTGCAACAGCTGCTCCAGATTACGCTCCTGGCTGGGGCTGAGTTCATGATTGAAAATCACCAGCTGGGCGTCTTCCTCGCTCAACAGGTCACGGATTTCCTCAGCCTTACCCGAGCCGACGTAGAAGCGGGGATCCGGTGCATTGCGGCTGGCCGTGACAGTGGCAATCGCTTGCGCACCGGCGGACGAGGCAAGGTCGGCAAACTCCAGCAGGTCTTCGGGATCTGATTCGCCGGGAAAATCGACGTGAACGAGAACCGCCCTCTCGCCGCTTTGGGGACGTTCAAACATGGTTTGGATGATATACCGGAATCGGACTCAAACCCCGATTCCGGACAAACGCTGTGGTATCAGGCGTTACCCGGCTCAGCCTCGTTGCTCCCTTCATCAGCAGTCGCCAGTCGGACATTACGCGCCGGCACCACGGTAGAGATGGCGTGTTTGTACACCATCTGACTGACGCTGTTTTTCAACAACACCACAAATTGATCGAAGGACTCAATCTGGCCTTGTAATTTAATACCATTTACCAGGTAAATAGCCACTGGAATACGTTCTTTACGGAGTGTATTCAGAAAGGGTTCTTGTAACGACTGCCCTCTGGCCATCTCAGTTCTCCTTTTTCTCGTAACGTGCACCAAGTTCGTTCTCCTGCCGGGATCATTGTACTTATTCAAAGTGAGCCCAGGTCACAAAACCGCGTCCGTGCAGTTGGTTTTTTTGTATTCCGGCAAAACTATAGCACGTTCATGTGGCTGCTGCTCCAGTTCTGTTCATCAAAAAACGAATACGGGCCACGGCATCTTCCTTGAGCGGGTCAATCCAGTGGCAATCGGATTCACTGCGGAGCCAGGTCAACTGCCTTTTTGCATACTGGCGGGTAGCGATAACAGCCCGTTCGACCCACTCTCCCTCCGAGAGCTCCCCATCCAGGTACTCCCAGGCCTGGCGATAACCTACAGCCCGCATCGATGGCAATCCTGGATTGAGATCACAACGTGCACGTAAGCGCCGCACCTCGTCCAGAAAACCCTGCGCCAGCATGATATCGAAACGCTGCCGGATACGTCCGTGCAGTACCTTCCGTTGTTCCGGTGCCAGTATTATTTTCAGGAACCGGTAGGCCGGCGGCGCCTGCCGCCCGGCTGCACAGAGTTCACTAAGCGATGAACCACTCAGCTCATAAACTTCCAGCGCACGCTGGATGCGTTGCGGGTCATTGGGATGAATTCGGGCTGCCGAGCGCGGATCAACCCGGCGCAAACGGGCGTGCATGGCCTGCCAGCCCTGCTCCCGGGCTTCGGCTGCGAGCTGCGCCCGCACGCCGGTGTCGGCAGCGGGGAGATCAGACAGGCCCTGCTGCAGGGCCCTGAAATAGAGCATGGTACCGCCGACCAGCAATGGCAGTTTGCCGCGAGCGCGAATCGCTTCCATTTCACGCAGCGCATCCTGGCGAAATTCGGCCGCGCAATAGACCTCGGAGGGATCACGTATATCGATGAGGCCATGTGGTGCAATGCGCCGGGTTTCGGCGTCCGGTTTGGCGGTACCGATATCCATACCGCGATACACCAGCGCAGAATCAACGCTGACGATTTCCAGTGGCAAATGCTGTACGAGTTCCACCGCGACACCGGTTTTACCGGAAGCGGTGGGGCCCATCAATAAGATTGCCAGAGGTCGATGCATAAAACTGGCGCGCTTGGAATGGCGTTACCGGCCGCGTAGAAACAGGGCATCAAGTTCCTGCAAGCCGATCTGCACCCAGGTCGGCCGACCATGGTTACATTGACCTGAGCGCTCGGTTCGTTCCATGTCGCGCAACAGGGCGTTCATTTCCTGGATCGTCAGACTGCGATTGGCGCGGACAGAACCGTGGCAAGCCATGGTCGACAGCAACTCATTGATGGTTTCTTCAATCCGCCGGCTGTGTCCGTGGCTGTGACAGTCCGACAATACATCACGCACCAGCGCTTCGATATCAACGTCAGACAACAACGCCGGCACCTGCCGCACCAGCAACTGTTCAGGACCGTGGCGGTCAATTTCGAAGCCCAGCGTGGCAAACCATGCCTGCCTCTGCTCCGCCTCATCGGCTTCAGCGCGACTGACGGCCAGCGTTAACGGCACCAGCAATGGCTGGGAACGAATGCCATCGTCCTGGTGGCTGCGTTTGAGGTGCTCATAGCTGATTCGTTCGTGTGCAGCGTGCATATCCACCAGCACCAGCCCCTGCTCATTCTCGGCTAGAATATAGACGCCTTTGAGTTGTGCCAGCGCGAAACCCAGCGGCGGGACAGTTTGTGCCTCGGCCTGAGGCTCCACCTGTTCATATAGCGGTGCCGTTGCAGCAACAGGCATGCTGCCATGCAGGCGCCGGTAATGGCTGAGCTGTTCATTCACCTGCAGCGGCATTCCACTTTGCCGATAACCTTGCTCGGGACTGTAACCCGACACTGGCATAGGATGTACCGGCGCGGGTGCCGGCTGATCTGCAGCAGGCCGTACGTCAGCCAGTACCTTGTGAACCGTTCGAAACAGGAAATCGTGCACCAGCCTCGATTCACGGAAACGCACTTCGTGTTTGGCCGGGTGTGCATTGACATCCACAGCCGCCGGCTCCAGCTCCAGGTACAGGACAAAGGCCGGATAACGACCGTGATACAGCACATCCTGGTAAGCCTGGCGTACCGCGTGCGCCAGCAGCTTGTCACGTACCGCGCGCCCATTGACGAAAAAGAACTGCAAATCGGCCTGGCTGCGGGAAAAGGTCGGTTCAGCAATCCAGCCGTATAAACGCAAGCCGGCGGCACTGTGGTCAAAGCCGATCAGCTGCTGTGCAAACGGCTCGCCGAGCAGTACCTTCAGCCTTTCGAGCTGTTGCGCCTCGCTTCGAGCCGGACGCAGGTGATACAGCACCTTGCGTTTACGGCGCACCACCAGCTCAACCTCCGGACGGCTCAAGGCAATACGCTGAACGACACCCTCGAGGTGTTTCTGCTCGGTATTTTCTGCGCGCAGGAACTTGCGTCGCGCCGGCACATTATGAAACAGATCCCGCACTTCGATAGTGGTTCCCGGCAGATGCGGTACCGGTTCAGGATCAGCGGTTTTCTCCCTGCCGTCGCCCTGCACCTGCCAGCCGCTTGCCTCTTCAGCAGTGCGTGACTGCACGAGGAGACGCGAAACCGAAGCGATACTCGGCAACGCCTCGCCGCGAAACCCCATACTGACGACCCGTTCCAGGTCCTCCAGCGAAGCGATCTTGCTGGTTGCATGACGCGACAGCGCCAGCGCCAGATCCTCTTTGTCGATGCCGTGGCCGTTATCGCGCACCCGGATCAGACGCCTGCCGCCCTCTTCGATATCGATTTCAATTTTTGACGAACCGGCATCCAGGCTGTTCTCCAGCAGCTCCTTGAGCACAGAAGCCGGGCGCTCCACCACCTCGCCGGCGGCGATCTGATTGATGAGCTGCGGTTCGAGCAGGTGGATGCGCATTTGGACATATTAACGTGAAATGCACCCTCACGGGTAACCGCAGCCGGCCTGCACTAAACAGTTATACCGGCCATACAACACAGCCACTGATAGCGGCGGACTAACCGCCCTTGGACGGAATGGCCAGCACTTTGCCGACCAGCAGACGGTCGTTTGTCAGCTTATTGGTGGCGCGAAGAGAGCGCATACTCACCCCGTAAGTTTGTGCGATATGGCTCAGGGTATCACCACGCCGAATGACATGGCGACGCGGACTGGTCCGCGCCACCAGGGTGCCGGGCGGTGGATTAGCGGTGAAGTAACTGCGCACCCCTTTCATAATGGCAACTGCAACCTTCTGCTGGTGCCTGGAGTTTTTCAGCTTTTTTTCCTCAGCCGGGTTGGAGATATAGGCGGTCTCGATTAGCAGCGACGGGATGTCCGGAGATTTCAGTACCACGAAACCGGCATGCTGAACACGTTTCTTGTGCACCTTGCCGAGCTGCTTCATCTCAGCCAGCACCTTGTCGGCCACTTCGTTGCTGGCTTCCAGGGTTGCTGCCTGGGCCAGGTCAAGTAACACTTCCGCCAGAAGGTCGTCCTTGTCATCCAGGCTGACGCCCCCCACCAGATCGGCAGCATTCTCACGCGCTGCCAGCCAGCGCGCCATTTCCGAGGAGGCCCCGTGCCGTGAAATCACAAACACGGATGAGCCCTGCACACTGCGATCCCGGAAAGCATCGGCGTGAATGGAAATAAACAGGTCAGCCCGGTGTTTTCGCGCCTTTTCGATACGTTTGCGCAAGCCAATGTAATAGTCACCGTCGCGGATCATTACCGGCCGCATGCCCGGTTCTTTTTCAACCAGTTTGGCCAGGCGTCGCGCGATAGCCAACGCCACATCCTTTTCATGCGTCCCCCGCTTGCCACGCGCACCGGAATCTTCGCCACCGTGCCCGGCGTCAATGGCAATGACAAGATCTCTGAGTTTGGCGGGTTTGCCGGCGGTCTGGGTCTTTTTCGGCGCACCCTTCGCAACCGGTCCCGATTCAAACAGGTCGATAACCAGGCGGTGTCCATACTGCTCGTTGGGTTTCAGAACAAAACTCTTGGGTTTTACCGCGTCTTTGAGATCCAGCACCAGGCGCAGATCTTTCTTATTTCTTGGACCGCTGCGCAGGTTCTTGACAATGCCGCCCCGGGTCTGCGCTTTCCTGACCTTACTGTCGATACCGGCATTGGGCAAATCGATGACCAGGCGATCAGGATTTTTCAGTGTGAACAGACGGTGCTCGACCGGACCGGTGACGTCGAAGACGACACGGGTACTATCCGGTGCAGCCCACAAACGCACACTCTGCACCTGCAGCGCACCCGCATTGACGGCTGACGCCGGCAGCAGTGCCAGCGAAGTCACCAACAGAACAAAGAGCCAACCCAGCCGAATCAACCCCGATTTCTCCCCAACCCGGAAACCTTGCTTCAATCTGTACCGCATCTCGAGAAAAATATTAACAAATTACCTTAATTCCCGTAAAGATAGCACCACTATCTAGAAAGTCAAGCAAGACGGGCGCTAGCTGGCAGCCTGCTGATTTAAGGTAACAATTCGGACAAACTGCTCACCACGTGGTGAAGCGGCCTCCACTCGTATCTCCCGGCCGCTGCCCTCGACCCGCAAATAAACACGCAAATCCGGTTCCGGCAGAAATCCGGCACCCTGCTCCGGCCACTCGATCAGACAAATACTTTCATCCTCGAACAGATCCCGGATACCAATCCATTCCAGTTCTTCCGCATCGGCCAGGCGATACAGATCCAGATGATAAAGATTTCCGTGCGCAGTGGTGTAGGGCTCGACCAGCGTATAGGTCGGGCTCTTGACCGGACCGCTATGGCCGGATGCATGCAGAAAACCACGCACCAGCGTGGTTTTCCCGGCTCCGAGCTGGCCGTGCAAAAAGACCAGCAAGCCACCTTTACAGGCCGCTGCCAACTGTCCACCGAAGGCTTCTGTGGCTGCCTGGTCTTGCAGATATCGTTTAAACATTGATCAGCTTACGCAGAAACGGCATCAAATCGCCGGCCAGCAGACCTCGCTCGCCATGTTCGCCGGCGGCAAGATCGGCGGCTTTGCCATGCAGCCAGACGCCTGCGCTGGCGGCTTCGAACAAACCCAGGCCCTGCGCCAGCAAGGCAGCCAGCACACCGCTTAGCACATCACCCATGCCGCCACTGGCCATGCCGGGATTGCCCTTGTCACAGAGCGCTATCGGCCCTGACGCTGCGGCAATCAAGCTGCCCGCCCCTTTCAGCACAACCACGCCGCTATAGCGCTCCACCAGCTGCCGGATCGCCGCGAAGCGGTCCTGCTGAATGCCTGATGTTGCCTGCCCCAGCAGGCGGCCTGCTTCACCGGGGTGCGGTGTCAGTATCCAGTTATCCCGGCCCAGCGGGTCCCTGGCCAGCAGAGTCAAGGCATCGGCATCCACGATCAGCGGCAGCTCTGAGTCAAGCACACGTTCAAACAGCTGGCGCGACCAGCCGTCCTGGCCCAGGCCGGGGCCGACAACCACAACGCTGGCACGTGACAACAAGGGGTCGAGCTCAGCGGCCTGCCGAATGTCGTGCACCATCAGTTCATAACAACCGGCATTTAGCGCCGGGACGCTTTCGGCGCGGGTTGCCACCGACACCAGGCCCGCCCCACAGCGTGCTGCTGCTTCAGCCGCCAGCCGCGCCGCACCCGCCATGCCACGGTTACCACCGACGACGAGGACATGGCCGAAATCACCTTTGTGGGCATCGGCCTGTCGTGCCCGGCTCAACGGCCCCAGCGCCGGCTGCTTGATGAGCTGCACGTCGGCAGGCCGACCGGCATGGATGTCGGCCGGTACTTCAAGTCCGTCAAACTCAACATGACCGGCACAGCGTACGCCAGCCCCGCTATACAGCCCCCGTTTTCGCCCGATAAAAGTCACTGTGGTGTGCGCTTTTACGGCCACACCCAGTATCCGGCCGCTGTCGGCATGCAGACCGCTGGGGATATCCGCCGCCAATACCGGCGCCTGATGCTCATTGAGTCGTTCGATGGCCAACCGGTAGCCTGCTTCGACCGGGCGATCAAGCCCGGTTCCCAGCAAGGCATCGACCAACAGGTCCGCCTGCGCCGGCAGCGAGCCGGTAAAGGCCTGCGCTTCACCACCGGCGGCCAGGTAATCCTGTGCGGCGCGTAACGCATCGCCCGGTAAGCTGTCAGGGTCGGACAGGAACAGGACCTCTGCCTGCCGGCCGGACTCATGCAGCAGGCGCGCCAGCACATAACCATCGCCAGCGTTATTGCCAGGCCCGCACAACACACACACCTGTCCGGCAGCAGGCCAGCGCCGCCCGACGCAGTCTGCCAGTGCCTGTCCGGCGCGGCACATCAACTGGTAACCGGGAATAGCTTTTTCCTGGATGGCGATTCGGTCCAGTTCCCGCACTTGTGCTGCGGTATAAAGCGGAATGTAAACGGCTTTCGACATACAATGTTCATCACTAGAGGATGGCGTCAACCATACCGTGAAGCTTTCATCCAAATCCAGTCCGGCTACCGCCACAGCAGCCGATCGCTCGTCGATCGATTTTGCAGCACTGGCCGGCCAGATCAAACAATGGGGCCGGGAACTGGGCTTTCAGCAGCTCGGCATCACCGATACCGATCTGACAGCAGACGAGGCCCATCTGCTGCGCTGGCTGAAGCATCAGCAGCATGGCGAAATGGCGTATATGCAAAGCCATGGTACAAAACGCAGCCGCCCCGACGAACTGGTTCCGGGCACCGTGCGCATCATCTCCGTGCGCCTGGATTACTGGCCCGGACAGGCCAGCGATGCCCAACAGGTACTCGAGGACCCCCTGCAGGCCTACCTGTCGCGCTATGCGCTGGGGCGCGACTACCACAAGGTGCTGCGCAAACGCCTGCAGCAACTCGCCAGCCGTATCGAACAGCGTATCGGACCGTTCGGTTATCGCGCCTTCACGGACAGTGCACCGGTGCTGGAAAAAGCGATTGCCCGGAAGGCCGGCCTGGGCTGGATAGGGAAACACACCAATCTGATTGACGACAAAGGCGGCTCCTGGTTTTTCCTCGGTGAATTGTTCACCGACCTGCCCCTGCCCGTTGACCGACCGGCCGAGAGCCATTGTGGAAGCTGCCAGGCCTGTCTGGATATCTGTCCCAGCCAGGCGATTGTCGCGCCCTATCAGCTGGATGCACGGCGCTGTATCTCCTACCTCACCATTGAGCTGCGTGGTTCGATTGCCGAGGAATTACGCCCTCTTATCGGTAACCGTATCTATGGTTGTGACGATTGCCAGCTGATCTGCCCCTGGAACCGTTTTGCCCGCCCGAGCCGGGAAACCGATTTCATGCCGAGACACCAGCTGGACAACATCACACTGATCAAACTGTTTCAATGGAGTGAGCAGGAATTCCTGGATAACACGGAAGGCACGGCAATTCGCCGCATCGGCTACGAATGCTGGTTGCGTAATCTGGCCGTCGCTCTCGGTAACGCGCCGACCGGCGCCAGGGTCATCAAGGCGCTGCAGGGCCGACTGCATCACCCTTCCGGGCTGGTTCGTGAACACGTGACGTGGGCACTGCGGCAACAGGGGGGTATGACAAATTCCGGCTGAACGAGTCAAATCAGTTGCGCGCTGCACTAGG
>CBFDBP010000082.1:0-12404 GCA_965603065.1 uncultured Gammaproteobacteria bacterium
TGACGGTCGAGGCATTTCCCGGCCTGCAGCGTCTGCCCTCTTTCCAGCTTTTCAAGCCTGGCATCCTGTGCCAGATCGAGCAAGGCCACATCTCCCAGATCATCAAGATCACTCAGCTTCAACAACAGCTTCAACACTTCCATTACATCGGGAGATACCTTCATGACCCACCTCAGAATCACACCATGCTGTCATCAGCCGGCCAGTCATGGCCTTAAGAATCCGGACTATAGAGAATAATGGCCACAAGGGCACATTTTTCGCCTTTTCTTACAGCGGCTCCTTGCTTTAAGATCGACCATCCTCTATCCGGCATCCATCCACCATGACAAAACTTTTCTCGTTGCTTGTTTTCCTTGCCATTATAGTAGCAGTGTTTCTCTACCTGACACCGGCTGGCGACTATTCATCACAAACCATCAAGGGACTGCCATGGCAGATTGAATTGCTGCCGGACGGCACCAGCAAGGTATTTGGCGTCACGCTTGGTCAAAGCACACTGGGTGAGGCGCATGAGCAACTCGGCGACGACATGGAGCTGGCAATCATCGTCGTTGCGGCCGATGACAGCGGCCTGGAAATGTATTACAGCCGCTATACTGCCGGTGTTTTTTCCGGAAAACTTATTCTTGCCGCAGATGTTGTGCCCGACACGCTGGAGCAATTACTTGGCCGCGCCGCAAAGGCTGAGTACATGGAAAGCGGTGCCCGGAAATTCCACTTGAACCCCGATGACCTGCCGGTCGCTTACCAGGCGGCTGTTAAAAGTATTACTTTCATCCCCGGCATTGCTTTAGACGAACAAACCGCGTTCAAACACTTTGGCACGCCTGCCGAAACCATCCGCCGCGGTGATCAGGCAGTCCATTTACTCTACCCCGGCAAGGGACTGGATCTCACCATCAACGAGGACGGCAAAGACGTCCTGCAGTACGTGGCACCGCGTGACTTTACGGAATTGCGCAATCCATTGCTGTGAGCGGTATTCCGGCTAACCGACGTATTGAGCGGGCAGCCGGTCAATGTTGCAGGGATCTCTGAGCCGCCTCCAACCGCTCGAACACCTCCAGCCATTCCATTTCCGCACTCTCACACTGGCTATCCACTTCTGCCTTCTCTAACAACAGTGCTTTCAGTTGATCCCTGTTTTCCTCGCTATACAGACCAGGCTCAGCCAGACTGCGTTCCAGGTCACTCTGCCTGGCGTGCAGTTTTTCCAGCGCCGTTTCAGCCGTGCTTACTTTGTTACGCAACGGCTGCAGCTGTTTGCGCTGTTCCGCCTGCAAACGTTTTTTTTCCTTTCTGGCGGACGCACTGTTTGTCGCGCTGTTTCCCCTCTCCGCCACCCTGTCCGCTTTGCTCTGTTGCGCCAGCCATTGAGGATACTCATCCAGGCTGAGCGGGAAATCATCCACCCGGCCATCGTGCACCATCACCAGCCGGTCGCTGGTGACACGCAGCAGGTGGCGGTCGTGTGATACCAGCACCATGGCACCGGAAAAATCCTGCAACGCCAGCGCCAGTGCCTGACGCATTTCCAGGTCCAGGTGATTGGTGGGTTCGTCCAGTAACAGCAGATTGGGACGTTGATAGACCAGCAAGGCGAGAACCAGCCGGGATTTTTCTCCCCCCGAAAACGGACCGCTGGGCATTAAAGCCTGTTCATTGGAAAAACCGAAGCCGCCCAGGTAATCACGCAGTTGCTGCTCGCGCGCCAGTGGATCCAGCTGTTGCAGATGTTCCAGCGGGCTGTGGTTCAGCTGTAACAATTCCAGCTGATGCTGGGCAAAGTAACCGATCTTGAGATCTTTCGCCGTTTCCCGTGTACCCTGCTGAGGTGACAGCACACCGGCGAGTAATTTGATCAGGGTGGATTTTCCTGCACCGTTGGGACCCAGCAGACCGATGCGGTCACCGGGTGACAGGCTCAGCTTCACCTGAGAAATAATTGCTGTATCCGCATAACCGGCAGAAATCCCGTCCAGCCTTAACAGCGGATCAGGGTTTTTTTCCGCTGCAAGCAAGGCGAAGTGAAATGGCGAATCAACGTGCGCCGGTGCAATCTGTTCCATGCGTTGCAAGGCTTTCAGACGGCTCTGGGCCTGTTTCGCCTTGCTCGCCTTGGCACGAAAGCGGTCGACATAGGAGCGGATATGGGATATTTCCCGCTGCTGTTTCTGGTAGGCGGCCTGCTGGTTGGCCAGGCGTTCAGCGCGTAAGCGCTCAAATGCCGAATAGTTACCACTGTAAAGCGTGATTCGCTGATGCTCGAAGTGGGCGATATGGCTTGTTACACTGTCGAGAAAATCGCGATCATGGGAAATCAGCAACAAAGTTCCCGGATAGGCACGCAGCCAGTTTTCCAGCCAGATCACTGCGTCCAGGTCAAGGTGGTTGGTGGGCTCATCCAGCAACAGCAGATCGGATCGACACATGAGCGCACGGGCCAGGTTCAGACGCATGCGCCAGCCACCCGAGAAATCGCTGACCGGCCTCGCCTCGTCATCGGTACTGAACCCCAGCCCGTGGAGCAACT
This sequence comes from uncultured Gammaproteobacteria bacterium, assembly GCA_965603065.1. Taxonomy (GTDB): domain Bacteria; phylum Pseudomonadota; class Gammaproteobacteria; order DSM-19610; family DSM-19610; genus Thiogranum. The sequence continues at coordinate 2,537 of CBFDBP010000082.1, forward strand.
GCCCTGCCCGGCTTTTCGCAGTGTAACCGTCAATGGCTTCAAAGCGACCGTGCAGTGCGGCCAGGCGTACCCCGTCATTCTCAGTTTCAGCCTGTAGCAGACTTTTTTCTACCGCGCGCCGTTCCGCGTCGCCATCCAGTACATACTCGATGGCCGCACGCTCATCAGCAGGTGTTTCCTGGGCAACGTGGGCGATCACCCAATCTTTGGGGTAGCGGAGATCCCCGCCATCGGCGTGCAACTCACCCAGGATCAGCGCAAACAGGCTGGACTTACCGGTGCCATTTGCCCCGCTAACACCGACCTTCTGACCGGGATGAATCTGAAAGCCTGCTTGTTCAAACAGCAGCCGTGGTCCGCGCCGCAGGGAAAGATTATCGAATTGCAACATGGGGGGCAGTTTAGCAGTAACCGGTTAGGCAGGAACCCACCCGGCATGATTTTACAGGACCGTCGGCACGAGCCCGGGGATGAGCGAAGCCAGCCTGGATTTCTCACAACCTTAACCACAAAAGACACAAAGGTCACTAAGGAACAAGCGCTTAAATACTCGTGGTAAGAAACGGGGACTAGCGGACAGGGACAGTTTTATGGCGCGTCCTGCAAACCTGTGCAGGCTGAGTCGCCTGCCTGATAGCAGGAAAAATGAGAACCAGTTCAAAATTCTGCGCGCGTACAGTGCTGCCTGAAGGGTAAAACCGAAAGCCTGCCCGATCACGACCGATAGCTTTGAACAGGCCCTATTGAGGTTGCAGTTAAGGTGAGCAGTTCCTCCTGGAAATCGTATCGTCTCGCCGTTGCCGTGGCCGCGGCTGTCGCCCTGCTGGCAAGCTTCTCATCCGGCGCTCAACGGCTGGAGGCCCTGCTGCTCGACTGGGGAAGTTACCTTATACCGGAAGCAGAGCAGACACACACTGTCGCAGTTGTGGCCATCGATGCAGCCACACTGGACGAATATGGGCCCTGGCCGATGCCACGGGATCAGTTGGCCAAGGCCGTCGAACGATTAAAACGGTTTAATCCAAAGGCGCTGGGGTTCATGTTGCCGCTGGCTGAAGAAGAAACCGCGACAGCTGTGGGCGCCATCAGAAAAGAACTAGATAGCCTGGACGCCTCCCTGCGCAAAAAAGCCAGAACCTGGCTGGGGCAGCTCGATACCGACTCAAGGCTGGCACGGGCTTTAAAACCCACGAAGAATGTAGTGCTGGTCGTTCCTTACCGCGCTGGTAAGGTGCAGACAGGGCTGCCGCGGGAGCTGAAACGATACACCATCGGCACAGAGCAGGAGGCGTTGCCGTGGTACCAAACCGCTCTGCAACGGCTGCGGTCAGCACCGACCCCCGACACCCTGGATCTCAGCGCACCACTACCCCTGTTTCTTGACACCGTTTCCGGCGTCGGCGCCAGCGATTTTGACAGCGACGAGCGGGCGGTACAGGGCACCGCGCTGCTTATCAAGGCAGACGGGCACTATCTGCCGGGATTCGAGCTTTCGCTGCTGGCGGCAGCGCAGGGTTTCCATACCCGCGACCTCATAATAGACACTGGAAGGGGCATATTCACCAAAAATAATAAAACGCTCGGCACGGCTGATCTCAACTACTACCCAAAGCCGGCCGCCGCCACCCCTGTTCATTCGCTGAACGAGGTCATGGCGAGCGACAGCCTGGCGGGCAGCCTGAGCAATAAAATCGTGCTGCTGGGGCTCACAGCCGCTGCTCTCGTACCCGAGTTGACAGGCCCCGCAGGCCGCTCTTACAGTCCGGTGACCTGGTCCGCCCAGGTCCTGGACAGCATGCTGAATGGTCGAGCCTTCACCGCGCCCAGCTGGTTTTACGCCTTACAAAGAGCGCTACTGGTCCTGTTTGCACTGTACCTTATGCTCATACCTGCAACATGGCATGGTGGGCGCGGCCTTGTGGTTTCAGGCCTGCTGGCAGCGATGCTTCTGAACACCGGCCTGGTAAGCCTGATGGTGCAAGGGCTCTGGCTGCCGGTGATCGGACCCGCATTGTTCCTGATAGGCGCACAACTGCTGCTGAGCCTGATCTGGTGCATTCATAAACGGCTGATAACGGCGCAACAGTGCGCCATAGAGGCGCGGGTCGCGCTGGGCGCCAACCTGCAGTCACAAGGCCAGCTGGATCTGGCAATGAATCAGTTCATTCAGTGCCTGCCCGCGCCGGCGGTACTCGAACCGCTCTATGAGCTGGGCCTCGAGTACGAACGCCACCGTCAGATGAACAGGGCTCAGACTATCTATGCACAGCTGGAAAAATCCGCCAAGGGCTTCCGTGATTCGACTCTGCGCCATAGCCAGCTGGCCGAAATAGCGGATCGATTTCCGAACGCCAGTACGCCCGATACCAGCAAGACGCTGGTACTCGACACCCCGGTCATGGAGTTACCTGTACTGGGCCGTTATCGACTGGAGCGAGAGCTTGGACGTGGCGCCATGGGTACCGTCTATCTTGCCACGGATCCAACCATCGGCCGTGAAGTGGCGATAAAAACGCTGCCGCTGACGCAGGCCTGTGAAGGGCGCGAACAGGAAGCAGCCGCTGAACGCTTTTTCAAGGAAGCCGAAGCGGTCGGCCGGCTCGATCATCCCAACATAGTCACCATCTACGATGCCGGCCAGGAACACGATGTCGCCTACATAGCCATGGACTATGTCCCTGGTGAGAGTCTCGATGCCTGGACCGGAAAGTCCGCACGCTTGCCGGTATGGGAAGTACTCGAGATCGCCGCACAGGTCGCAGACGCCCTGTCTTATGCGCATGGCCGCAAAGTTGTGCACAGGGATATAAAACCCGGGAACATTATCTACGACCGCGACAGCGGCGTGGCAAAGATTACCGATTTCGGTATCGCCCGCATTCTCGACGCAAGCCGTACGCGCACCGGTACCGTTCTCGGCAGCCCCTCCTATATGTCGCCGGAGCAGGTTGCCGGCAAAAAGACCGACGGGCGCTCGGACCTGTTTTCACTGGGCACCACCCTGTATCAACTGCTCAGCGGCGGCCTGCCTTTCAGCGGCGATTCGGTCGCTGCCATGATGTACCGGATTGCCAACCAGAAAACACCGGCGATGCGCAAGTTCCGCCCCGGCCTGCCGATCTGCGTGAACCGGCTGGTCATGAAAGCGCTGCAAAAAGATCCGGCAAAACGCTTTGCCAGTGGAGAAATGATGGCCGTGGCAATCCGAAAGTGCCGTGCACAATTCAGAGGTGGCCGACGAAAGACGGCCTGATTCAGAACCACAGGAGGTCAGAAGAGATGTATAAACTACTTGAAATCGTGGATGACAATGTCACCAGAGAACACCGCTTGAGCGAAGACGTTTTTGCTATCGGACGTAACCCCGGCAATCAGCTGCAACCTGACAATGCCAGCGTCAGCGGCAATCATGCCTCGATATCGCTGACACCCAGTCGCTACCTGGACGGCACAATGGAGGTCAGTGTCGAAGATCTCGACAGCACCAACGGCACCCTGGTGAATGGAAAGCGGGTTAAAAAGCAATTGCTGAAACACGGTGATATGCTTGCCATGGGTTCCTTGAACCTCAAGTTCATCGACGAGCAGGCACTCGCCCTCGGTGGGACCCGGATTCTGTTGCAGGAAGACGAAGTTTGAAGGAAAACCATGTCTGGATACACACCGCCCCCCCACACGGGGCTGAATATCCTGTACCAGGACGATGAGCTGCTGGTGCTTGATAAACCCAGCGGCCTGCTATCGGTTCCAGGACGTGGATCGGACAGGCAGGACTGCCTGACTTTACGCGTACAGGCGGCATACCCGGAAGCAATTAACGTACATCGACTGGACATGGAAACTTCCGGCCTCATGGTGATGGCGCGCAGCAAGTCCGCACACCGGCAATTAAGCCGACTGTTTCAGGCGCGGGAGGTGCACAAACACTATGTCGCGGTGGTGGACGGACGAGTGGAACAGCGCGCCGGTGAAATTGATTTTCCGCTAATCGCCGACTGGCCCAATCGCCCGCGACAAAAAGTCGACTACGAGAACGGTAAGCCCTCCAGAACACGCTTCAGCGTCATGCACCATGACGCCCGGAAAAACACCACACGTCTTGATCTGGCCCCCGAGACCGGGCGTACCCACCAGTTGCGGGTACATTTAAAAACACTGGGTCATGCAATACTCGGCGACAGACTTTATGCCGGCAAGGCCGTTCAGGAAAAAGCGGATCGTCTATTACTGCACGCCACATCGCTGAGTTTTATGCACCCGGTTAGCGGGGAATGCCTGTGTTTCATGAGTGATGTTCCGTTTTAGCAGCATGCAAACACAGGATAGGCGACAGACCTGTATGGGACCGCTGGCAGCACGGGTAAACCTCACTCCTCTTCGAACATCAAGGCGACACCTTTTTCTTCGACACGCACAATCCGTGCACTAAGCACAGGAGCATCCTCCAGGTCCTGCGCCTGAACGCGGACGACCTCTCCGACCGGCAAATCAAACTGCCCCCCGGTAAACAGGAAAACGCCTCCATTGGAAATATCGCGCAATTCGACTTCCACGGCGCCTAACTGCGGATGCATGACTTTTACCCGCCCGCTGAATTCGGTGCGGACATGTTTCCGTTTCTCAACCATGAATAGTACTCCTGCATTGTGAAGCCCGGCCTGCCAGCTGCCGTTACCCTGTATATGCACCCATTATATAACGACAAATTACTTTAATTAATGAATTTATTCTATTGTTTTAAATCTATTTATATACCCCTCAATGGGTTGCGCATATTTTTTCAGACAGCGCCTGAATCGCTATCTGTACACCTGACCGGAAAAGCATAGCAATGGGACCGACGCGTAGCCAGTTACAGCGGCTAGCCAGTGTGGCGCTGCTGTGGACTGCAAGCCCCTCACCCGCCACCAGCGCCGACGCCCTGCACAACGGCTGGGCGGCTTACGAGCATGGCAATTATTCACAGGCCGTTGATTCGTGGTTGCCACTTGCCCGTCAGGGACACGTCAGCGCACAGATCAATATTGCCGTCATGTACGACCACGGAACAGGTGTGACTCAGGATACTGAACGTGCCCTGAGCTGGTACCAGGCGGCGGCCCACCAGGGCAGCGCCATCGCCCAGTACAACCTGGGTTTGTTTCTGGCGGACAGGAAGATGCTAACCACAGACGATGAAGACGGCCTGTACTGGTTATTCAAAGCGGCTGCACAAAATTATGCCGACGCCCAGTACCAGCTCGGCCTGATGTACGCTGAAGGTGTTGCCGGCCAGGCAAAGATAGCCGACGCCCCTCAATGGCTGTATCAGGCCGGAGTGAATTATCTGTCCAATGGCGATGCTGATGGTGCCCGCTCAGCTGCAGCCGCCCTGCAGGAAATCAGCCCGGCGCATCAACTGTCTCAACAGCTGGAATCACAGCTGACTGACCAGTCGGGCCCGCCGGGGCAGAACGTTGATGAGACGCTTGAACCCGGGGTGTCCACCGGCACAGCCTGGCCCACGGCCAGCGGTTACGCGGTCACCAATCATCATGTCGTGTCCGGCAAACAGTCGATTGTTCTGATCAACAGCCAGGGCGAAGAAATTCCGGCCACTGTGGTCGCCAGCGATGAGCTGAATGATATTGCCCTGCTGAGTGTGCGTGATCCCGCCAGACTGCCGGCGGCGCTACCCCTGGCCTGTACCACTGCCCAGCTGGGTTCCAGCGTCTTTACCATCGGCTTTCCACGGGTTGATGTCATGGGCACGACACCCAAACTGAGCCTGGGTATTATCAGCGGCGTAAACGGCCTGTACGACGACCCTGCGAGCTACCAGATTTCGGTCACGATACAGCCGGGTAACAGTGGCGGACCTTTGCTCAATATGCAGGGCGAAGTCGTCGGTCTCATCACTTCGATGCTGGGTACGATTGAATCTGCCGATGGTAAGACCCAGCCGATACCAAACATCAACTACGCCCTGAAGGCCGACAGAATAGAAGAACTCCTGCTTGACGTGCCACGGCAGGTGAGGGAAACGGATGTAACTGTACTGAAAAGCGGTCGCGACAGCCTGGAGGCGCTGGCAGACAGGATCCAGAATTCAGTTATGATTGTCAGGGCGGGGACCTCCCTGTCCCCCTGACAATATCAACGATTAAATTTTTACACCCAGTGACTCCAGCGTGCGGATTGTAAGGCCACCGCGTGGCAGCCCCTTGCTACTCTGATACTCGTCCACCGCCCGCAGCGTTGCACCTCCGACAACACCGTCGGGCGTACCAGGGTTGAATCCAGCGGCTATCAGCGCCTGCTGTACACGGCTAACGATACCCTTGTTTATATTGGTCTCGCAAAGCACCTGGCGCCACTCAAGCCGCTCTTCGCCGACTTTGGACCGCTTTGAGACTTCCTTGTATTCAGCAGGAATTTTTGTGCGCTTTTCCGCGGCTTTTGCCACCAGTTTGCGAACCTTGACCGTCTCCAAAACCGCGGGAACTTCCTCTTTGTTGAAAGAGGCCGGTACTTTTACAACCTGTTTCTCGACAGTCTTGTACTGGGCGGGCACCTCCTTCAAACAGATCTGCTGCCCGGTGGGCGCCCCCTGCGGCTTGTTCGCATCGTGCGAAGCGTGCCAGGAAAAAGACGCATCCGCAGTCTTCACACGCTTGGCAAGCTGCTTGAATTCCTCCGGGACCTTGGTACGTTTTTCCTCGGCTGGCGTCACCAGCTTGCTGACTTTGACAGTCTCGTAAACGGCCGGCACTTCAACTACCTGGGTAGTCGCCGGTGTTTTGATGACCTGTTTCTGTATCGTCTTGTATTTGGCCGGAATCTCCACCAGGCACATAATCTCGCCAGTGGTGTTGTCAATACGCTCTTTAGGACCGGTGCCCTTTTTCCACACCGTCTTGGCCGGTTCAATCAGGACCTTCTCGGTGACCATTTCATAGCTGGCTGGAACCTCGACGATCTTCGTGGACGCCTCCTTGACCAGCACCTTCTCCTCCACCGATTCATACTTGGCGGGGATGGTCTCCACCTTTTCGGACGCCTCCTTGACCAGGATGTCTTTGGTCTCTGTCTTGAACTGGGCGGGCTGGTAATATTCCCGGAAGCACATGCCCGATTCAGCCTCGTTTAAATTTACACCCGACGCTTTGGCCGCACTCAGCAGTGTGGGGCTGACGGGAAGCCCTTTCTTATTCAAACTGGTGACCCACATCGTCATGGCCGGGCTCACTTCAACTTTCTCGGCGACCTTTTCATACTGGGCAGCGACGGGAACCAGCTTTGTATGGGCCGCGTTGAGCGTGACTTTCTTTTCCACCCATTCATACTTGGCCGGGATGGTATCGATTTTCTCCGCCGATTCCCGCACCAGGACTTTCTCTGCCTTGGTCTCGTATTTGGCCGGAATCATCACTTTGGCGTAACACTGCCCGGGTTTAGCGGGGGGTAGGGTATTGGTGTTATCGATTGGCTCCGCCTGAATGACCGAGCCGGGCATCATCAGCCCTGCTGACACAATTACTGCCGCCAGATTATTTCTCATAATTAGATTTACCTCGAACTATATCGTTCATATCGTGAAAAAACGTAAAATCTTGCGAAGGATAGGCAGTTACATGACATATTTCCAGATGTCTCCATATCCCGACAGGTGTCAGCTGATGAGGGCAAGCGGATTCATCGCTGATGCGCTACTCGTAAAACTGATTATTATCAGGAGATACCCCCGGCCTGACAGGATTAGGATATAATTTGGCATTTAAAGTCGAAGGAATGCCACGGAATTCAGGCCATGTTTTTGCAGAAGTATTATTTCGAGGAAAACGAAAAGATCCACTTTTCCCGCCAGCAGGCAAGCCGCTTCGCCAAAGAGGTTGCAGGCGACTTCAACCCGATCCATGACCCTGAAGCCAAACGCTTTTGCGTCCCAGGCGACCTGCTGTTCGCGCTGGTGATGTCAAAATACGGCTTGAGTCAACGCATGCATTTCATCTTTTCGGAACTGGTGAGCGACGAAGTGCTGCTGAGTCTGCCGGACTCCGTATCCGGTGAGCTTGATATAGTTGGCGACAATGGCAAGACTTATCTGAGCCTGCACCGCGAAGGCAATACATCAAACGATCAGAACCTGATACGGGATCTGACCTGCAGCTATGTCCGCTTTTCCGGGCAGACCTTTCCGAATATTCTTGTACCGCTGATGACTGAAAAACAGGTCATGATCAATCCGGACCGCCCGCTGGTCATTTACGAGAGCATGACCATCAACCTGGAGCAGCTGGATATTGCAGATCCACGACTTGAGCACACCGAATCCAGGCTTGAAGTCAAGGGTAAGAGAGGCGCGGTACATCTCGAATTCCAGCTCATAGCCGCTGACAAGGTCGTTGGCAGGGGTGAAAAAAATATGATCCTGAGCGGTCTCCGAGCGTTTGATGCGGACAAGATCGGGATTCTGGTAGCCGATTACAATGCGCGTAAACAGACCTATGTGAGCTGAATCAACGCGCCAGGAGCCTGTCGGGGTAAAAACATTACTGCCAGAATTAAATCTTATACACTACATGAGGAATATATTTTAACCGGATGTCATTTAGTTATGATTTATTAAATGCCTAGGCCACCGCATTGCAGAGTCATAAACATCGGCCGTTAACAGGTACTGACTGAAAATCCCCGTTCAGGAATTCATGCTGTGTACTGGTTTTCGCGCAAAAAGAAAGAGACGCCTCCCGTCAATGGCCTGATCCTTCCGGGTGGCGGAGCGCGTAATGCCTACCAGGCTGGCGTCCTGAAAGCGCTTGCAGAAATATTACCCGAGAATTCGGCAAATCCATTCCCGGTTATTTCGGGAACCTCTTCCGGCGCACTCAACGCCGCCATACTCGCCAGCAATGCCACCCAGTTCAGCGAAGGGATCTCCCGCATGATCGGAATCTGGGAAAATTTCCATTGTGGAAAGATTTTTCAGGTGGACAGCTGGACAGCACTGAAAAGTGGTTTGCGCTGGACCTCGTCCTTTGCCACCGCGGGGCTCGGCCGATCCGCACCGCGCGCTCTGCTGGATAACACACCCCAGCGTGAATTTATCGAAAGCCATATCCGCCTGGCCCGCATACAGCACGCCATCGACACGGGCGCACTGCGCGCCCTGGCCGTCACCTCATCCAGCTACAGCAGCGGGCTGTCGTTCAACTACTTTCAGAGCATCGAGGGAATGCGGCCCTGGCAACGCACCCGCCGCCAGGGGCTAGCCGAAGAGATCACTATCGATCATCTCATGGCATCCTCAGCCATCCCACTGGTGTTTCCAGCTGTCTGGCTGAACGATGAATATCATGGCGACGGCTCTATGCGCGAAAGCGCGCCCCTGAGTCCTGCAATTCATCTCGGCGCCGATCGCCTGCTGATCATCGGGGTACGCAACCCCGCTCCCGATCCCAGGCCGTCTGCCGATGAAAAGGTGCCCTATCCAACCATCGGCCAGATCACCGGCTATATGCTGGATACACTGTTCATGGACAGACTGGATTCGGATATCGAACGCATGAATCGCGTCAACCACATCATCGGCGAAACCCGCTGTAAAAATGTCGAACATGAAGATACAATCCTGCGACCTATCGAGTTCCTCATGATCTCACCCAGCAAGGACATTCGTGAAATTTCCGAACGCCACACCAAGGATTTTCCCCGCTCGGTACGACTGCTGCTCAGGAGCCTGGGCGCACTCTCACATGAAGGCCGCCCGCTGTTGAGTTATTTGCTGTTCGAATCTCCGTTCTGTCAGGAGTTGATTGAACTTGGCTACCAGGACGGTCTCAACGCTCGAAGCGAAATCACCGAACTCCTCGAACTGGACAAGCCGGAC
>CBFDBP010000083.1:0-12402 GCA_965603065.1 uncultured Gammaproteobacteria bacterium
AACCAAAGCCAAGGCGCTCAAAGAGTATGACGCAGATTGCCGTCGTCAAGAGCAGGACGACTAAAGCGAGAAGAATCGATGTGAGGTCCACAGACGCACCCGAGTAGTAGCTCAATAAGTTCCGCAGATCATACCAATAGTCGACCCGGAACAGCGCGGCGAGAAGAATCAGGGTGCCGGCAAGCAACCATTCCGGACCAACGAGCCACACCGCGAACGGGATGATCAGATAACTGGCACGCAGCTCCTACGGCGGTAAAAGTGGTCCGATTGCTGGGCTGGCCAGTGGATTGGCCATCGACGACGATATCACTGCTGACGAATTGGGTCGGGCTGGCGATCTTGTCAAAATCGTGGATGGCCGATCCCCGGATAAAGCCGCTGATGGTCAGCGCGGTATCCGTGTTCGGAACTTTGATATGCGTGCCTTTCGAATAACCAAAGTGATCCATTTCCCTGGACAGGTCGATTCCAACAGCTCGTGCCACCTCCTCGGCCTCCGCCTGTTGCGCGACGCTCTCGGCCTCCGTCGCCTGTTGCCTCATCTGCTGGTCCTCACGCAGCATCTGTTGGCTGGCCGTGTTCTGTTCTTCGAGCTGGCGCTGCATCTCCTCGATCGTGCGCTGCTGCTGCTCCAACTGACGTTGCAGTGTCTCGAGTTGCTGCTGCAAGGACGGCTCAGCCCCGCTCACGGTCGTCGTCAGTCCCAACAGCCCGATACTCAAGGCGATGAGGATCATCTTCGACTTGCATTCGATGGCTCCCATCACTCGATCCAGTCTTGCCCGAACCGCCGAGGGTGAAGCGTTAGTAAACATATTCATAACAACCACTCGTAACTTCATAACTCAAGTTTCAAAAAAAGCGCCCCTTTAAAATGTAGTTACCCAGCGCTGTGATCTCGTCGTCAGTAAGTGACTTGGCGATATCACGCATGACTGAATAGACAGTATTCGCCCGATTCTTCCTTCCTACTGTATTGGCGCATCCTGACCCAGTAATTTTCCATCGAATTTCTTGCGCTTGCCGTAATAGGAATACTTGCTCTTGTGAAACTCCTCCACGGTTTGCTGCAGGTTGCCGTTAAAACGGGGATCCTGGGGACGTTCGTGCGAGTTCATGTAGGCTGCGACATCCCACACCTCCTGGTCGCTCAGTGTATTGGGCATTCCAAGTGGCATGTTGTATTTGATGTAGGCACCAGCCATATCGACCTTGTGCATGCCAGCACCCCAATTATAAGATTCCGTGCCCCAGAGCGCGGGGAAAACAATCTGGCCATCGACGTATTGTCCCTGCCCGTCCTGCCCATGGCATAGGGAACATCTTTCCGCGTACACGGCCTTGCCCCGCTGCGGATCAAATCCCATTGCTGTTTCCTGCAATTCGCCGTATCCGCGCCCTGCCATGTGATGGTCACCAGTGGGAGCTCCGGTCGCCAGCCAGTAAAAATAGCTCACCAGAGAGACAATGACTTCGCTTTCGGCTGACGGCGGGTGACCCGCCTTGGAACCTTGCGCATTCATGGAATACTTGAAGCACCCTTGTATGCGTTCAATCATAGTGTTGACATATTTGTTCTTTTTCCGATAGGCAGGGTAAGCGACCCAGGAGGCCCACATCGGTGAAGAATTTGCCAGCCGCCCGGCATCCAGGTGACAACCCTCACAGTTTTGCTGATTCCCAACAAAGGGACTGGATAGCGGATGGGCCTGGGTGTTGATAAAAATAGCCTCGCCCAAACGTACCGCGTCTCCGAATGGCCCTTCGGGTATCTCGCTGCGTGGTGGCGCACGAAAATAACCGGACTCACTGACCGGGCGGGGTTCGGGAACATCACCATGATGCGGGAGCGCACCGGTGTGAACCGAATAAGCCTCATCTTGCGCCGTTTTTGTCGTCTGGCCAGGTGTCTGGATCTTAGACACCGGGTCCAGTGAGGCATAATAAGCCGCTACCGCCTTGGCATCCTGGGTCGAGAGCTTATCGGCCACAACGCGCATCAAATCATTCGGGTCCCCCTTCCTGTTGCCTGCTTTCCAGTCTTTGATCTGTTGCACGGTATAGCTATATGGCAACCCTGCCAAAGGCGGAAAGTGACTGCCGACACCCTTACCGTCCGGGCCGTGACATTGGTTACAGGCCGGCAGTCCACGGTCGACCCAGTCGCCAAAAACCGCGAGACTTTTGCCGGACTCGGGATTGATCTCGAGTTTCTGCTTGATGCCCATCTTGGGTTTAAGGCGGGAATAATAGCTTGCAACAGCTTCGATCTCATCGGCTTTCAGGGCTTCGGCAATTGGCGCCATGGTGGCCTCTATCCGTTGCTGTTTCTCGTAGGCCTGAAGTTGTTTTGTCAGGTACTCAACACTAAGCCCCGCGAGGCGTGGGACCCCATTCTCCTGGTTGCCCTCACCATCCAGTCCGTGGCAGCCAACGCAGGCTGCCGCTCCCTCGTTGTTGCCTTTTTGGGCGATCTGTCCGCCGAGGCTACTGGCAGCGGCGATAGCCTGCGACTTCTTGGTCTTCTGCTCAGCGGCGACCTGCGTCGCAAGCTTTATCATATAATCCACCGCTGCCTTGAGCCGTTCATTCGAGCCATGCTGACAGCCACCCCTTGCTGGCATATCTCCGCTCCCACGGATCGTCACCTCATACAGGTGATCCTTACCCTGGTCCAGCAGGACCTCCCAGGTAGCCCGGTCATTCACCTTGGGAGCATCGGTCGGTGCAATCTGGTGGCAGTTGATACACTGTGACGCGTACAGTTTTTTGCCCGCATCCTCATCCATTGGCACACCTCCCAGGTCCTCCACCGGCGGTGATTCACTGTTGACCGATTTAAGGTACTCGGCAATGGCCAGCATGTCTTCCTGTGTCAGGTAACGTAAACTGTTGTGCTCTACGTTGGCCATTGGACCGCCTAACGCAGTATCGGAAGACATCATGCCGCCTGCGAAGATTTTGGCCACTGCCTTGTTGCTGAGATGCTTCAATCCTCGGGCACTAATATCCGGTGCGTAATAATTCTCTACAAAGGCACCAGCGAACATGTAGTCTTTCTCCGGTACGCCCATCAAATCCAGCTTTGTGTGGCACAGGGCACAGTGACCCGGTCCCTCAACAATGAATGCACCGCGATTCCAGGCATCGGATCTCGCCGGATCCTTTTTAAACCCTTCATCCTCGAAGTCAAAATACAGCAGGCGCCAGCCAAACTGGAGAAACCGGTACCCGAAGGGCCATTTAAACTCAAGCGGATGGTTCTTTTTCGTCACTACCGGAACGGTATCCAGGTAGGCCTTGATCGCGAGCACGTCTTCCCGGCTCATCTTGCTGAAATAGTTGTAGGGGAAAACCGGTAGGTAGTAGCTCCCGTCTGGGCTGATCCCTTCACGTACGGCCCGCACGAAATCCTCGTCACTCCAATTACCTATGCCGGTCTCCTTGTCCGGGGTGAGGTTGGGTGTATAGATGGCCCCGAAAGGGGGTATGTTCATTCTGAGACCACCAGCAAAAGGCTTCCCGCGGTTAGGTTGATCCGTGTGACAGGCCATGCAGTCCGCGATCTTGGCCAGATACTCACCGCGTTCGACCTTGGCCTGTTGGTCCGGCGTACCCACTGCGGGAGGCCTGGGGAACAACGGATAGTCCTTGGCCTCGGCGCCCTGGTTGGCGACGCTGTTGGCCAAAACCGTACTTGAGAAAACACTCAACAGCAGGAGCATGATAGGCAAACGCCGGGATAGTGTGTTCCATTTCATAGCCTGGCTCCCCAAAGGGACTACGGATTCTTGAATTCCGCCTTTGGCCCCAGGTAGTACCACCAGTTGAGCAGCAGGCACAGGACGTAGAAGATCGCAAAGCCGTACAGTGCATTCTCCGGCGTCCCCGCCTTGATCTGCCCACCGAACACCGAGGGGATGATGAAGGCCCCGTAGGCCCCCATCGCTGCAATCCAGCCCAACACCGATGGGGCCTGCTCCTTGCTAAAAATCATGGGAACGGAGCGAAAGGTGGAGCCGCAACCGATGCCACAGGCGGTGAACAGGATCACGAACAGTCCCAGGAACGGGTAGAAGTACTGTTCCGGGCTCTTCGAGGCGTAGGCCATCTCCAGGTAATACGCCACGCCCAGGGCGCTGGCGATCATAACGATGGTGATCAGTTGGGTTATTTTGGCGCCGCCCCACTTGTCGGCCATCCAGCCGCCCACCGGACGCATCAAGGCACCGACGAAGGGACCTATCCAGGCATACATCAGCGCCGAGGGGGCGTTTGGATTGAGCACGTTGCGGGTCATCTCTCCCGCCACCTCTATATGCTGAAAGCCGAACACCACCTTGACGGACAGGGCAAACCCCGCAGCGAAACCGATGAAGCTGCCAAAGGTCATGGTGTACAGGATGCTCATGAACCAGGTGTGCCTATTACCGAAGATCGTGTACTGGTGCTGGAGCACCGGTTTGATTTCACCGGGTATCATCTTCAGCAGCAGCACAGTCGCCAGTATGACCCCGGCGGCCACGGGCCACATGGCCCAGTGAGGGGCGCCCAGGCCTGTCGGCAGAAGTATAAAGAGACCCGCGGCGGAGGTTAAAAAACCGATCAAATGCATCCCGGTGATCTTGGAGAAGGCGCTGACAGGTGAACCGATATTGGGAGACACTTCCTCGGTGCGGATATTGTTCATCCCGAACCAGGTAGCAAAAACCATCGGCACCAGCAACAGCAACCAGACAAAGGCGGCGTTCTGGATCCAGGTGTCGCTGCCCGCAGGAATTTTGCCTATCAGGGTGCCGGAGTCATGCTGCAGCGTCATCGGATCGCCGCCCAGGGCGCCGAAGATGCCGTATGTCATCGCCAGTGGGATCACCAGCTGCAATAGCGGCACACCAAAGTCGCTCAGGCCCCCGTTCAACCCCAGTGCTGCGCCCTGCGCCCGCTTCGGGAAGAAGGGACTGATGTTGGCCATGGAAGAGGAGAAGTTGCCGCCGCCTATACCGGACAGCAAGGCCAGCACCTGAAACACCCACAGCGGGGTCTGTTGGCTCTGCAATGCAATGCCGGTACCGACGGCCGGAATGATCAATAGCAGCGTAGTGAAGAAGATGGTGTTGCGGCCACCGGCGATGCGAATGAAGAAGCTGTTCGGGATACGCAAGGTCGCCCCGGTTAGGCCGGCGATGGCCGACAGGGTGAACAACTCACCCTTGGTAAAGGGGAAACCCAGATTGAGCATCTGCACGGTGATGATGCTCCAGTACATCCACACCGTGAACGCGCCTGCACAGGCGAAGATCGAAATCCACAGATTGCGATTGGCAATCCGCTTGCCCTCAGACTCCCAGAAGTGGGTATCTTCCACATCCCATTGCTTGATATCCGCCATAATAACGACTCCTTTGCTTCTTACGTATTATTCTCAATGTTCCGCAGTCCGGAACGAAACCATGCTACTCAGCCTTCCACCTTCTTCCTGGTGCGAACGACCTGGTATCTGCGCCCCAGGTACCAGATCGGCGCGCTCCAGATGTGCACCAGCCGGCTGAAGGGCGCCAGCAGGAACAGTACAGTCATGCCGAGAAACAGGTGCAGCTTGTAGTCCCAGGGGACGCCGACGATGAGATCGGAGGCACCGGCGCGGAAGGTGAGAATGTGCTGGACCCAGTTAGCCAACGCCATCATTTCTACCGGATCGTTCCGGGTCCCCCAGGAGATGTGTATCGTGGAGAGACCGATGGTGAGCTGAATCCACAGCAGGATCACGATGACGATATCCATGACGCTGCTGGTTCGGCGGATGCGCGGATCGAACAGACGCCGATGTATCAGGATAGTCAAGCCGACCCAGGCAATGCTGCCGAAGATACCACCCGCCACCATGGCCAACATCGCGTGGCCGGAGTCGGTCATGCCGAGGGCATGATACAGGGCCGGCGGCGTCAGCAGGCCGACCAGGTGCCCACCGAGCACCACCAGAACCCCGACGTGCCAGAGGTTGCTGCCGATCACCAGTTGGCGCTTGCGCAACATCTCGCTGGATCCGCTGCGCCAGCTGTACTGGTCCCGATCAAAGCGGATCAGGCTACCCAGGAAGAACACGGTCAGGCAGATATAGGGGTAATAGCCGAACAGGAAATGGTGCAGATAGTTTTGAAAGGCTTCCATTATCGGTTCCTCACAGGTTGGTTCCGGGTCACCGATTCAACGGGTATGTTGACGCTCCCCGTCGGTTGGTTGAGTTGCTCGCCTGCCGCGGTGAAGGTCACCGGCTGTTCCTTCCACGCTTCGTCCATCGTTTGATCCTTGCCACCCCGGATCCGGGCACTCAACAACTTTTCGATGGCCGCGGTGTCTTCACTGCGTTCCGCCAGGCTGCCGAGGGCGGAGAACACGGCAGCATAAGCGCTGCCCTCATCCCCCAGACGCTGCTGCATCAGATCGAGTACCGGCAGAGCTCTGCCCAGCAGAACGCGTGCCTCCGCTTGCGGGAACTGCGCGGCGAACTCGCAGTACAGCGGCAGGTAGTCCGGCAATTCTTTTGCCGTTGGCTGGTAGCCATAGTCGCGGTACATGCCGATCAGGTCAGCCAGCGCGGGCCCTCGTTGCGGGGTATCGCCATACAGGTGTTGAAACAGGTAGAGAGCATGTTGCGGGTTGGTGTCGAACAGCCGCACGTACTGCTCCTGCAGATCGAGCAACGCCGGGTTCCGCATGCCGGCAATGCAACGGCCCAGGGCTGAAATCTGTGCGGGGCGCAACAAGGATTCTGTGTTGATGATTTGCTGAATATCGTCGAGCGCCTCGATCAGTTCTTGCTGCGGATAATGCAGCAATGCACCCAATGCCTTAATGGTTAGCATGTCACATGGTCTCCGAAGGCTTCTTCTTGCCGATCATCCGGTTCGAGAAAAAAGCCACCTCGACGGTAACGCCGTTGGACTCCTGATTGCCAAAGCTGAAGCCGCAACTGCCACGCAGGTCGTAGGCATCCTCGGCGTACTCCCGATGGGTAGTGGGCAGGACATAGCGGTCTTCGTAGTTGCCGATGCCAAACAGATGGTACATGGTCTCGACCTCCTCGACGGACAGGCCAACCTGCTCCAACACATCGAGCTTGTCCTTGCCCTCGACCTGCCGGCCGCGCATAAAGATACGCATGGCGAACATTTTCTCCATGGCCATGACGACGGGCTCTTCCTCACCGGCCGTAAGCAGATTGGCAAGGTATTTGACGGGAATCCGCAGTGAGCGGATATCCGGGATCTCGCCGTTGAAGCCGATGTAGTCGGCCTCCGCGGCAGACTGGATCGGGCTCAGCGGGGGGACGTACCAGACCATGGGCAAAGTTCGGTATTCCGGGTGCAGCGGGAAGGCAACCTTCCATTTGACCGCCATTTTGTAAACCGGCGAACCCTTGGCTGCTTCCAGCCAGGCTTCGTGAACACCATCCTTGCGCGCCTGTTCGATGACCTCCGGATCTTCGGGATCGAGAAACATCCCGAGCTGGGCATCGTGCAGGTCGCTCTCCTTCTCCACGCTTGCGATCTCTTCGATGCGGTCGGCATCGTAGAGCATCACGCCGAGGTAGCGGATACGCCCGACACAGGTCTCCGAACAAACCGTCGGCATCCCGGACTCGATACGGGGATAGCAGAAGATACACTTCTCGGACTTGCCGGACTTGGGATTGTAGTAAATCTTTTTGTAGGGACAGCCACTGACACACATACGCCAGCCACGACACTTGTCCTGATCGATGAGGACGATGCCGTCCTCTTCACGCTTGTATATTGAACCCGATGGGCAGGAAGCCACGCAGGCCGGGTTGAGACAGTGCTCGCACAACCTCGGCAGGTAGAACATGAAGCTCTCTTCAAACTCCTTATACTTCTCTTTTATCTCTTCTTGAATACCCAGAAAGTTGTGATCCTGGCTGCGCTGGTCGAATTCACCACCCAGGATATCCTCCCAGTTCGGCGCCCATTTGACCTTGTCCATCTGGTCACCGGTGATCAGGGAGATGGGCCTGGCTGTTGGCAGGTGGTCACCGGCCTTGGCCTTTTGCAGGTGCCCATAGTCGAAGGTGAAGGGTTCGTAGTAGTCGTCGATCTCCGGTTGGTGGGGATTGGCGAAGATCTTGGAGAGGATCGAAAGCTTGCCTCCCATCCTGGGACGGATCCGGCCATTGATCTTGCGTATCCAGCCCCCTTTCCACTTGTCCTGGTTCTCCCAGGCTTTGGGGTAGCCGATGCCCGGTTTGGTCTCGACGTTGTTGAACCAGGCGTATTGCATCCCTTCGCGGTTGGTCCAGACGTTCTTGCAGGTAACCGAGCAGGTGTGGCAGCCAATGCATTTATCAAGATTGAGGACCATCATGATCTGGGCGCGAATCTTCATACTGTCTGCTCCCGGTCCTGCTCCTGGGGCTTGCTGCCGTCCAGCCAGTCGATGTGTTTCATCTTGCGCACGACAACGAAGGTATCGCGGTTTGCGCCAACGGTGCCGTAGTAGTTGATGCTCCAGCTCAGATGGGCATAACCGCCAATCATGTGCGTCGGTTTAGGCACGATGCGGGTGACGGAGTTATGGATCCCCCGTCGTTTATTGGTCTCGGCACCGGGCGTGTTAACCGTCTTGTCCTGCGCGTGATACATCATGCAGGTGCCCTCGTGGATGCGTTGACTGACCACCGCGCGGGCGGTCAGGGCACCATCGACGGTGTAGGCCTCAATCCAGTCATTGTCGCGAATACCGGCAGTGCGGGCTTGTTCTTCGTTGAGCCAGACAATGGGACCGCCCCGTGAGAGGGTCTGCATCAGCAGGTTGTCTGTAAAGCTGCTGTGGATCCCCCATTTCTGATGGGGGGTAAGGAAGTTCAATACCAGGCCGGGATTACCGTTGTCTTTGCCGGTCATCTTGATGATGGAGCGGGTATCCAGTGGCGGACGGTAAACGGCAAAGCCCTCACCAAAGGCGCGCATCCAGGCATGGTCCTGGTAGACCTGCTGACGACCGGTCAGGGTGCGCCAGGGCACCAGTTCGTGAACGTTGAGATAATTGGCGTTGTAACTGACCTTCTCCGATTCGATACCACTCCAGCTCGGCGAGCTGATGATCTTGCGAGGTTGGGCGACCAGGTCGTGATAGCGGAGCTTTTCCGACGCCCGTTTCATGGCCAGGTGGCTGTGCTCGCCGCCGGTCTTTTCAGAAAGCGCTTCCCATGCCTTTACCGCAGCCTCGCCGTTGGTCTCCGGTGCCAGGGTCATGATGGTCTCACAGGCCTGGATATCGGTTTCAATCCGCGGCTGACCCTCGCTGACACCGGGTTCTTTGATGACATCGTTAAGATCCTTAAGCGTCTCCAGTTCGGTTCCGGCGTTCCAACCGATACCCTTGGTGCCCATGCCGAGTTTTTCGATCAGCGGCCCCAGGGAGGTGAACTTTTTGTAGATGTTGTTGTAATCGCGCTCGACCACTGTCGCCTTGGGCATGGTCTTACCGGGCACCGCATCACATTCACCCTTGCGCCACTCGCGCACATCCAGAGGCTGGCCCAGCTCGGCCGCCGAATCGTGCTCAAGGGTTGTCAGAACCACGTCTTTCTCTACGCCGAGGGTACCCTCGGCCACTGTATCGAAAGTCCGCGCCAGCGCCTTGAAGATGGCCCAGTCGCTTTTGGCCTCCCACACCGGGGTGACGGCCTCGCCCAGGGGATGCATGAAGGGGTGCATGTCGGTGGAGGCGATGTCGTTCTTTTCATACCAGGTTGCCGTGGGTAGCACGATGTCGGAATAGAGACAGGTCGACGACATACGGAAATCGATGGTCACCAGCAGATCGAGCTTGCCTTCCGGTGCCGGATCGCGCCATTTAACTTCCCGGGGACGGGCCCCTGAGGCCGCATCCAGCTCCTCGCCCTGGACCCCGTGATTGGGGGCACCAACCAGGTGGCGCAGGAAATACTCGTGTCCCTTACCGCTGGCGCCCATCAGGTTGGAGCGCCAGATGATCATATTGCGTGGGAAGTTACGAGGATTGTCAGGATCCTCACAGGACATTTTGACACTGCCCGAGGCAATGCCATCGGTCACATAGGTATCAGGTGACTTGCCAGCCGCCTCGGCATCACGCACCAGCTGCAGTGGATTGGTTTCGAATTGCGGTGAGCTGGGGGTCCATCCCATGCGTTCGGCACGGACGTTGAAATCAATCATAGTGCCATCCCAGTCTCCCGGCTCGGCCAGTGGCGAGAGCATTTCCCGGGGAGACACCTTCTCATAACGCCACTGATCGGTGTGGGCGTAAAAATAAGAGGTTCCGGCCATTTGACGGGGGGGACGACTCCAATCATTGGCAAAGGCCAGGGTCGCCCAGCCCGGTAAGGGCCGAATCTTCTCCTGACCGACATAGTGGGACCAGCCACCACCGGACTTGCCGATGCAACCGCACATCATCAACATATTAATAATGCCGCGGTAGGCCATGTCCATGTGGTACCAGTGGTTCAGGCCGGCACCCAGGATGACCATGGAGCGGCCCTCGGTCTTGTCCGCGTTCTCTGCAAACTCACGTGCGGTAGTAATCACCTGTTGTCGCGGGACACCGGTAATGGCCTCCTGCCAGGCCGGGGTGTAAGGAACATCATCATCGAAGCTTGTAGCTACATGCTCACCGCCAAGCCCACGGTCGATACCGTAGTTGCCCAGCATCAGGTCGTAGACCGTCGCCACCAGCGTCTTTTCACCATTCAGGGTCAGCTCACGCACCGGGATGCGGCGCTCCAACACTTCGGGATGGTCGGTATGACTGAAATTGGGATGCGCCTGGGCCTTGCCGCCGAAATAGGGAAAGGCAACCTCGACCACCTGGTCGGACGCATCGATCAGGCTGAGCCGCAGACGCACCTCACTGCCATCCCGGCCGTCCTTCTGTTCCAGGTTCCACTTGCCCTTCTCGCCCCAGCGAAAACCGATAGAACCTGCCGGCACCACCACTTGCCCGCTGTTCTCGTCAATGGCCACCGGTTTCCACTCGGGATTGTTTTCCTGTCCCAGCTTGTCGTCGAAATCCTCTGACCGGACCAGTCGTTCCGGGACATAACGGTCGCCCTGTTGTTTGATCCGCACCAGAAACGGCATATCGGAATAGCGACGGCAGTAATCCAGAAAATAGGCCGATGGATTATCGATGTGAAACTGCTTGAGGATCACGTGTCCCATGGCCAATGCCATGGCCGCGTCGGTGCCCTGTTTCGGATGCAACCAGAGGTCCGCAAATTTGCACGCTTCGGCATAATCCGGCGCGACAACGACGCTCTTGACACCCCGATAGCGCGCCTCGGTATAAAAGTGGGCATCCGGTGTGCGCGTCTGGGGCACGTTGGAGCCCCACAGAAGCAGAAACCCGGAGTTGAACCAGTCGGCACTCTCGGGCACGTCGGTCTGCTCCCCCCAGGTCTGGGGTGAGCTGGGTGGCAGATCACAATACCAGTCGTAGAAGCTCAGACAGGTCGCACCGATGAGCGACAGATAGCGGGTACCCGCGGCATAGGAAACCATGGAGTAGGCAGGTATAGGCGCAAACCCCACCACCCGGTCGGGGCCGTACTCCTTGATGGTGTGGACATTGGCCGCAGCGATGAGCTCGTTGACCTCGTCCCAACTGGAACGCACAAACCCGCCCTTGCCACGGCCATTTTTGTAGGTTGGATCACCGGCAATCTGTTTCCAGGCCTCAACCGAGGATAAAGTCTTGCGCGCATTGCGCCACAGCTCCAGCAGCGGGCGGCGGACCATGGGGTACTTGATGCGACCGCTGTGGTAGAGATACCAGGAAGCGCTGGCGCCCCGCGGACAGCCGCGCGGCTCGTGGTTGGGCATGTCCGGGCGGGTGCGGGGATAATCCGTCTGCTGGGTTTCGAAGGTAACGATCCCGCTCTTGACGTAGATCTTCCAGCTGCAGGAACCGGTACAGTTCACCCCGTGGGTGGAGCGGACGATCTTGTCGTAGTCCCACCGTTTACGGTAACCGTCTTCCCAGGTGCGATCTTCCTGGGTAACCACACCATGACCGCCCGAAAAAGTATCTACATTCTTCTTGAAGAAAAGCAGCCGGTCGAGGAAATGACTCATGATTGCGCTCCCTGTCGATGTAAGCGAATAGTAAATTCAATCACCCAAATTGCCCTACGGTGGGTGTAGTTGCTGTGTCGTCTACATCGAGCCTGTATCTCTCGGGGTACGGGAGGCACATTGTGGCTTCAAAGCATCTCGATCAATCGGCCCGGTGTCTATCCAGATCGCGCCAGACGCGAGACTTTTTTGATGTAGTTCATGGTTAATGTTCCATGCTTGTAGGATGGGCAGGAGTGCCCGTGCTACGAACTCGTCGTTTCAT
>CBFDBP010000084.1:0-12325 GCA_965603065.1 uncultured Gammaproteobacteria bacterium
TGCGCATAATGTATATTATGTTAAATAGCATTTACTGCACTGCTATTCACAGCTCAGTGATAGCGGGCCAACATAATGATGGTGGATGATCCCCGGGCCTGTCACCGCTGCCCTCAACCGCGCCACGCCCCCAGCGACCAATACCTTTCATGTCGGAGACTGAAACGCTGGGTGTTTGGCATATCGTAGAGTCCTGATGCAAATCAATGCAAAGGTATTGTGACTATCTGCTGATAGATTGTTCTCTGGCTGGCGGCAACTCCAGCTGTACAGTGGCTTGGATATCTCAACTCCATTTCGCATCCAGTCTGGTGCATTATCCATCAATTGTTTCCACTGGGGATTTGCCGGTTTGAGTGCCGCCGATTACGACCCCGCCGTCTATGACTGCATGCAGAAAGTCTTTCTGATTCTGCGCATATAATATTATTAAAACATAATGTTATGCGTTATTACTCGAAATGAAATAAGGTATTATTCGTTCGAGAAAGTACCGCTTAGCACCTGAAAGAAAGGCGGGTCCGGACTTCCAGACCCGCCTGTTTGCATCAAGCGGTAGAAGGGTTATTTATCAGTCGCGATCCCTGTATTCCCTCCCTCTACCCCGGGAATCACGTCTCTCGTCGTCGTCATCATCATGATCACCACGATGCTCTTCATGATCACCACGGTCCTCTACATCACCACGGTGCTCTTTATCACCACGGTCACGATGCTCTTGCTCTTCATCATCATCGTGCTCGTCCTCGTTCCTGGCCCGGCAGGCTGCATCCACGGCGTCGGCATTGGCGTCACAGTTGTTGTCGAAACCGTCATTGCAGTTCTCGATCTTGCCCGGATTCAGAGTCGGATCGCCATCATCGCAGTCAACCGGTCCGCATTTTCCGCCCTCGACTGCGTAGTCGTCATCGTCGCTGTCGGTGCAGTCGGTCACGGGCGGACAATCCACCACGTTCGGATCGAGAGCGTCGGTCAGGTTGTTACAGTTGTTATCGATGCCATCGGTACAGATCTCGGCGGCGCCGGGGTAAATCGCGAATTCACGATCATTGCAGTCCATCTGGCCGCAGTCACCGCCTTCCGCATTAAAGCCATCACCATCGTTGTCGGTGCAGACGATCGGTTCCGGTGTTGGCGTCGGTTCTGGTGTTGGTTCTGGCGTCGGTTCTGGTGTTGGTTCTGGTGTTGGTTCTGGTATCGGTGCAACCGGACAGAATAGGTTTATGATCGCGGTATTGCTGCCATCCAGGTATGCCGTTTTACCCGCACCACTCCCGCCGTCTCCATCGTTGTGACAGGCGGTGCAGTTGTTATTGACGGCAGGCCGGAATTGCGGCTCCAGGGGATTGCCCGCCTGTGCGCAGATCTGGTCAACATCCCCGCCAAAGCTGCCAAATGCCAATGCATCGTTCGCACACAGACCGGCGGCCAGTAGTACAGCGTACTTCACCAAGTCTGTTCGTTTATTCAGATGGTTCATGTAGTTTCTCCTCACAATATAAAGATGTCTTTGTCCTAAGACACGTCCGGTAATTGCAAGAATCGTGCTATCGCATCTGCTCAAGTTAAAACCCGTGTCATTACAAACAGATGACACCATAAGATCTCCAACAGTTGCTGGTTGCGATAGAGGCCGATCGTCACCCAGAGGTAACACGTATAATTGAACGAGGCTTAAGTCGCTGATATGGTAGATATCACAATGTCTCCAGATGGCAGCAGTGGGTAACCGGAAAGCTGTAGCAGCCACGCATGGCATACTAATTTATTTATTTACGCACAGAATTTCTGCACACTTGGTTTTACCTCTAGTCGATATCGAGATGTTCAATTCAATGGAACCCACATTTACCGCACACAACGATCTGGAAGAGAAACTGGTGGCCGCCCAGGAAGGCCGTCTGGAAACCGATGTCTTTATGCAGCAATTGCTGGATCAGCAGCTGTTCATGCCGGTTCAGGACGAGGCCAGCGAGATTCAGGGCTTCCAGCGTTCAACCAAGGCGAAACCGCTGACCGTCGAAGCCGAAGGTGGAACCCCGGTTCTGGTGCTGTTTACCAGCCCGGAACGTGCAAAACCGTTTTTGCAGGACTTCCCGGATTATGGGGGTGGCTTGCTTTCAGAGTTCAGCTGGATTCTTGATCGCATCGGCAGCGGTGTTGCCATATCGATTAACCCGGGTATCGAATTCGGTATTGATCTCGAGGCCGACATGGTCGCGCAACTGATCCACCTCAACGCTTCCAGGAAAGAGCAGCCTCAGGCGAGTTCCTGAACACATTGAACGAGTTCCTGTTCGGGAACCGGAAAGGCAAACGTCTTATGAAAACGGCGTACCGCCAGCAAGCGCTCAAACTGGTGGCTGTATTCCTTCTCGTAAAACACGATCACCCGGGTATCGGGTAAGCGTTCGACCACCGACATCATGGATTCGAGGGAACTGGTGCGGTCGCGGAAATCGGATTGAAAATTGAATTCCGCCACGATCACCGCCGGTTTCCTGGTCTTGATGGCGCCCATCGCTTTGCGCATCCGCGTTTCGACCAGCACTTCAAACCCGGCCTGCTCGTAAAGCGGTTTGAAATTCGGGTAACCGCCCATTTCTATCACGGATAAAAGAATCGGTTTCGACATACCATTGCTGTCCCTGTCACGCTGAACTTACTGATTTCCTGTTTATCTTAGCGGAAATTCAAGGAATTCGCCTAACTCCCAATATATAGGCAAGGAATTTAACGGTTTGTTGAGGGCAAAATGGCTTCAGGCAGGTTTTTCCGGACCATCCGTATAACCATACTATTGCTGATTTTATTTTTCGTCGGCATGAACACCTGGTTGACCCAGCTGCGCAGCACCGACTGGGATGAATCTCTGTGGGTGGTCGTGTATCCGGTCAATGGTGACAACAGCCCGGTGACCCAGAAGTATATCGGTACGCTTTCCCGCGACACATTCCGTTCCATTGAATCGTTTCTTGACGACGAGGCAAACCGCTACGGGATGGCTATCAGTGATCCCGTCACCGTCCGGCTGGCAGAGCAGGTCGCTGATCGCCCGCCTCTTCCACCCGTCAATGGCAGCACCTTGTCGGTGATGTTATGGAGCCTCAAGCTGCGCTACTGGGCCTTTCGAAATGATAATTTTGACGGGCCGAAACCGGATGTGCAGATGTTTGTCGTCTATCACGATCCGGATACACATAATACTCTGAGACATTCACTGGGTATTCAGAAAGGCATGATTGGCGTGGTCAATGCCTATGCCGGGCGCTCCCTGGCGCAGCGCAACAACGTCGTCATTGCACATGAATTTCTGCACACTCTGGGCGCCAGTGATAAATACGACAGAGCAAACAACCAGCCCATCTACCCGGACGGATATGCCGAGCCGGACAGGACTCCCCTGCACCCCCAACGCAAAGCCGAAATCATGGCGGGACGCATTCCGCTGTCTGACCACCAGGCGGTGATGCCGAAATCCTTTGCAGCGTCCAGCATCGGCGCCAAGACAGCACACGAGATTCGCTGGATCAACTAGCCCGGATTTCTCACCACAAAGGACACAAAGGTCACGAAGGATTTCAAAGATAAAGGATTTCCGTGTGTATCCGACCAGATCTCAGGTAACAACATGTTCCTTGAAAATCTTTCGGAGACACGAGTTAAGATGTTTTCCTTTGTGACCTTCGTGCCCTTTGTGGTTGAGGCCGTGAAAAATGCAGGCTCGTTCGGGCTGTCCCCAATTACTCTGCGTGTTTATACCGCTGAAATTCAGCTAAGGTAGAATGCTGGAACCAGGAGCACATTAATGAACAGGTCCTTGACGGGCAACCCCGGCATTCGCGAAAGACACCTGCTGCGCAGGAAGCACAACCCCCTGTTTGACGAAAAACAAAGCGCTGTCAGCAATGAAGACCTGGCCAGGGCGCGTCTTGATGACGGCCTTGAAATGGACAGATTCATGAACGATTTTCAGCTGCTGGTACAAAAAGCCGTTGACCTCAAACCCAATACACCCAGTGAAACGATTCTGGAGATCAAGCAGGAACTGGATCGCAGCTACCAGCAGATCTGCGCCCTGCCCGGTGACCAGGAGCACATCAAGAGCGCCATAAAGAAATTACTTGTGCACATTATGCAGGCAATCCGGGCGGGGGCCGGTAACGATGCGTATGCGAAGCAACAGCTGGACGATGAGGAAACAGCCCGCAAGCTGCATTTCGAGTTGCAGGAACTGCCACTGGTTGCGGCGCTCACCCACCCGCATTCACCCATTGCTGAGGATGAACTCATCCCTTCCCTGCTCAGCGAACCGGCCGAAACACTGATGCCCAGCTTGCAGCTGTTTGATGAAAACCAGATAGCAGCTATCCTGAGTGGCGCAGAGGCACTCCTGAAGCAAAGGGATCCGCAGCGGGCGCTTGCCGATGCATGGCGGGGGCTGGAGCTGATCGAGACCTGTTATCACGACATGCAGCCGGACTCTGCGCCAGGGCCTGTTATCACTATGGGAACAAATGACTAAAGAAATAGACACAAAGCGTTGGTGCGAAGGTCGGGTTCATGCCTTGCGGCAATGGACGGACACCCTGTTTTCGATCCAGCTGGAGGCCGATGTCGATCCGTTTATCGCCGGCCAGTTCACGAAACTTGGCCTGGAGATCGGCGGCGAACTCGTCTCTCGTCCCTACTCTTATGTCAACGCCCCCGATGATGCGCTGCTGGAGTTCTATTTTGTTACCGTCCCCGAAGGCCCACTGACCCATAAAATGGTTGAATTGAAATCCGGTGATGCAATCCGGGTCATGCGTAAACCCTCGGGGTTCCTGACCCTGAACGAAGTCCCGGATTCCCGGCACCTCTGGCTGTTGTCAACGGGCACCGCCATCGGACCCTTTCTCTCGATACTGAAAACCGCAGAGCCCTGGCAGCGTTTCGAGCGCATCGTTCTGGTGCATGCGGTGCGCCTGGCCTCAGAACTCAGTTTTCCTGAAACCATCGAGTCGCTGCGTTCGCGTTACCCCGCACAGTTCCAGTTCATCCCATTTGTGAGTCGCGAAAACACCGGGTTCGCGATTTGCGCGCGAATCCCTGCAAGTATCGCCGACGGGCGGCTGGAAGCCGCCGCCGGCATGACGTTCAGCCCGGATACATCGCAAATCATGATCTGCGGTAATCCGGATATGGTTAAGAGCACTCAAACAATGCTCGAGGAGCGGGGGCTTGCCCGAAACCGGCGACGCACGCCGGGACATCTCAGCGTCGAAAATTACTGGTAATTGACCACCTTAAGGAACCATCTGATTAACTCGTGGGCGGCGTCCATGAGCACGGAATCGGGCGGAGGTTCCTTAACTATAGGCAACCCTTTATAATGCTGCGCATATTGTGCAGGCCCGGGCAGGCATTCATGACGGGGTTATTTCTTTAATAAGAAACCATGGGCCGTAAATTAATTTCCACATGAAGTATCAGCGTCGTTCATCAGATCGCAGAGTCCTGGGAGATCGCCGTACCTACCCGGGGCACAGCGCCACCCCCAATGATTTTGTCTCGGGTTATCGCTATCCGCCCTGGCAGGAACAGAAGATTCAGTTTTTCACCCGTTACACATTTCTTTTGCTGGGTTTTCTGTTCTTCAATGCTGTCGAAGGTATTGCCCCGGCCCACTGGCCATTGTTACAGCTGAATGCGGTGCTTGGCCTGTACCTGCTGAGCAATACCCTGCTGTTTTTACACGCCCGTCAGCACAACTTCCACATCACGCGCTTTCACCTGGCCATGTGGGTGGATATCGTCATTACCTCTGTTTGCGTGCTCAATGACCCATACCCCATCCCACCGTCCCTGCTGGTGTTTATTATGGTGGTGCTGGGTAACGGTATGCGCTACGGTATGCGCCTGTTTGCCGAATCGCTGCTTGGCTGTTTTACCGCTAGCATACTGGTTTTATCCGTCCGTTATCTGATCGACGGCGCAACACTGTCCCCGGGGCTGGTCTTCCTGAATCTTTTCAGTGCTATCATCCTGGTCTATACCTACGTTCTAATGGGGCGCATCGATCGCAACCGGCGGGAACTTGAACTGAGCAGCAACCTCGATATACTCACCGGCCTTCTGAACCGGCGCGCCTTGCTTGACGTTGTCAATGCCATGTTCCAACGTTTGCACAGAAACAATTGGAAATTTGCCATGCTGTTCGCTGATCTGGACAAGTTCAAGGCGGTCAATGACGAGTTGGGTCACGCCGCCGGCGACCTGGTGCTCAAGCAGTTTGCGGAAATCATCAGAAACTCGATTCGCAGTTCCGATATCGCCGCCCGTTTCGGTGGCGATGAATTTGTCATGTTGCTGGAAAATACCGGTCCTGAAGAGGCTGAATGCGTCGCCACCCGCATTCAGCAACAGGTCAATTACTGGGCCAACGAAAACAGTATTGATGTCAGTGTCACCTTTGGTCTGGGCGAGGCACCGACGCACGGTGATAATTTTCACAGTCTTCTTGAGCAAGTCGACCGGGCGCTCTACCACTCCAAAACCACACACACGGGCGGTGGGCTGGCGCATGCCGGGTCTCATCAGACTGTCAGCTGATCTTTCAACTTTAATTAATCTACATATCTGTTATTACTCATGGAACAACAAGTCGATGTCGCCATTGTTGGCGCAGGTAGTGCCGGCCTCTATGCAATGGGCCAGGTCAAACGTAAAACGGACAGCTTTGTCCTGATTGACGGGGGCGAACTGGGTACCACCTGCGCACGCGTGGGCTGTATGCCTTCCAAAGCCCTGATCCAGGTTGCAGAGGATTTTCACCGCCGGGTACTCTTTAACCGCGAAGGTATCGAGGGCGGCGACGGTCTCAATGTCGACGGCCCGGATGCACTGGAACACGTACAGGATTTGCGTGATATCTTTGTCGACAAGGTATTGTCGAACACCACCGACCACATGGGTGATGAGTTTATCCCCGCCTATGCCCGTTTTCTGGAACCTGGTCTTCTGCAGGTGGGTGAGCGCCGTATTCGAGCCAGGCGTATTGTGATTGCGACGGGGTCCAGGCCCGTCTTTCCGGAAGCGTGGAGAGTCTTTGGTGAGCGCATTATAACGACGGATGAGATATTTGAACTGGAAGACCTGCCGGGGTCACTGGCGGTTATCGGCCTGGGTGTTATTGGCCTGGAGCTCGGGCAGGCTTTTAACCGGCTGGGTGTTCAGGTGACCGGTATCGATCAGTTACAGACAATCGGCCAACTGGACGATCCGGAAATCAACAGCGCGGCGATCAGGCTGCTCGCCAAGGAAATGCCTCTGTGGCTGGGTCATCCGGCTGCTATTGAAGAAGCCGATAGTGGACGACTCAGGGTCACGGCAGGTGAGCAGTCCGTTGTCGTGGAAAAAGTGCTGGTCTGTATTGGCCGCCGCCCCAATCTGGACAATCTTGACCTGGACAAGGCCGGCGTCGTCATCAACAGCAATGGTGTGCCTGACTACAATCCCAATACCATGCAGATCGAAGACAAGCCTGTATTCATCGCCGGTGATGTCAACAATGAACGTCAGCTGCTCCACGAGGCGGCAGACGAAGGAAGGATTGCCGGCATCAACGCCGTCGCTGACAGTGTTGTCGCCTTTCGCCGCAAAACGCCACTGTCTATCACCTTTTGCGATCCGCAAATCGTCATGCTCGGCAAGCGTTATACAGAGCTCGATCTGGACAATACGCTGGTGGGCAGCGTTGATTTCGGCATGCTGGGGCGGGCCCTGATCATGGGCAAGAACAAGGGCGTGCTGCGTTTATACGCAGATAAGGCGAGCGGCCGCTTGCTGGGAGCCGCTATGATCGCACCGCACGCCGAACATCTTGGTCACTTGCTGAACTGGTGTATTGAACAGAATCTCACGCTACAGCAAATACTACCTATGCCCTTCTATCACCCGGTACTTGAAGAAGCCCTGCAACCCGTGTTGCGGGATCTGCTTGAGCAGTCCGGCCTCGGGTCTGACCAATATCCAGCAGACCTCGAGCTTTTATAGGCGTGTACCAAACCGCGCGCCAACGGCTGCAGAAGCTGATTGATCTCAAGCATTCGCACTTGATGCGCAACAGCAGGATTGGTGTGGAAAAAGAATGCCTGCGTGTGAACAAAGAGGGACGTATTTCGCAAACGCCGCACCCGAAGGACCTGGGGGCGGCGCTCACTCATCCCTATATCACCACCGATTACTCCGAGGCGCTGATAGAATTCATTACGCCCCCGTACCACCATATCCGCCAGACGCTCGATTTTCTTCGCGATACCCAGCAGTATGTGTATCAACATCTGACTGATGAGTACCTGTGGGCAACCAGCATGCCCTGTGTCGTCGCCGGGGAAACCAGTATTCCCATCGCCGAGTACGGTAGCTCCAATCCCGGCCTGATGAAACACGTCTACAGGCAGGGGCTTGGCTATCGTTACGGGCGGGTCATGCAGGCCATTGCCGGTGTCCACTTTAACTATTCATTTCCATCGGACTTCTGGCCGGTTTACGCGGAACTGGAGAGTAACCGGTTGCCGCTGCAGGATTTCATCTCTGAATCCTACATGGCGCTGATCCGCAACCTGCAGCGATTCGGCTGGTTGATCCCCTATCTGTTTGGTGCGTCTCCAGCCATCTGTAAATCATTTCTCGGTGGTGCACCCACCACACTGAAGGTGTTTAATGAAAGCACCTATTATGAACCCTATGCCACGTCTCTGCGCATGGGCGACATCGGCTATCAGAACAACAAGGAAAACGAACACGGCTTCAAGGCCAATTACGACAGTCTCGACGACTATATAGAAGGCCTGAGTTGCGCTATAGAAACCCCGTGTCCGGAATACGAGAAAATCGGTGTGCAGGTAGACGGCGAGTACCGGCAGCTCAACGCCAATATCCTGCAGATCGAAAACGAGTACTACAGTACCATTCGTCCCAAGCAGATTCTCAAGGGTAATGAAAAACCGACACTGGCACTGAAACGGCGCGGTGTCTCCTATGTGGAACTGCGCTCTCTCGATGTCAATGCCTTTGACCCCCTGGGTATCAACGAACGGCAAC
Organism: uncultured Gammaproteobacteria bacterium; assembly: GCA_965603065.1. Classification (GTDB taxonomy): domain Bacteria; phylum Pseudomonadota; class Gammaproteobacteria; order DSM-19610; family DSM-19610; genus Thiogranum. The sequence continues at coordinate 9,088 of CBFDBP010000084.1, forward strand.
TGCACTTTCTGGAATGCTTTCTGCTGTTCTGCCTGTTACAGGAAAGCCCCGCTATCGGTGATTACGAACGTAAATCGATCGATGAAAATGAACTGCGTGCTGCCCATCGTGGACGTGATCCCAAGCTGAAATTGATACGCGGTAGTAACACGGCCGCGCTGGCGGACTGGGCCGATGAACTTCTGCAGGAAATGAGCGCGGTCTGCGAACTGCTCGATCGCAGCACGGACGGTGAACCTTATTGTGCGGCGTTGCAGGCGCAGCAGCAAAAAATCCGGGATCCTGAGCTGACACCGTCTGCGCGTATGTTGAATGAAATGCGCGACCGGGGTGAGGGTTTTTACCACTTTGCCGAACGGCTTTCCAGGACTCACCAGCATTTTTTCAAAAATCTGCCGATGAGCGAATCAAGGCAACGCTATTTTTCCGAGCTGGCTGTCAAATCACTCGAAGATCAGCGCGCCTGGGAAGCTGCCGATGAAATATCCTTTGCTCAATATCTTGAACGTTATTTTTCCCAGGCATGAACAGCAGTCAACAACAAACACTGGTGCTCGCCTCAACGTCCCCTTTCCGCAAGGCGCTGATGCAGCGTCTCGGTCTTGTTTTTGAAACCCTGTCACCGCAGGTTGATGAAACAGCCCTGCAGGGAGAGTCCGCCGAGGCAATGGTCAAACGGCTGTCCGAAGCCAAGGCGCGTGCGGGTGCAAAACAATATCCAGACGCGCTGATTATCGGTTCTGACCAGGTCGCGGTCTGCGCAGGCGATGTGCTTGGCAAACCCGGTAACCACGAAAATGCCCGCCGACAGCTTGCGCGCCTGGCCGGACACCGGGTCAGCTTCCTGACCGGCCTCTGCCTGTATGATGCGTCTACAGGCAGGGCGAAGCTTGACCTGGTTCCCTACCATGTCACTTTCCGTCGACTGACAGATCAACAGATAGACCGTTACCTGAGGGCCGAGCAGCCGTACAACTGTGCGGGCAGTTTCAAGTCGGAGGGGCTGGGTATCAGCCTTTTTGAATCAATGCAGGGCGAAGATCCCAATGCCCTGATCGGCTTGCCGTTGATTCGCCTGGTGAGCTGGCTGAACGAGGCCGGCATTGCCATTCCCTGAATAACCACCGGTTTTCCTGTAGGAGCGGCCCCCTGGCCGCGATCATACGCCTGTATCTATCGCGGCCAGAGGGGGCCGCTCCTACAGGAGATGTGCGTCGAGTTGTAAGTGCCCTGCTCCCTTACCGGTATCAATGGATCATAAAACTGCCGCCGCCCAGCACCTCTCCAAACCCACGCCCCAGTGCGGTACCGAGGTGTTTGCTGAATTTCTCCAGCCAGTCTTCGCTGGGTGAGTAGTCTACAATGGTCTCTGCGCCAATGACCTCGCGCGCCACGTAACTCGAACTGCCCAGCTCGTCCACCAGGCCAAGATCGATGCCCTGTTCACCCGTCCAGACGTAGCCGCTGAATAACAGCGGGTCATCTTTCAGTTTGTCACCACGCCCCTGTCTCACGACGCTGATAAACTGCTGATGGATGTCGTCGAGCAACTTTTTCACCTGCACGACATCGTCCTGTTTGACCGGCTGGAACGGGTCAAGGAAGCCCTTGTGTTCACCCGCTGTCAGCAGCCGCCGCTCGATACCCAGCTTCTCTATGGTTTCGACAAAGCCGAAGCCATCCATACGCACGCCGATTGAACCGACGATGCTGGCCTTGTCGGCGTAGATCTTGTCCGCCGCCGAAGCTACGTAGTAACCACCGGAGGCACAGATGTCACTGATGACGGCATAGAATGGTGTGTCCGGATATTCTTTGCGTAAACGCCGGATTTCATCGTTGATGTAGCCCGACTGCACCGGGCTGCCGCCCGGGCTGTTGATGCGCAGGATAACGCCGGCGGTATTTTCATTTTCAAACGCATCACGCAGGCCCGACACGATATTGTCTGCACTGGCGTCTTTTTCCGGTGCAATAACGCCCTTTAACTCGACAAGTGCCGTGTGTTTTTCGGCAGCATCCTTTGCCAGATCGATACCGGGTGAATAGATATACAGAATAGCGGCGATATAGGCAAAGGTGAGGAATTTGAAGAAGATCCCCCAGCGGCGGGTGCGTTTCTGTTCATTGACGGCGCTGAATGCCAGGCGGTTGATCAGTTCCTGCTGCCACTCGCTGGACTGCTCCTGTTGCGCTGATTCCTGTTCGGGGTTCTGATTTGATTCCATATCCGTTTACCTCAGTCTGCAGCCGCCAACGGCGACTGGGAGAACAATTCCGGGGCGAGCAGATTTTCTTCTGCCAACCAGTCAAGCAATTCACTGATGTTGTCCAGGCACGCCAGTGGTCGATGTTCCAACAGACGCTCACGCTCGTGAACACCATAAGTCACCGCAATCGGCGCTACGCCGGCCCCCATAGCCATCAAAAGGTCGTACTCGGTATCCCCTACCATCAAGGCCTGATGCGGTGCTATGCCAAGCTCCTGCAATATCTCCAGCAGCATTTGGGGATGCGGTTTGGACTGCGCTTCATCCGAACAGCGCGTCGCCGAGAAAACAGTCTCCAGCCCCGTCGCGAGCAGCACTTTATCCAGGCCGGTGCGACCCTTGCCGGTAGCGACCGCCAATATAAAACCGGATTCCTTTAACAAGTGCAGGGTTTCCCGCGCACCGGGAAATAGTTCGGAAGTCTGTGTGTTCGAGAACCAGTGATGCCGGTAACGCTCGACAAACTGTTCCCGAAAGGACGAGTCCCTGCCCGGGTACAGGGTATCGATGGCTTCTTTGAGTCCGAGCCCGATGATGTTTCTGCACTGGTCGATGCTGCGTTTCTCCAGTTCCAGCTCATCAATGGCCGCAGACATGGCATGAACAATCTGGGTTTCAGAGTCCATCAGGGTTCCATCCCAGTCAAAGACAATCAGCCGGACCTGTTTCGGCGTCACACTTGTTTTTCTGTTAACCATGCTACCTGCTGTTTACTAAACCATGCGTCCGTTATTCGACGTGGTTGCCATTAATCCGGCAACTTGCAGGAACGTACGCCTGGCCGCGATGCAGTTCTACCACAATCGCGCCGAAGGACGCCACTCCTACAGGTGTAACCTCAACCTGCGGGAAAACCGCATCCTTCGGCTCGATTGCGCGGCCCAGGGGGCTTTCCTGCGTGTGAGGTGCCTTAATATTACTTCTGCCCTGTATCGGGCATTTCTTCCAATTGCTGAATCAGTTTCCTC
>CBFDBP010000085.1:0-12264 GCA_965603065.1 uncultured Gammaproteobacteria bacterium
ATCTGGCCCTAGATAATCCTGACCACGACTTTCAGGTTGGCGAGGCTCAATTGATCACCGTTTTTTATGCTATACGCCTCACCGGGGGGAAGTGTCGCATGGTTGACCGCGGTCGGATTGGTGAAGTCCCGGCCGAGTTGCCGCTGATCGATGGGCGTGACCTGCCAGTCGCCATTCAGGCAGGAGAAACGGCAGTGGTTACGGTGCAGGTAATTGATTCCGGGCAAGTCACGCAGTTGCAGGTCAGCCGTGCTGGAAGCATGGGACTGGCCTACAGTCCAGCCGTCGTGCACTTCGAAAATCTGCTTCGAACCCAACACCTGCAAATAGAGGGTCGGTTGCAGCTGTGCCGGGGCTGCCTGCGACGCTGTCGCAGAAATCAACCGCGACTGGTCCGCCGACTGATGTTCCAATACCCCGGCGCTGGTGAGTGCCTGCTCGCTTGCGGGCGACGGCGCCGGAATCGGAGTTTCCATACCGATAAAGTCGGTGCACACGGTACAGACGTTTTCGTATTCGGGATTATGCTGTCCGCACTTGGGACAGATTTTAATAAAAGTCGACACGATGCCGGTCCCGTGATTCAGTGCCTGGCTCGAGGCCGGGGGTGGTTAATCGCAGGCCACGGTGTAAACGCCGGCGCGCGTGGGGATCCACAATACCGATCAGGCAGTCCTCGCCTTGCGGATTGACCCCCAGGTTGGCTGTGTTGGCCGGCAACGCGTCCAGTGCGGGTTTCAGGGCCTGTGCCCGTGGCGTCAACAGATGCAGCTGTTGGTTTGCCGAAGCCGTGAGCGGATGCCGGCCCGGTTGGCCCGCCAGGTAGGGACCGTCAACCAGGACATCGATCTGCTGCAACAGCTGCCGTTGCGCGGCATCGCCGCGTTGCCATTGCCTGAGTGTGAAACCGCTGAAGGTCAGGACGTTCCATTGCGGACGCTCGGCTTTCACCAGACCCAGCAAGGCGGCCAGCGCTTCCGCCTGCGCAAAGGGCTCACCACCGGTCAGCGTCACGCCGTCGAGTGGCACGGGTAATTGCAGCAGTCGTTGCGCCAGCCGAGGTACGGCGATACTTTTACCGGCGTCACTGGACAATAGATGCGGCGTAATACAACCCTTGCAGCGTAACGGGCAGCCGGCGACCCACACCGCCACGCGGCGACCCGGCCCCAGGGCGGTGACCGGGTAGGCGAGACTGTAGAGTTTCAACTCCACGCCTAGTGCTCAATGTCCAGCGCGAAACGCTGCAGCGCGCCCGCGCCGTGGTCGACACAGGCGGTCAGGCGCAGGCTTGTGTCGCCTTCGACATTGTTATCGAATAGCCAGGCGGCCAGCGGGTTCACCAGTGCGCTGTCAATGACGTTACGGATGCCGCGCCCGCCGAACGCCAGGTTTTCCCCTGCCAGCCGAGTCAGGCTGTCTACCACGTTTGCCTCCACCACCAATTCGATACCGCGCTCTTCGCGCAAGGCCGCCTGAAGTTGCCTGATCAACAGCTCGACGATTGCGGCGTCGGCCGGCGACCGGATAAAGTCGAATACCACGAAGTTATCCCCGAAGCGGTTGAGAATCTCCGGGCGCCCCAGGGTAAAGTAAAAATGATCACGGATACGACCGAGAATGGTGTCGCGCACCTTGTCGTAAGCCATGTCCGGCGTCACCAGCACGTCGCGGCCGTCGTGCGACTCGGCAACGGTACCCAGGTTGCTGGTGAAAACGATAATGCATTCTGAAAAATAGACCGTCTCGCCTTTACCATCAGTCAGACGGCCGTCGTCGAGGACCTGCAGAAACTTGTCGAAAATACTGGGGTGGGCTTTTTCGATTTCGTCGAACAATAACACCGAAAACGGGTTTTCCTTGATGGCGTTGGTCAGCTGACCGCCCTCTTCATAGCCTACGTAACCGGGTGGCGAGCCCAGCAGCTTCTGATCGGCGTGGGCCGCTGCATATTCGCTCATGTCGAAACGCACCAGCCGGTCACGCTGGCCGAACAGCAGCTCGGCCAGCCCCTTGGCGACCTCGGTTTTACCGACACCGGTCGGACCGGCGAAAAACAACACACCGCGCGGGCGCTGATTGCGCTTACCGGAACCGGCGGCCAGTCCCAGCTTTGCCCGTTTTATGATGGATAAAACCCGTTCCACCGCATTGTCCTGACCCTTGATGCGACCGTAGAAAAAATCGCCGGCCTGGTCGAGGCGGGTTTTATCGATCTTGTCCCAGGCGCTCTCGGTGATGCCGTATTTGAAACGATCGACCAGCTTCTGCAGCTCTTTGGCCGGAATCTGTTCACGCCGCGACAAACCCACCAGGCTCATCATTTCGTAATAGGAAAAACCTTCTGTAGAGGCACCGAACTGTGCAGCCAGATCCGCGCAGGGCTGTTCACCCTCGCTGCGATAGAAACTGCGGTAGGTGGCCTGGAAATAACGTATACGTTCCTGTTGATGGGGGTTCTCCAGGTGAATGGAACGCGCGCGCGGATTGTTCAGGTACAGGAACACGGGAAGATCATTGATCTTATCGCACACCAGGATAATCACATTGCTCCAGCGCTGTTCATCGCGCAACACCTCTTTGGCTTGCAGCGAAGCTTTCAACAGCCGGGTGAACAAGGCGCGTTCCTGGCGCGACAGATGATTGGGTGAATCCAGAAAACGCGATGAAAAATGGAACACGAAGGCACAGGGGGTTTCACGATTATTGACGGCTGCGCTGACACCATCCATGACCGTGTTGGCATCGATCAGGCTGTTGTCATCATGCCGGCCGGCGCGCGCGGGCCTTGCGCCCGCCGCGGCCGGCGCAATGCGCGTCCCTGTCAGTGTTTCATAACGTCCGCTCATATCATCGTCGGCAAAACACAAACCCGCAACCGGATCAAAGGAGCCGACGACTTCATACCCCATGCCGGTGAGAAAACGCTCAAAAAATCCGGACAGCTCACCCTCGGTCCAGTAGACCCCGTTGCCGTCGCTGCGCGACACCGGAAACGACACCAGGTCCAGGATGTTGCCGTGCACGAGCAACAGGCTTTTGACATGGACGAATCGTTCCAGTTCACGTATCCAGCGGGGCGTTGCCTCGTCAATGACGATCATGTGAAATGCCGCTCCCTTTTGCGTCGATGCGGGCGTTGATCCTCGTCTTCCTCGTCCAGGAGTTCATCGACGCTTTCCATGACCACCACCGGAATGGATTCATCCGGCACATCCCGTTCGAACTGCACCTGGTAGGGCACACCGTCTTTGACGAGCCGGCTTATCAGTTCTTTCATGTCGCTGCACCAGCGCGCCTCCTGTTGACGAAAGAAGCTCAAGGCCTCACCGGACAGGGTTTTTTCGATCATGGTCCGGGTTTCGTGGGACAGTTGAAAGCCCATTTTCAAATTCGCTTGCAGGACAACGCGCAGGCGATCACCATCCGGCAAATAAAATTCGGCGTCGCGGCGCCTGCCCACCTGCTTGTCGGAAAACGCCGAGTGAGTGGCGTAACCCATGGCGTTCAAATGGTAGGTGACGCGCTCAGCCAGAAAATCATTCATTTCGTCTTCCGCCACCGCGCGTTCGACTTTATCACGCAAGCTGGTGAAGCGATGACTGATCACATCCAGGGCAGCGGGTGAAACCCGCTGTTCGGCGAGCAGCGCCATCAGTTTCTGTTGCAGCCGCTGCAGTGCCCCAGCGTCCTCGTCATCCATGCTGAGTTCGCGCGCTTCGAGAATTCGCGTCAGCAGTTGCTCTGCGTCGGCCAGCTGTTTACCTTGCTGTTGCACTTCCTGGTCCGTGCGCTGGACATAGTCAGTGAAGCTGCGCTGTAGTGTACTGGCCAGGTCATCCACTTCATCGATAGTCAGTGTCGACGCCTGCTGCATGCGGTGCAACTGGCTGCGCAAGCGGACGAAGGGCAAGCGCTCGTCGCTGAACAGCCCGGCAGGCAGCGACGCCAGTTGCCGGTCGATGTGCGCCATCAGCCCGGCGGCCCCCTCGCCCGATAGCTCACCGCCCTGCTTGACAAAGCCCTCAGCGACGGCGCCACCGTGCACACGGCTGGCGGCTTGCTGTAAACCACTGTTGATCAGTTGTTGCTGGGCCTGGTGAACGGCTTCACGCGATAGCCTCAGTTGCGCCTGTGCTTGCTGTTGCCGCGACTGGAAATCCTGCCACGCCTGAATGCGCTCGCGCTGCGCTTCGGCTTTGCGTCGTGCCGCTTCCTTTCGTGCCGCAATGGTGGCTTCCACTGCATCGGCAACACCGGTGATGGATTCCCAGATCAGAGGAACAAGTACCGCCTCGCCACTCATAACAACTCCATATTGACGCCCATACCCAACGCCCCCGCCGCGGGGCATGTTCAAAAGAGGTTGTCGCCTCGCTCTGGCAAAACTTTATAGCAGGCAAGGCCCACCTGAGACGGCGCCTTTGCAGCACCTTGCCGTCAATGCTTTAATCAGACAAAACAAAGCGTTAAATGGCTGGCAGGGGTCACCACGAAAATCATTGCGACAAGCCTTTACTGTCATCCACCAGGATCAAGGCATTCGCTGACAGATGATAATCAGACTCATTTGTCAGCGAGCCCATTGAGTACTCATTTGGCCTATACTAAGGCGAGCGCAAGTTACGCCGATATGAGCATTCGGGACACGCGCCGAGAGGAGAAGAATCGATTTGCAACTGATTAAAGCGGAAGATGCGCCCACGGTCGGTGTCCCGGAGATTGACGCCCAGCACGCGGCACTGATCGGGCTGGTCAACCGGTTGCACCAGGCCATGATACAACGCGAGGACCGCGAAACCCTCGAATCAATAATTGTGGAGCTGGTTGAGCATACGCAGCAACACTTCGCCTATGAAGAGCAATTAATGTCGCAGCACCGGTATCCCGAATACGCGGAGCACAAGGCGGATCACGACGCGCTCATGCAACACATTATGGACCTTTCGGAACAGTTTCTCAGCGGCGATCTGCTGCTGTCATTTGCGGTCATGGTCGACCTCAAGGCCTGGGCGACGATTCATATAGAGAAGTCTGACGGGCCGCTTGGTATTTTCCTGAGCGAACAGGGCTCTCAAGCCCGGTGACGCAAACCGCTTTGTCCCGCGCGTTGGATTTCTGTTGCGGAAAGCGCTCTAAAGACGCTTGCCGGCCAGGGTCGGCGTCTTGTCGGTGCGAGTTTCCAGTTTCAGGTAACTCAGCAGGCGAATACTACCGTCCTGGTGCAGTGCCTGGTGTATTTGACCGACCGCGGCAAGAATCTCTGCCAGTTCCCCCTCGATATTGGTGCCCGACGCGTGTGTCTGGATAATGAAGTCATGGCCCTGCAACAATTCGACCACGCGGGTGATCTGCTGCCTGACCGAGACACCCTCGCCAATCGGCACAAGCTGTAATTCAGCGGTTGCTTTCATAATCAGAACCCTCCAGTAAAAACGCTGCGCGGGGATCACTTTTTGTCCCTGCCCGCCCTTTTTACCCCGTTACGCTGAAAAATGACAATCAGAGCCGGTTGTCATTGACCCGTTTAATTCTTTAATATCGTCAATGCGCCATAGAGGAAGATTAAATATGAAACGGTTAAAAGGAATGATTTTCGGTCTTGTCATCGGCATACCCCTGGGTATCTGGTTTGGCTTCAATATGGGCCAGGACCGGCCACTGCTCAGTAACCCGTTCATTGAGCCTACCTTCCAGGAATCCATCAAGAAGACGAGTGAGAACTTGATCGAGAAGGGTGGTGAAGTGCTGGAAAAGAGCGGCCAGGCCTTGCGCAACAAAACACAGGAAGATGAATTTGAGCCGCCGACCCCACAACCTCCGCCGCAATAGGCGCTACAACACAGCAACAATTGTGCTCAGACAATCTCCTGTCAAACGGCGGTGATTCCCTTGCAGGAGCGCCGCCCTCCGGCGCGATTGTTACAGCACAACATTGCGGTCGATGCCTGAATTTCACTGATTACCAGACCCTTAAATCAGGATATTACGCCCCGCCTGATTGAAAAAGTACAAGGCCTCCGGCTTGATGTAAAAAACAGCCACATCGTCATTGGGCTTGTGGAACTGCCCTGGCAGGCGTGCGAAAAAGGGCTGGTCAGTATGCAGCTGCGCCGCCCCCGGCAGAAACAAACAGGCCAGGGTCTCATGGCCAAGAAACTCGACCGCTTCGACATTTGTTTTCAGCGCCACACTCGCTTCCGTTGGCGTGCTTGCGAAGGCTTCCGGCCGGATGCCCGTATAAATATCCTGCCCGGAATATGGCACAAGCTTTTCGTACCCCTGTCGGTCCAGGACCAGGCTGATCTGTTGGCCACCCAGCTTGACGACTAGCCACCCATCACCCCTGTCGATCAACTCAGATGGCAGGATATTCATGCCCGGACTGCCAATGAACTTTGCCACGAAACTATTCTGCGGGTGCTCGTAAAGTTCCCGCGGGGTACCAATCTGCTGTGACTCGCCGTGATCGAGCACCACCACCCGGTCCCCCAGAGTCATCGCCTCGACCTGATCATGTGTCACGTACAGGGTGGTCGTCTTGAGGCGTTTCTGGATTTGGGCAATTTCCGCCCGTATACGTGCACGCAGCCTGGTATCCAGATTGGATAGGGGTTCATCCAGCAAAAATACGCTGGGTTCCCGCACCAGAGCGCGCCCCATGGCGACACGTTGCCGCTGGCCGCCGGATAACTGTCCGGGTTTGCGAGCCATTAATTCCGACAACTGCAGTATGTCCGCGATTTCGCCGACCCTGGCCGCGACTCGATCTTTTGGTGTATGTGACATACGCAAGGGAAACTCAAGATTGGCGCGCACTGTCATATGCGGATACAGGGCGTAATTCTGAAACACCATCGCAACATTCCGCTGTTGCGGCGTCTGCTGATTCACGTTCTTTCCAGCGATGAGTATTTCGCCCTCACTCGCGTTTTCCAGGCCCGCCAACAGTCGCAACAGTGTCGATTTTCCACAACCCGAGGAGCCGACCAGCACCACCAGTTCACCGTCCGCTATCGTCAAGGAAAACTCTTTTACCGCCCGGGTAGCGTTCCCGAAGTGCTTGCTGACGTCCCTGAATTCAACGCTGGCCACGCCTCACCCCTTGACACCCGTGGTCGCCACGCCTTGCACAAACCAGCGTTGAAACAGCACGAAAATCAGCAGCACCGGCGTCACCATCATGACACCGAATGCGAAAATATCGCCCCACTGCAAGGGCGGCAGAGAATAAAATGTGGCGATGCCCAGAGGCAGGGGGCGAACCGCTTCACTGTGAGTCACCATCAACGGCCACAGTAAGGCACCCCACTGGGTTAGAAAGCTCAAGATCGCCACGGTCGCGAATACCGGTTTGGCATTGGGTGCCACAATACGAAAAAATATCCGCCATGGCCCTGCCCCGTCAATGCGTGCTGCTTCTTCCAGTTCTCTGGGCAGACTCAGAAAAAAACTATAAAACAGATAAATGGAAAAGGCATTGGCTATAAAGGGAATGATTTGCACCCAGTAGGTGTCGCGCCAACCTAACAGCGTCACCTCATAGAACAGGGGAACGGCAATGGCTTCCAGGGGAATAATCATTAAAGCAACAACCACCAGTAACACCCAGTCCCTGCCCGGCCACTGCAAGCGGGCAAAGGCATAGGCGGCCAGTGAATTAACCAGCAGACCGCCTGCCACAATACAAAAGCTGATGAATGCCGAATTAAACAGATAACGTGCAAACGGCACCCGTGCAAACACATCCTGATAGTTGAACCAGCTGAACTCAGCAGGAAGCAGGCTGCCTAAACGGCCGGCTTGCACCAACACCTGGTCATCCGGTTTGAAACTGCCGAACAACATCATAACCACCGGAACGAGGAACATGAATGCCAACGTCGTAAGCACCAGGTAGACAGACAGCATTCTGATACGCTGTTTGCCGTTCATTCAATCACCCGTTCATGTCTGCTCACAGCCCGCTGCAACAGCGTAATCAGCAGCACGATAGTGAAAAACACCACCGTCATGGCAGCGGCCCTGGCGACCTGTTGGCTGCCAAAGGCGCTGTTCACCGCCTCATACATGACGGTGGTTGTGGCATTATTCGGGCCACCCTGCGTCATGATCTGCACCTGATCGAACAAACGAAACGCCAGAATAGTGGTGACCAGGACGACAAAGATGATGGCATTTCGCAGCTGAGGCAGGGTAATACAGACAAACTGCTGCCATCGGTTGGCGCCATCCACCCTCGCCGCCTCATACAGCTCATGCGCTATGCCCTGCAAAGCGGCTAACAGAATCACCATTTGAAAGCCCACGCCCTGCCAGATGGACGTCAGACTTATCGCGGGCAACGCCCACGCAGGATCGTGTAAAAAATCCCGCGGCTGCCAGGTGCCCAGTGTAATTGTTTCCAGCACCTGGTTTAACAGGCCTTGAGGGCCGGGCGCAAAGACAAGGATCCACACCACGGCCACCAGAGAGAGAGGGAACACCACCGGCATAAAAAACAAGCTGCGGAAAAGTACCATGCCGCGCAAAGGCTGGTTGACCAGCAGTGCCAGCAGCAGTGCCAGACCGGTCTGCAGCGGCACCACGATTAATGCGAATAGCGAATTATTGCGTAACGCCGCTAAAAATGCCTGATCCGTAAAAATACGCTGGTACTGGCTGAAACCCATGAACTCCAGCGGCAAGGGCGAGCCGAGGCGAAGATTGGTAAAGGAGAGGATGACCGATAAAACGAAAGGTAATAATACGAAAATCAACAACCCCAGCAAGGCCGGCAAGGCGAACAGCCAGGCCAGCCGCGCATTTTGGTTTCCGGGTTGATGGCCTGCAGACGTCATTACTGCAAAAACGGATAGCCTTGATTATCGCGAATATCCTGATCGATTTTCTGCGCCGCGACATCCAGCGCCTGTTTCGCGTCACCACCGCTGCGTATCTGCTGAAAGGCCTTTTGAAACTCTGTCGTAATCACGGGATAAGCCGGGGTTTTCGGCCGCGGTACGGAAACGCCCTGCATCAGCTGCCTGGCAAATAAAGCCAATGGCCCTTGCCTGCCGTAGAGTGCCGACTGCTGTACAGCACTCTTCGTCCCGGGCACAGCCCCGTTGGCATCACACATGACAAGCACTTCATCGGCCTGCATCAAAAATTCGATAAACTGCACCGCAGCCCGGGGATTCCGGCTGTGACGCGAAATACCCCAGTTCCAGGAACCCTGGCCGGTGCGGCTGCCTTGACCGAAATCGGGCAGTGGCAATACCAGCAGGTCCTCTTTATGAACATTTCGATAACGTTCATATTCCCAGTGTCCAACCCAGGACAGCGCGACCCGCCCACTGGTAAAAGCGGCATCATCCAGATTGGGATCAACATAGCCCAGCCGAATCCAGGTTTGTAACTGTTGCATGGCGGAGACGGCCGCCGGGCTGTTGATTGTGCCATCACTGGCCTGGTAGCGTTCCCGCTCGATCAAGTCCGCACCCGCAGACTGCAGTAGAGGGGAAAACCCATAGGTATACCATTCACCCGAATAATTGAGCTTGATGTCCAGCACGGCTTGATCATCATCCCGCGCCGCCAGCTGCCTGAGTACCTGGTTGAACTCGTCAATTGACCAGGCATCTGCGGCAGATGCCGGTATGCGCGCCCCGATCTTTTGCAGCGCGCCTTTTCGCGCATACAACCCCAGCCCGGAATCGTACACCCCGACACTGTAGAGATGTTGTCCGTAGCTGCCCTGTGCCACGATGGACGGCAACAGGTCATCCAGCAAAGCGCGGGACAACACATCTTCCAGAGGCATGAGATGCCGCTGCCAGATGTAGTTATAAAGATAGGGCCCGTCGAACTCCAGCACATCCGGCAAATCGCCCGCCAATGCCGCCGCCTGGACCTGCGCATTGTAATCGCGTTCGGGGATGAAGGTGAGCTTTAGCTGTATTTTATCGGATTGTTGATTATAACGTTCAAGCTGTGCCTGCAGAACCCGCCTTTCCGCTTCCTGACCGGCATGCGCCCAGACGTGCAGAATCATCAGATCGGCTTCTGATTGTCGATCACAGCCGCCCAGCAAGGGAAAAATCCAGAGCAAACCCGACAGCGCCAGAATTGGAAGCTTTCTCAGCCACATGGCAGCTGGATAGCGAATAACGCCTGCGTAAGTCCGCCGACATGAGCTTGCGGGACACGCTGCACCCCAGGGCACCCTCTCTTGCTACGCAATTCACCTTGTAAATACATCACTGTACGCTCGACGGCCGCGTCCTGCGGCCGACGGTCCCGCAAGCTTATGTCGGCTAACTTCCATACTCATTAGGGCCTGTTAACATGACAAATAAGTTTGAATTTACGAGATTGTATTGACTGTTTATCAATCAATCCAGCGGAAAACCCCGTTCACGTCCTATTGAGTTGCCAGAGTGTAAGCTCAATTCCAAGTATTACGAACACGGTCATGGGGAACGCCATAAAAAGTGAAAGATCCACCGGTAGGAGCGCCGCCCTCCGGCGCGATTGTACAGGCAACCCCGATCAGGCTACTGGTTTAATTTACCGGCACTGGATTAAAATGCATCGGGATTATCAGCGAATGACAGCCACTCCCCTGCAGCCATGGCAAAACAAAAGCTACCCGGAAAGTCCAGCCGTTCAGAAGTCGATGCATTTCTGCGCAAGGTGGCATCCACACCGCTTGTGAAATCGTCAGGCCACTCGGGACGGCTGATATTTGCCATGGATGCCACCGCCAGTCGGGAGCCCACCTGGGACCAGGCCTGCCAGTTACAGGCTCAGATGTTTGCAGAGACCGCCACACTGGGCGGCCTGTCCATCCAGTTGTGCTATTACCGCGGATTCAACGAATTCAGCGCCAGTGGCTGGCTGACCCACGCTGCCGATCTGCACAAGCGAATGACGGCAGTACGATGCCTGGGCGGGCACACCCAGATAAGCAAGGTGCTTCGGCATGCGATTGAAGAAACCCGACAGGATAAGATCAACGCCCTGGTGTTTGTCGGCGACTGCATGGAAGAAAAAGTTGACCGGCTCTGTCAGCTTGCCGGTGAACTGAGCATTCATAACGTGCCGGTGTTCCTGTTTCACGAAGGGCGCGATCCGGCCGCGGAGGCTGCATACAAACAGATCGCCAGACTGACAAACGGGGCATACTGCCCGTTTGACGCGGGCAGCGCCCAGCAGCTGCGTGACCTGCTGAGCGCGGTTGCCGTGTATGCGGCCGGTGGACGCCGCGCCCTGGAAAATTTCAGCAAGACGCGGGGCGAAAGCGTGAAACGGCTCACCCGGCAGATCAGTAGGGGCTGATCACGGTGCGCGGACTGATTCTGCTGGTGGCCGTTGCCGGCCTCTACCTCGGGTTTCGCTGGTTCGTCAAACAGCCGCGTAAAACTCAGCTCCAGGCGGCAGCGGTGAGCATCGGCGCCCTTCTCATAGCACTGGCGGCGAGCGGGCGCCTGAGCTGGGTATTCGCCTTGTTCGGTGCCCTGTTACCCTTCTTTCGCCGCATGCTGCCGCTGCTCGTCGGCTACCTGCCGGTCTTTCAGCGCCTCTACCGGCAATTCAAGAGCGCGCAACCCTCAGCCGGGCAGTCTACCGGCCGGCAGTCAAACGTCGAAACCCGTTTTATCAGGATGACACTTGATCACGACAGCGGCGAAATGAATGGTCGCATACTGGAAGGCCGTTACACCGGCGAGGATTTACAGTCGCTTTCACTCGAGCAACTGCTCGAACTGCTGACCCGGTACAGTAGAGAAGACGAAGAATCGGCAGCACTGTTACGCGCCTACCTGGACCGCGTCCACGGTGACAGCTGGCAGCAACAGGAACAAGCGCAAGCGGATACTCAGAGCAGTGGGTTTTCAGGCGACATGTCGCACCGCGAGGCCTATGACATCCTCGGTCTCGAAGAAGGGGCCGGCGAGGAAAAGATTATCGAAGCTCACCGCCGGCTCATGCAGAAACTCCATCCGGACCGCGGCGGCTCCACTTTCCTTGCGGCGAAAATAAACCAGGCCAAAGACCTCCTGCTCGGCAGGTGACGGGCAAATCTGCCAGCAGCGTGTACATTTGTCTGGACTCAAGGCTTTCTAAAAATAGCAGGGTTTCTTTTGATATACACGCACTCCCAGTTAGCGCATTTCTCACAAACTCGTGATCTTCGTGTCCTTCAAGGTGAATTGCGCAGCAAAAGAAGGTCCTCCAGAGGAGCCTCTCGGAATGTCCCATTCCTCACCTTCTGCCCTG
>CBFDBP010000086.1:0-12010 GCA_965603065.1 uncultured Gammaproteobacteria bacterium
CAATTCACCTTGTACCCCAGGGCACCCTCTCTTGCCTGACGGCAATTCACCTTGTGAATACATCCCTGTACGCTCGATGGTTTTTCAAAACCATGTCGGCTAACATCCATACTCATTTGTGAGGGCTCGCTCTTTGGTGTCCTTTGTGGTGAAAAATGATGCGAGTAAGCGGTAAGCCTTCAATCTCTCCACCCGATCAGGAAAAGGGGCGTTAATGTGAAATGGCTGCAGCAATATCGGGAGCGCCTGAACAGGACGCGTGCGCAGGGGCGCTTGCCTCACGCCTTGTTGATCAGCGGGCAGGAGGGAGTCGGCAAGCAGGTGCTGGCCGAGCAGCTCGCGCACAGCTTGCTGTGCGAACAGCCGGCCGTCGACGGGCAGCCCTGTGGTCAGTGCGCCGCGTGTGGCTGGTTGCAGGCCGGCACCCATCCCGACCTGTTATGGCTGGCGCCGGAAGAGGCGGGCAAAGCCATCAAAGTCGACCAGGTTCGCTCACTGACCGGCGAGCTTTGTATGACCAGTCACGCCGGTCGTTATAAGGTGGCAATCATCCAGCCGGCCGATGCCATGAACAGAAATGCAGCCAACAGTCTGCTTAAAACGCTGGAAGAACCGACCGATAACACTTTACTGGTACTGTTGGCTGCGTTGCCGGGGCGGTTGCCGGCCACGATTCGCAGTCGTTGCCAGCAACTGCAGGTCGCGCTGCCCGATGCGTTGAATGCACAACAGTGGCTGCAGGACACCGGTATGGAGACCGGGCAGGCAATTCGTTATCTGCAACTGGCGAACGGTGCGCCGCTGAAGGCGCAGCAACTGGCCGCAACGGATTCTGCTGGAACCCGCGATCAACGTCTGCAGCAGCTGGTGACCGTATTTCAAGGCAGCCGGGACCCTGTTGCGACCGCCAAGGAGTGGATGGGGGATAGCGAGCGGCAATCGCTGGATTGGTGGCGTGTCTGGCTGGAAGATATGATTTTCTGGCAACAGGGCGGGCAGGTCCCGCTTGAGCCTCAGGTGGCGCAAATGTTGCAACCAATTGCAGAAGCTGTAGACTGTCGCCAGTTATTTGACTTATCAGACAAGGTTGCTAATGCATTGAATAACATGGGTTCTGGTCTGAACCGGCAATTGATTCTGGAGGATTTGCTGATTTTCTGGGCAAAACTGGCTGATCTGAATTTACACCGGAGAAGGATGGCTAGCAGGTAATCAATCGATATGACGATGAAAGCAGGTGGCGGAGCGCGGCAGGGTATACTGTCGCTAACCATCAAGGACAAAAGTGCACTGTATGCAGCCTATATGCCGTTTGTTAAGAACGGCGGACTGTTCATTCCCACCAACAAAAGCTACCAGTTGGGTGACGAAGTTTTTATGCTGCTCAGCCTCATGGGTGAAGCGGAAAAAATTCCGGTCGCCGGCAAGATCATCTGGATTACGCCCAAAGGGGCACAAGGGGCCCGTGCTGCCGGTGTCGGTGTGCAGTTCAGCTCTCAGGATGGCGGTGCCGCCCAGAAAAAAATTGAAACCTACCTTGCCGGTGCAGTATCGGCAGACCGCCCGACTCATACCATGTAATAATCTGCCGCAAAGGATACAACTGAGGCGTACGTAAGCTGGCCGACATATGCTTTCCAGACACGCTATAAATACATCCCTGTACGCTCGACGGCCGCGTCCATGCGGCCGACGGTCCGGAAAGCATATGTCGGCCAGCTTACGTACTCATTGAGTCCGAAAGAGTTCGACAACGTATGAATATTTTCACCCAACAATTTGACTGACAGATAAATCATGCTGGTCGATTCTCATTGTCATCTCGATATGCTGTGTCCGCAACAGCAGTCCATTGACGACGTGCTGGCCGAAGCCGGAAAACTGGGCATTGAGCACATGTTGTGCGTGTCGGTCAGCCTGGAGCGTTTTGCGCCGATGTTGGAGCTGATTGAACCTTACGCACAGATATCGGCTTCGGTCGGCGTCCACCCCGACGGAACGAATGTAGAGGACCCCGACGAAGAGCAGCTCGCCGGGCTGGCACAACAGGACAGGATCGTGGCGGTTGGCGAGACCGGTCTCGATTATTTCCGTATCGAGGGCGACGTTGAGTGGCAACGGCAGCGGTTCCGCCGTCATATCCGCGCGGCGAAAGCCGTGGGCAAGCCCCTGATCGTTCATACCCGCGCGGCTAAACAGGATACCCTGAACCTCCTCAAGGAGGAGCACGCCAGTGAGGTGGGTGGTGTCTTACACTGTTTTACCGAAGACTGGGATATGGCAAGAGCCGCCATGGACATGAATTTCCATATCTCCTTTTCCGGTATTGTGACCTTTAAAAACGCGCAGCAACTGAAAGATGTTGCGCGCAAAATGCCCGCCGATCGCATGCTGGTGGAAACCGACTCTCCCTACCTGGCCCCGGTTCCCAAACGTGGCAAGTCCAATCAACCGGCTTATGTTCGTTATGTTGCAGAACACATTGCCGAGTTGCGCGGTGAATCGCTGGAGCAGACCGCATCATATACAACACAGAATTTCTATCAGGTGTTTTCCGGGGCTCGTCAATGAGTGGTGATAAAGTTGGCTCTGTAGCGGCCGCTAATCTGTGACGCAGTACACAGACAATATGCTGCTGCTGCCCTATTCTGCTTCAGTAGGATGTTTCTTCGTTCCGGCAAGATCAGGAAGCAATTGCCTCAGGCGAGTCAGGACAACGCATGGAAGGGAAGGGGTCGCTGTTCCCGGTATCGCTTCGTGTCGCAACGAAGTCCGCTCAACGAACGTACCAAAGGCTGAACTATGGAAAAAAGGAAGGCAAAACGCAACCAGATTCAGGTCGATATCGAAATCGCACATTCGGCTGCAAACCGCTGCTATGGTTATGCAGAGAATATAAGTTGCACAGGTGTTTCCATTGTACTGCGCGAAGGTGAGCTTCCACCGCAGCAACGATCGGTCATTCTGAATTTCAAAATATGGACAGGCAAGGAAACCCTGTACCGGAAAATCTACGCCCGGGTGGTTCGCCCGGGGCAGGGTAAAATTGCACTGGAATTCGCCAGGCATGATTTCACCACCGATTGGATTATTCGCGACCTGATGTTCTATCAGCGCAACAATGACAAAACAAGTCGCCTCCAACGGAATGGTTGCAGAATAATACAGGATCGCTTGACTGCCTGAAGCCGGATCGATCGGCCGTTCGGCCGATTATTTTCCCTTTCCCCCGGGGGAAGGCAACCTTCTTTAAGAATCGCGTTAATAGTCTACTGAATATCCCCTTCTGGTGATAAATAAGGGTTGATTCCCCGTCACTGAAATCTGATCAGGTTTATAGCTCACTGAATTACAGTGAATTGTTCTCGGGCAGTGTGGAGTGGCTCGATGGTATATTCAGGTCAGAGTGTTACACTGGATCACCAGACAGTCGGGAGCATGAATACATTCGTCACCTTTCGGAGTGGCAGGGTGTATCAGGTGGGCTATCTGCCTGCATGGTTTAAGCTGTTATTCTTTAGAAACTTTTTGTCTTCTTTTCAGCCAGCATTTTGCGACAGGCGGAAGAGGGCTGTAACAATAATCAGGAGATCAATATGTCTATAAACAGGCAGATAATCACCACTCTCGGCGGCACACTGTGTCTGGCCCCGTTGCTGGCGCTGGCTTCGAGCACAGCACCGCTGCCGGTGCCACAGAGCACGGTGCAGGAACAACCGCTGCTACTGGCGTTTGGCGGCGGTAGCGGAAGCCGACCCGGCAGAATGGGACGCGGTGGTCCCGGCTACGGTGCTGGTCCCGGTGGTCCAGGCGCGGGTCCGGGTGAACCCGGCTACGGTCCCGGTCCGATGGGTGGTCAGGGCCCCGGTGGTCCCGGCATGGGACGCGGTGGTCCCGGTTATGGCTATGGTGCCGGTCCCGGCGCGGGCCCGGGCGAATCCGGCTACGGTCCTGGTCCGGGTGGTCCCGGTATGGGACGCGGTGGTCCCGGCTATGGTGCCGGTCCCGGCGCGGGTCCGGGCGAATCCGGCTACGGTCCTGGTCCGGGTGGTCCCGGAATGGGACGCGGTGGTCCCGGTTATGGTGCCGGTCCCGGCGCGGGTCCGGGTGAATCCGGCTACGGTCCCGGTCCGGGTGGTCCCGGCATGAGACGCGGCGGTGCCGGCTACGGTTACGGGCAGCCTGGATACGGGCGGCAGGGGGGTGGCGGATACCCGCCACAGCAGTAACAGATTATTAACATCAGGTGTAGGAGCGCCGTCCTTCGGCGCGATAGCGCGGTCAGGAGGACGCCCGCTCTTACGCCGTCTTGCCAATAAGGTTAACGATCTTCATACATGCCGTTAATGTCGGCTTCAAAACGTTCGCAGACTTTGTTGCGCTTTAATTTGAGTGTGGGTGTAATCAGGCCGTCTTCAATGCTCCAGGGTTCAAGCTGGCAGCGTACCTTGCGAATCCTGGCATAGCCCGGAAACGTGCTGATCTGATTGGCGACTCGTTCCAGCACGACTTCGTTGACCCGTGAGCTGTGACAGGCGGCCGTGTCGCCCGGGTCCATACCCAGTTCTCTGGCCAGCGGTTCCCACTGTTCGGGATTGAGAACCACTAACGCCGTCAGATAGGGCCGGTTATCGCCTATAACCAGGGCCTGTTCAAACAGGGCATCCATACAGATGGCCATCTCCATGTCTGCCGGCGGCACTTTCTCACCATTGGCGAGCACGATAATTTCTTTTATCCGCCCGGTGATATAAACCTGTCCGTTCTCGATGCGGGCCTTGTCGCCGGTGTGTAACCAGCCATCGCTGTCGATCATATCCCGGGTGGCTTTCTCGTTCGCCCAGTATCCCAGCATGACGCCGGGACTGCGAACCTGCAGTTCATCCTGCTCGCCGATACGGGCTTCGACGTCCGGCAACAGGCAGCCGACACCCGACGGGTCATTGTTTTCGATGGGATTGACGCTGATGACCGGGCTGGTTTCCGTCAATCCGTAGCCCTGGATCATAGGCAGGCCCAGTCCGATGAACAGGTGGGCGACACCGCCTGGCAGAGGTGCACCACCGACCACGGCCAGGTGCATTCTTCCACCCAGTTTTTCCATCACCTTGCCGGCAACGATTTTATTTAACAGTGGCCAGAGCAGCAGTTTCGGGCTCCAGCCGGCGCGCCCCTGCTGGTGTTCAAAACGTCGCCAGCCGGTGTCGACAGCCAATTTGAACAGGGCGCGCGCCACCGCTGATTTTTCTTCCAGACCCAGCTGGATTTTGTTATAGATCCGCTCGAAAATGCGGGGAACAGATATGAGGGTGGTCGGCTTGATGACCAGCAGGTCTTCGCCCAACTGGGGAATGGAACGGTTGTAGGCGACCGTACCCCCCACCATCATGGCCAGATAATAGCCGGCGGTGCGCTCCAGGGTGTGTGACAGGGGCAGAAAGGACAGGAACACCTCATCCGGCTGGCACTGGACCACCTGCAGGCTGGCGTAGGCATTCCACAGGATATTGTGGTGACTCAGCATCACGCCTTTGGGGCGCCCGGTGGTGCCCGAGGTATAAACAATGGTAGCCAGGGCGTCCTTGTCCCGGTCTGCGCGAATCAGCTCGGCCTGGTCAGGTAACCATTCGCCGACCGTTTTCAGGCGTGAATCCGGGTGTCCGCCGCAATCGATATGCGAAAGGCTGATGATGCGGGCCAGAAAACCCAGTTGTTCCCGCACCGGTTGCAGGCTGTCCCAGTGTTCCTGCCCGCCGATAAGAAGGACTTTGACCCCCGCGTTCTGAAGGATATAGGCGGCATTCTCGGCCCGGTCCTGGGTGTAGAGCGGTACCACGACCAGACCATTGGCCAGCGCAGCCTGGTCAAACATGACCCACTCGGGGCAGTTTTGCATTATGACGGCGACGCGATCACCGGCCTGCAGATTCTCTGCGGCGAATGCGGCCTGCCAGCGCGCAACCTGTTTGCCAGCATCGGACCAGGTCAGGTCGTTCCAGCTGTCGGTGGAGGTATCGTAATAGCGGTAGGCTACTTTGTCGGGACTTCGTCGCACACGTTCGTAAAACAGGCCGGACAGTGTGCCTGCCTGTTCCGGTGTAATCAGATCCCGTTCTGCCTGCTGTTTCATGGTATTTATCCGTTTTTCGTTTTCTGATCTGTAAAACCCGATACGGTTTCCCAGCCGGGGGCCGGTTTGAAACGCGATCCCAGGCGTTGTTCCAGATCCTGCAGGCGCTGCAACAGGGTGTCGGCACCCTCGGTTTCGATGTAGCGCAACGGCCCGCCACGGAATGGTGCGAAACCGGTGCCATACACCATGCCCGCGTCGAGGTGATCCGCGGTGTCGACGACCTGTTCATGTAAGCAGGTGACCACTTCGTTGAGCATCCTCAGTATCATACGGTTACTGACGTCCGGGTTGGGATGATGGCCCTTGGAGGTGCCGGATTTAACCGCTTTGCCCTTTTTGTACTGGTAGAAGCCTTCACCACTCTTGCGTCCCAACCGACCTTGATCAACCAGATCACGTAAGCGAACGGGTACCGCTGTACCCAGGTGCTGGCCAAGAATCTCGGCCACGTGCAGGCAGATATCGAGACCGACGGTATCGGCCAATTCAATGGGGCCCATGGGCATGCCGAATTCAAGTGCCTGGCGATCGATTTCAGCCGCCGGCACACCTTCATTTTCGAGTTCCACGGCTTCCAGCAGATAGGGCATCAGAATCCGGTTGACCAGAAAACCGGGCGTGCTGGAGACAGGCAGCGGCAGGCGGTCAATGGCACGGCTAAAGGCAATGGCCCTGGCAACAACTGCTGCGTCGGTTTCATTGTCGCGTACGATTTCGACCAGCTGCATCTTGGCCACGGGGTTGAAGAAATGCAGGCCAACCAGCCGGGCGGGGTCGTTGAGTGCGCCGCGCAGCTCCTGCAGCGGGATACTGGACGTGTTGGTTGCCAACACTGCATCGTTGCGCATGCGCGGCTCCAGCTGCTGGTACAGGCTGCGTTTGGCGTCGGCATCCTCGAAAATTGCTTCGATGACCACATCCGCCCGTTCGACGCCCATGCCCTTGTGGTCAGGCATCAGGCGATCCATGGCTTCCTGCACCGGCCGGGTACGTTTCAAGCGGCGCTTGAACAGTGTATAGGCGCGCTTCATGGCGGGTGCAATTCGTTCCGGTGATTGATCCGCCAGCGTAACCTGCATGCCTTTGTAGGCGCACCAGGCGGCAATATCGCCACCCATAATGCCGGCACCAATGACGTGAACACGCCGCGGTTTGAAGTCTGCCTGGCGGCCCAGGGCCTTGAGTTGTTCCTGCAGCTGGAATACCCGGATGAGGTTCTGTGCCGTGGGACCGACGATAAGCTCGGCCACAGACTCCGCTTCCGCGTGCATCATGGAGCGTTCGTTGTCGGCGTGATGATGCCAGGTATCGATCAGCGCATAGGGGGCGGGGTAGTGATCGCGTCGGGCTTTTTTACCGACCTGGTGCTGAAAAACCCGGGCCAGTATCGGTCGCACCCAGGCATGGTTAGTGAGTGCCTGCAGCTTGCCCGGGCGATGTGGAACAGGCGGGTTCAGAATCATGGCGCGCGCGGCCGCCTTCAGATGGCGTTCGGGAACCGCGTGGTCAACCACCCCCATGCGCTTGGCGGCCCGGCCATTCACGGTGCGTCCACTCAGCATCAGGTCCATGGCGTGCAGGGCTCCGACCAGGCGCGTCAAGCGAACCGAACCGCCAAAGCCCGGATGAATACCCAGGCGCACTTCCGGCAGTCCCAGGCGGGTACCCTGGTCATCCCTGGCGACCCGGTAACGGCAGGCGAGTGCCAGTTCCAGCCCGCCACCCAGGCAGAAGCCATGGATCATGGCGACGGTCGGAAAAGGCAGCGCTGCCAGCCGATCGAACACTTCCTGGCCACGTTGTATGGCGCTGATGGCCTCGCCGTGGTTTTCCAGGCGGGTGAATTCGTTGACATCGGCACCGGCAATAAAGCCATTGCTCTTGTCCGACAGGATGATCAGGCCGCGCGGCGCCCGTTCGACCAGCTCAAGGAGTTCATCATAGAAGGTCTCCAGCAAAGACGCGGACAGTACATTGGTGCTGGCGTTCTGCTTATCGAAATGCAGCCAGGCGATATTTTCCTCATCGATATGCGTGTAAAGATCCGGGCTTTCCGACTGTGTATCCATCAAGCGTCCCTCTCGACCAGCATGGCGCCACCCTGGCCGCCACCGATACAAAGGCTGGCAATACCACGTTTCCGCCCCGTTCGTTGCAATGTCTTCAATGTGTGTAACAGGATGCGCGCACCGCTGGCGCCCACCGGATGACCGATGGCGACACCGCCACCATCGATATTCAGGCGTTCTTCATCGATCGGGCTGAATGCGCTGTCCAGACCCAACTCCTGTTTGCAGAAGTCCTCATCCTGCCAGGCGCTCAGGCAGGCCTGCACCTGGGTGGCAAAGGCTTCGTTGATTTCCCAGTTGTCGATATCGCCGCTATCCAGGTGATTGCGTTTCAGGACAGGTGCCATGGCGTGCACCGGCCCGAGACCCATCTGACTGGGATCCAGTCCGGCCCACTGGCTGTCCACGATCCTGCCCAACACCGGCAGCTCATATTTTTTGATGGCTGCTTCCGAAGCCAGAATCAGCCAGGCGGCGCCATCGGTTATCTGAGCGCTGTTACCGGCGGTTACCTTGCCGAACGGTTTATCGAAAACCGGTTTGAGTTTGGCCAGCTTGTCCATGCTGCTATCGGCGCGCAAGCCGTCATCGGCATCATAAAATTTGCCCTGGTGATCGTAGATAACCTCGATTTCCTCAAGATGCCCGTTCTCTTGTGCCTGGCCCAGGCGCTGGTGACTGCGTAATGCGTAGCCATCCATCTGTTCCCGGCTGATAGCAAAGCGATGGGCGAGAATTTCCGCCGTCTGGCCCATATTCAGGCCGACGATCGGGTCGGTGAGACCGCATAACAAGCCGATAACGGGTTTCAGAAACGCCGGTCTGAATGCCGTCAGCGTCTTGACTTTGTCCGCTGTGGTGCGCGCCGCATTGATTGTGGCCAGCCAGGTAACCATGGCATTGCCAAACAGCAGAGGCGCGTGGCTCATCGACTCGGTACCGCCGGCCAGCACCAGCTCTGACCGTCCCGTTGCGATATCCTGTGCCGCACTGTCGACAGCCTGTAATCCGGACGCACAGTTACGTTGAACCGTCCAGGCCGGAACCTGGTTGTCACAGCCCAGTCTGAGCGCGACGACGCGCGCGATATTGACTTCACGGGGGCCCGGCATGACACAGCCGAGGATTACCTGATCCAGATCCTGCGCCGAAAACGGTTGACGATAGAGCAGGGGCCGTCCGGCCTGAAAGGCAAGATCGGATGCATGGAAGGGGCCCGGTTTGCCACGCGCGCGCAGAAACGGTGTGCGGCTGCCGTCGACTACAAAGACCGGCCGGCCTGTTGCGAGGGGGTTGGGTTGGGCTTCCATGAATCGGTTTCCTTGTTCCAGTAGTTAGCGGGAAATTCATCGACACCGATGACCCGCTGTCTTGCAGCGACGGCGGCTCGTACCTGTGCCGCCTCGCGTTCGTCGATCACACCCGCCGAGACGGCTGCGACCAGGCAGTGTTCAGGGTCTCCGGATGCAAGTTGACCATTGCGCATGGCTTTTCGCAAGTGCGAAAGTACAGCTTGTGCCGCGCTCGCTTTTTCCAGGGCAACTTCCAGCTGTGCGAGCGACTCATGATCGTCCTCGGAAACGAATAAGCCTTCGGTCAGTCGCTCACGGGCGCTGCCCCAGCGCAGGATCACATTGGCGGCACGCTGCAGCAGGGCATCGTTCGCTGCGCGATAGCTGGCGCCGTAGGGGAACAGCATCCATTTCAGCATCCGCCCCAGCCAGCGGGCGGGCAGATTATCGTAGACTTCAAACAGTTTTTGCTGGGCCTCATACAGTGAGTCCCTGACGGCCCATTCAAGCAATGGCCGGTCGGCCGGCTGTCGGCCCTGATCGGCAAAACGCTTCAATGCCGCCGATGCCAGGTAGAGATGGCTCAACACGTCACCCAGGCGGGCGGACAGGGATTCCTTGCGTTTCAGGGTGCCACCGAGTGTCAGTAAGGCGGCTTCAGCGGTGACCGCAAACACCGCGCTCATGCGTGTCAGCTTGCGGTAATAACCCGCTTCTTCACCGGTCACAGGCGCTTTGACGAAACGGGCGCCGCTCAGGCTGTGGAACACGCCGCGCGCCAGATTACTCAATAACAGCTTGACGTGTCCGAACAGTGCCCGGTCAAAACCGATCGGTTCGCGCTGCTGTGCTGTTTGCATTTCTTTCAGCAGGTAGGGGTGGCAGCGAATGGCGCCCTGGCCGAAGATGATCAGGCTGCGGGTCAGAATGTTTGCACCTTCCACGGTAATACTGATGGGAACCGCCTGATAAATCCGCCCCAGGTAGTTACGCGGCCCCATGCAGATACCGCGGCCGCCGTGTACATCCATGGCGTCGTCGATGACCCTGCGCATACGTTCGGTTAAATGATATTTGACAATGGCCGAGGCTACCGACGGCTTTTCGCCGCTATCCAACGCAAGCGTGGTCAGTCCGCGTGCGGCGTCCATGGCATAGGTATTACCGGCAATTCGCCCGAGGACTTCGGCAACCCCTTCAAACTTGCCGATCGGTGTTTTGAACTGTTTGCGTACTGCCGCATAGGCGCCGGTCGCGCGGGACGCCAGCTTGCCGCCACCGCAGCTCAGTGCGGGCAGCGAAATCGAGCGGCCATCAGCCAGGCACTCCATCAACATACGCCAGCCCTGGCCAATGCGTGCCTGTCCACCGATGATCCAGTCGATGGGGATAAACACATCTTTACCCCGGTTCGGACCATTCATGAAAGACTGGTTGAGCGGGAAATGCCGACTGCCGATATCGATGCCCGGCGTATCGGTCGGAATCAGTGCCAGCGTAATACCGAGTTCCTTGTCTGAACCCAGCAACTGGTCGGGATCATAGAGCTTGAAGGCCAGGCCCAGAACCGTCGCCACCGGTCCCAGCGTAATGTAGCGTTTCTCCCAGTTCAGGCGTATACCCAGCTGATCTTTGCCTTCAAACTCCTGGCGGCACACGACACCCTTGTCCGGCATGGCGGCAGCATCACTGCCTGCATCCGGGCCGGTCAGCGCAAAACAGGGAATTTCCTCACCGCGCGCCAGCCGCGGCAGGTAGTATTTTTTTTGCTCCTCGGTGCCGTAGTGCAGCAACAGCTGGGCGGGGCCGAGTGAGTTAGGAACCATGGTGGTCACCGCAGCGGTAATGCTGCGGCTGGCAATTTTCATGACCACGCAGGAATGGCCGTAGGCGGAAAATTCCAGGCCCCCGTATTGTTTGGGAATAATCATGCCGAACAAACGCTGCTGTTTGAGAAAATCCCAGACCGGCTGGGGCAGGTCGTGCAGCTGCTCGGTGATTTCCCAGTCATCGATCATGCTGCACAATTGATTGACAGGACCGTCGATGAAAGTCTGTTCTTCTGCACTCAGGCGGGGTGTCGGGTAATCGAGCAGTTTGTTCCAGTCGGGCCGGCCGCTGAACAATTCGGCTTCCCACCAGGTGCTGCCGGCTTCCAGTGCCTCTCGCTCTGTATCGGACATGGCCGGCATCATGCGGCGGAACTGCTCCATAAACGGGCCACTGATGATGTTGCGCCGGATGGAGGGAACACCCAGCACCAGCGCAGCAGGGATAAACACCAGCCAGACCGGGCTTAGCGCCCAGAAACTGACATCATGCAGGTCAGGCCAGGCCAACAGATACAAGCCAACACTGCCGCTCCAGGCCCATGCCGGCGCTCGCCAGGCAAGCAGTCCCCCTACCGCTGCCAGCACGGTCAACGCTTCCAGGATTGTCGCCATGTGTCTACTCCTGTCATTCAGGTGGTTTTCTTATAACCGTTAGCGGTGCTCGATTCAGGTCCGCGTACTATT
>CBFDBP010000087.1:0-11814 GCA_965603065.1 uncultured Gammaproteobacteria bacterium
CGAGCTTGCCGTGGGTGCCCTCCCCGTTCGGACGCAGCATGATGCCAAAGTTGGGATCACCTCCATTCGACCACGCCTGCACCTGGGTAGTGAGGTTGACCTGGACCCAGACGGCGTCTTGTGACTGGGCCGGTACGGTGGCAATGACCGCACTGTCGTAATTAGTGCTCATGGTATCCCAGGTCGCGCCCGTCTCGGTCCAGTCGCTGGTCACCCGGTGGACCGTCAACGGCCCTTCAGGGAATGCACCGCCGCCCGGTCCGGAATTGGTCACATACAACCAGGCACTGGCTGAATTGATTTGCGAGCCGGCTGGCAGAGAGGACAGGTCAAAACGATAGAGCGCGTATTCCAGTTTGCCGGACTCCTTGCGCAGGTGCATGTCGGCAGTCGAGCCGTTGTTGACTGTTGGATCGTCGCTGCGAAACCAGGCGTCTTGATCTGCGGACAGTGAGTAGGCTGTAGTCGAACCGCCCGGGCTCGTGACCGTGGCCGTGTAGCTGCCAATACCGCCCTGGCCGAACGGCACCGTGGTCATGCCCATGTCACCGGCACAGCCGCTGTTCTGCGCGCCCCAGGTGGCATGGGCCATACCGGCCCTGGCGATGTACTCGGCACGATCGGCCTCCGCGTTTGAGCCGGTGATACCGGTACCCAGCGCGGATTCATGATTGAGCAGGAAGGCCACCACGCTGATCAGGGTGATGAGCAGCACCACCGGCAGCAGGATGTAGCCGTTCTGTGGTCCGACACGGGTAGGGTGCGCCGTGCGCACCGGGCGCATTGTCAGGTCAATACCTTGTCGGTGCGCACGGCGCACCCTACGGGTGGCTTCTTTGGACAGCGAAGCCGTCACAGCGCGCCCCCGACCCGAACCCGGGTATGCAGACTCACCGTTTCGCCACTGAGCGGACTGGTCAGTTCCAGCGTCAGGTCGACGAGCTGATCGGCACCCGCGACCCGCTCCACCCGAAAGCGGGTGACGTTGTCGGCAATCGGCTCAGCGATGAAATCCAGGCCAGACACCAAGCCGTCCCCCGACGTTTCCCAGGGAACCGGGGTGCGTTGCATCAGGGTATCGCCATTTAGATAAAACACCAGCGGGTCATACCAGTCCTCATCCGTCTGGTCGTCTTCATCGTCATTCGAGTTGCCGGAGCCCTCATCCACCAGGCCGTCACCGTCGTCGTCCACGCCGCAGATACCGTGACACCCATCACCGTTCACGTCACTGCCGGGGTCCTCGTCAACCCGCCCATCGCCATCGTCGTCAATGCCGTTGATGCCGTCTTCGTCGGTAATGCCGAAATCCTCTTCGTCATCCCAGCGACAACAGCCAGAAAACTCGTCCACCTTGCCGTCACCCCCGTCATCGATCTGGAAAATACCCGTGGCATTATCAAAGGTGTTGTCCGCCGGCGGGTCCTCGTCGATTCGCCCGTCACGGTCATTGTCGGCATCCGGAAACCCGTCAGTGTCAAGATCGATACTAGCCGGCAGCGTGACCGCCAGTACCGCCGTGTATTTGGTGCTGTCATCTGTAGGGGGCGTCGGTGGTACCGTTTCCTCGCGAACATTCTCCAACCAGTTGCTGGCCGGTCTGTCGTTCTGCGGCAGCAACAGCAGGCGGGAGTGGCTCACCGTGCGTACCATCTGCTGCATGGCAAAACGCGCCTGGTCAGTCAGGCGGTTTTTCTCACGCACCATGTCATGCGTCTGTATCGCCTGGCTGGCGACACCGCTCAAACCCAGCATGAGCATGCTGGCGATCACTACTGACATGAGCAATTCAACCAGCGTGTAGCCGCGCACTACTGTCATACCCCTGGCTGCCGGCGTGCTTGCGACCCGATCTCTTCG
This sequence comes from uncultured Gammaproteobacteria bacterium, assembly GCA_965603065.1. Classification (GTDB taxonomy): domain Bacteria; phylum Pseudomonadota; class Gammaproteobacteria; order DSM-19610; family DSM-19610; genus Thiogranum. The sequence continues at coordinate 1,861 of CBFDBP010000087.1, forward strand.
CCCACGCTCAGTCATAGTGACTCGCCAGCGTTTCCAGTGCGTGTGACGTGGTTTCGACTTCCACCCGGACCCAGATGAGGCCCTCGTCGGTACCGGTAAAACCGTCATTGTCGCCATCGGCGTTGTCGGCGTCGTAGCGGGACAGATACACCAGTCGGCGATCGGCACTGCCGGCGGTATCGGAGAACAGCGTTGAACTGACGGTTGGATCGCCCAACGCCTGCGCTTCTGCATCCAGGGAGTCAAACGGTGCTGCCAGCACGTCCTCGAGTGCGGCGGTCAGGTGATAATGCAGCACCGTTTCGGAGGCGTGAATACCCGAGCCCTGTATGGCGGGGCGCAGGGCGTCGATGGCCGGTACCAGGGCAACTACCATCAGCACGGTGGCGATCAGGACCTCGACGTAGGTCAGACCAGCCATGCGGCGTCTCTCTGCGGTGCGCACGGCGCACCCTACGGACCTGCAGAGGTATACTGCATTCTTTGTGGTGCGCACAGCACACCCTGCACAATATTTTTGATTTATCACTGGACTGTCACCCGGCCGCTGATGCCGTGCAGGCTGACCACACGCGTATGCGTACCCAGGGTAAGCGTCACATCGAACTGTTCGAGCAGGACGGTTTCCGGGTCGGCGCACCAGGGGGTGCCGTTGCTGTCGAAATAGACTTCTTCAGGCCTGTCGCAGGTGCCACGATAGACCCTGTTATGACTCACAGAGTCTGCGGCGGCAAACGGGTGGCTGTCCAGATCTATATCATAGAGGTGTTTACTGAGCGGGTGGTGAACGTCGTAATTCAGCGTCCAGGGAGAAGTCCCGGTGTCCGCCTGGAACACGCGGATGCGCCCGTTGTCTGAATGCTGCCTGAATCCGATCGGACGGCCCAGCCGCATCGCCTCGCTGCGCGCAAAGCGCATGGCATTGGCAACTTCCTCTGCGGCAAGATCGAGTGGTTGTGGATTAACGGAAGAAAAATTGGGGATCGCGACGACTGCGACGATCCCCAACAGTGAGACGACGATCAGTATTTCAACCAGCGTATAAGCGGTTTCGCGACGGCCCATAATTGCGCCGATTTCGACACGCCGTAACGACCTAGCGGCCCTGCTGCGCGGCGATATTGATAATGATTTTGCCGGTACTGGAGTCGTACTTGTAGCCGCCCGGATCACCCCCGGTCGCGGTCAGGCCAAGCAGGTCACCGGTGTTAACCACCTCGAGGGTCGACACCCCCTGGAACGGGTCCGGTGGCAAGGTGGCTTTTTTCAGATAGGGACCGAAGGTGTGGGCCGCATCGGTTTGCGAACAGGCGCCACCGCTGGCATCTGTGTACAGGCTTAGCTGCTCCAGGAAGGCTGTTGCCGCCGTGGCACCGGCACCGCCGGTGGCGACACCAGTACCGTCTGTGCCACCACAGGCCGCGGTGGGTACCGCGGTATTGGCACCCGGATAGTCGCCATGCTGCTGGTAATAGAGGTCCAGGGACGCCCGCAGATTGGCCAGCGTGCTGTCCGCCGCCGATGCTCTGGCATCGTCGGTAGACGAAGCAAACTGTGGCACCAGGATCGCGGCCAGTATCGCCAGGATGATGACCACAATCAGCAATTCGACCAGGGTGAAGCCCTTTTGCAAGGTTTTTTCACGTACGTTCATAAACATAGCTCTCCCTCACGTACAAATTCTGTGACGCCGGATACGGCAATCTGATGTAGTTAACGGCATGAATTCTGTGACCTTTAACACAGCAAATGTTGTATCCACCTTTAGCCTACGGCGCGGGACAGCTTGAAGATGGGCAGAATCAGCGAACTCACCACCAGCCCGACCACCGCACCCATCACGATCAGCATGATCGGTTCGACGGCGCGCGCGAAAGCTGCCATGCGTTTGTCCAGTTCACGTTCGTAATAGGCCGCGACCCGGCTCATCACCCGCGGCAGATTGCCGGTTTCCTCACCGGTGCTTATCATCTGGCGCACCGCCGGTGGTATAAACTCAGCCTCCTCGAAGGCCCCGGCAAGGCCCTCGCCTTCCTGCACCTTGGCCTCCACCTGGTTAATAAAACGGCGATATATGCTGTTCTGCACCACGTCACGGCAGGACGCCAGGGTATCCATGACGCTGACACCGTTGCCCAGCGACAAGCCCATGACCCGCAGCGACTGCACCAGGTAGAGCTGCACAAAAATATCGCGCAAATAAAACGTCCGCAGCTTCAGCCGGTCCAGCAGCTCCCCGCCACCGGTTGTCCGTAACCAGTAAACCAGAGCCGTCCCACTGACAAGCATGCCGGCCATCAGCGCCCACCAGTAATAGATCAACATGGTGCTGGCGTTCATCAAGGCAATGGTGGTCACCGGCAGCTGGTCACGAATGCTGCTGAATAAATCGGCAAATTTCGGAAATACCACCACCAGCACAAATATCACCACGGCCAGGGAAAACAGGATCAGGAACACCGGGTAGCTCAGCGCCGAAATCAGTTTCGATTGCAATTGCTCGCGGCGTTCGTCCATCTCCACCAGTTCCTGCAGCACTTTATCCAGAAAGCCGCCGTTTTCGGCCGCGCCAATCAGGTTCACATAGGTCACCGGGAACACGCCGGGGTGCCTGGCCAGTGCGCTGGAAAAGGTTTTGCCTTCAGCAATGTCATCGTGCAAAGCATCGATCACCCGGCTGAACGCGGGATTGCCACTCTGTTGCTTCAGTAGTTGCAGCGCGGCGTGCAGTGCCGTTCCGGTCTCCAGCAACAGCGCCAGCTGTTCGGTAAAAAACATACGCTCTTTTACGCCGGGGCGTTGCTCAAACAGCCTGATATCGCGCAGGGAACGTTTGTCCTTGCTGGCTGTGGCCGGCTGTGTATTGAGTTCGAGTGCCATACGCTGCTCCGCTTACAGGTTGATAACCCGCGAGATCTCCTCGATAGTGGTCATTCCCTTGCGTACCCGTTCCAGTCCATCGTTGAACAGGGTTCTCATCTTGCGCTGCTTGATATACTCGGCGAGCTCTTCGCGACCCGGGTTTGACATGACCATTTGTTGCAAACCGTCATCGGCATCCAGTACTTCGTGAATACCAATGCGGCCCTTGTAGCCGGAGTCGTAGCATTCCGGGCAGCCGCGGCCACGCGCCAGGTGCACGGTGCCGGACTCCTCCCAGGCGTAACGACTGACCAGATCCGGTGGTGCAATGAATGTCGTCTTGCAGGACGGGCAAATCGTGCGCACCAGCCGCTGGCCAAGCACACCGATCAACGCCGATGACAACAGATAGGGCTCCACACCCATATCGATCATCCGCGTAATGGCGCCGATGGCGCTGTTGGTATGCAGCGTGGACAGAACCAGGTGCCCGGTGAGCGCCGCCTGCACGGCGATTTCGGCGGTTTCCTGTTCGCGAATCTCACCGACCATAATGATATCCGGGTCCTGGCGCAGCACGTGCTTGAGGACCTTGGCGAAACCCAGACCGATGTTCTCCCTGACTTCGTTCTGGTTGACGATGTCGATCTGGTATTCCACCGGATCTTCGATGGTGACGATATTCTTTTCGATGCTGTTGAGATGGTTGAGGGCCGCATAGAGACTGGTGGTCTTGCCGCTGCCGGTCGGACCGGTCGCCAGGATAAGGCCATAACTCCTTGTCAGCAGCTGTTTATAGAGACTGAGGTTGCAACCCGCCATGCCAAGCTTGTTGACATCCAGCAACGACTGGTTCTTGTCGAGCACACGCAACACCACCTTTTCGCCAAACAGGCCGGGCAGAGAACTGAAACGCAGATCCACTGCCCGCCCCTGGGTATGCACCTGGATGCGACCGTCCTGCGGCATACGCCGCTCGGCAATATCCAGATTCGCCATAACCTTGAGGCGCGATATGATGGCCGGATGCAGTTCGGCGCGTGGCGCGGTGACTTCATAGAGTACACCGTCAATCCGAAAGCGTACCCGTGACTTGGTGCGCGAAGGCTCGAGGTGAATATCGCTGGCGCCGTCGCGCACTGCGCGTTGAATAACTGAGTTGACCAGATTAATAACCGGGCTGCCCTCGGCCATCTCGTCGATAACGGAATAGTCATCGGGCACCAGGCTCTCGACCACCTGAAAGTCATCATCGACATCGTCGAGAAACTCGCCGGCATATTCGTTGCCCGAATAGGCTTCGTTGATGGCCTCGAGAATATCCTCGCGACGCGCCAGCACTGGACGGACCTTGCAGCCGGTGCGTTCCTCGACTTCGTCATTGATGGGGATCGATTGCGGATCGAATGTCGCCAGTGACAGCACACCGCGCACCTTGAACAAGGGCAGAACGCGCATCCGGGTGGCACTTTCCTTGTCGAGAAGGTTGACAACCACAGGGTCGTATAAACCGGCACGAAGACGCACAAACGGGACGTCCAGTTGGCGGCCGAGCGCCAGTAACAGGTCCTGTTCGCTGACCCAGCCTTTATCGACAAGGATCTGCCCCACCCGCTTGCCCAGCTTCTGCTGCAAACGAATCGCCTCGTCCAGTCTGTCCTGTGTGATGAGCCCCTTGGCCAGCAACTGATCGCCCAGCCTCAGCCCGCGCAGTGCCGCCGAGGGTACGACGGTATCGGCCGCCTCTGCGTCGGTTTCGTCTATCAGAGAGACATGGTCGGAAAATCCGGTAATATTGAAGATGTCATGGTTGGTACCGTTGACATTCGCCACCTTCAACCAACCCCCGGCACGCACCAGCCTGTCCTGCCCCTCCAGGATGGCCTCCAGCGACTCGCTGTTCAGGCTTGGCACATTGGCCAGGTCAACGACGACCTGTGTTTCCCGCGTCTGCAAACAGTCATCCGTGGCTGCCACCAGTGCGGCGATGGTTTGTTCGGCCGTCAGTGCACCCTTCGGGGCCAGGTAAGTCATGGCACCGATGCGCGTGCGCAGCACTGTGCTCGTCGATTCCGCGCCGTCGTTTTCCGGAGATGGTTTTATGCTGGTAGCCGACATCAGATCGCTGTCCTTGCGCCGAGTATCCCGGCTCAGCTGTGTTGCCTGGATGCAGAAGGCGCGACAGCAAGCGGCTCTGCCGCACCGCTGGAACGCAAACGTTGCAGCTCTTCCGCCAACGGCGTCGGTTTCATCACCACGTAGCCCTGCGCATAATCGACACCCATCGTCTGCAGCAGTTGCAGGGTTTCCTGGTCTTCCACGAATTCAGCAATGGTTTTCAGTCCCATCACCTTTCCGACCTCTGCCACGGCAGCGACCATAGCCTGATCAACAGGGTTGGCCTGCATATTGCGCACCAGTGCACCATCGATTTTCAGGTAATCTACCGGCAGACGCTGCAGATAAGCAAAGGAACTCAGACCACTGCCGAAATCGTCCAGCGCAAACCGGCAACCCGCGTGCTGAATCGCACGCATAAAACGCTCGGCGGCATGAAAATTCTGAACGGCTGCCGTTTCAGTAATCTCGAAATAAACACTGTTTTCCGGCATCTCTGATTGCTGTACCTGCTCGGTCAGAAACGCCAGGAAACCCGCATCATTCAGTGACTGCCCCGACAGGTTAATACCCCAGGATATCGGTTCACCGAGCTCCCAGGGAGCCCATGCACCTAATTGCTTCAAAGCCGAGCCGAGTACCCAGCGGTCCAGTTCCGGCATCAGGCTGTAGCGCTCTGCAGTCGGGATAAACATGGCCGGAGGTACGATACCGCCATTCTCGTCGAACATGCGAACCAGCAGTTCGTAGTGGACTTCCGCTCCCTGCAGAGGCTGAATCCGCTGGCAATAGAGCACGAAACGCCCCTCGTCCAGGGCATGTTTAATGCCTTCGACCCAGTGTAACTGCTGATGTCGGCGAACCAGATCTGTGTTGGCAAGCTGATAGGCTGCAACGCGGTGACCACCGGCTTCCTTGGCGCTGGCCAATGCCACTTCGGCAAGTTGCGTCAGGTCCCCCAGAGATCCATCAGATTCCTGCAGAGCGACGACACCTGCACTGGCGCCGATGGTGAAACATTTGTCTTCGGTGTCAAAACGCAAATCCCTTATTGCGACACACACGTCGTTGGCAAACTGTTCGGTCTGGGGAATCGTTCTGTTTTCCAGCAGCAGAGCGAAATTGTCAGCGTCGAGTCGTGCGACCACACCCTGGCCTGCCACCTTCCCGGCGAGCAGGGCGGCAACCTTGCACAGCACTTCGTCACCGGCTGAGATCCCGTAGCTCACATTTATGATCTTGAACTGGTCAAGATTGATCAGACACACCACCCGACTGCACTGCGCTGCATCGCGCTGCAGCCCCAGTTGCACAAGGTGTGTCTGGAAGCCGTTGCGATTCAATAAACCGGTGAGTTCATCCTGGTGCTCACGCACACAGTCGGAAGCTCTTTCCGCCGCCACCTCCAGCAGATTACGGTGGCTGTTGGTAAAATCAGGCTTATCCATGCTGTTGAAACACACCAGCACGCCACTAACGTCCAGCCGTCTGTCAAGTATCGGTACACCTATCAATTTATACGCACCATCGATCCCCAGGCGTTCCCGGTTAACGTCTTCCGGAGAATTCATTCCGAGCGGCCCGTTACCGTTCAGAAACCACTGATAGGCACTAAGCGCCAGATTACGTAACCAGGCGTTCAACTCTTCATCATCACGGTGATAAAGCGAACCGGCTGGAAATACCAACTCCCGCTGTGCGACCCACAGCACTGCGAGATCAGCATCCAAATGCTCGGCAAACTGCCGAATCTGCTGACTCAAGGTGTCGCGACATTCCTTGCGTGGCTGCATCTGTTCATCCACGCGACACAACATACTCAGTTCGTTATAACGCTCGCCCAGTTCCCAGGCAATTTCATCGAGTTCGGAGATGCGTTGCAACTCGGCATGCATCAGAGGAATAACTTCGTCCAGCGCAACCAACGCCAACGCCGATGTGCTGAACGAGGCGGAAGCGCCGCCGTCGCCATCCCAAAACACCGCCAACCAGCCCAGCGCCTGGCCCGCATCGTCACCCAGCGAACGGTAGGCGAAACCGGAACCCGCCGCCAGCTCGTGAAAGCATGCGCATTGCGTGGCATCCCCAGTCGCCTGCCTGGCTTCGCGCAGGGTCATTGAATACTGATCCGACAGCAACTCATCAGAGCCGGGACTTAACCAAACCGGCATGCCGCTGCCATCGTACACCACAACCCTGGAGTGCCCATGCCCCAGCATGCGCCGGACTATACGGGCGTAACGCTCGAGATCCAGTTCTTTAAACAGTCTGGAGTGATTCATGGCCAGGTTTTTCCGTTTCGATCCCGGAAAAATACTCGTCCAGAATATGGATAATCCTGCGCGGGCTTACCGGCTTCTCGATAAAATGCAGATTGCTGTAATTCTTCACCCAGTCACGGTGTTCGAGTTCCAGGCTCGACGTCATCACTACAATCGGCACCTGACGTTGCGGGAAATGGTTGCGCACCACAGCCACCAGCTCACGGCCGTTCATGCGCGGCATCATGATGTCGGTTAACACTGCATCCGGTTCCAGATCCACCAGCTTGTATACAGCCTCCTCGCCGTTGTTCGCGGATTCGACCGCATAGCCGGCGCGTTCCAGCGCCACACTCAGTACCCGCGCCACGTACCGTTCATCATCCACAACCAAAATCGTCCGCATAATCAGATCGCCTGTTTGAGCACACCCATATCTTTTCTGAAACGTACCGTGAATTCCGAACCCTGTCCGGCCTGGCTGCTGACTTCGAGCTCCCCATAGTGCAAGTGCACGATTTCACGTGCCAGAGACAGGCCCAGTCCATGCCCGGTGCGTTCTCGTACCTGCTCGTTTTCCGAGCGGTAAAACTTGTCAAAGATGCGCGCCTGATCCCCGGCCTCGATGCCGAGGCCGGTATCGCGTACCCGCACCAGGATTTCTTCATCGTTTTCTTCTGCACTCACGATCACTCGCCCGCCAGGCCGGTTATACTTGATGGCATTGGTCAACAGATTGTTGAATGCAATCCGGATCAGATCCTTGTCCAGGGACACAGCGCTGATTTCCGGTGGTATTTGCAGATCGAATCGAAGGTCCATGCCATCGGCACTGCGCGTGATGTTGTCGAACACATCCCTGACCAGTTCGTGCAGCTTGACGCGCTTGCGCTCCAGCGACATCGTTCCCATCTCTATCTTGGTCATGCTCAGCAGGTTGCTGATCAGACTGGAAAGACGCCCCACTTCGTCGTGAATGACATTAGCCGCTTCTATGGTCAGCTCGCGTGTTGCACCGGCGTCATCCTGCAGTGTTTCACTGTACATGTGCAGGACATTCAGCGGCGTCTTCAACTCATGTGCGACATGGGCAACAAACTCGCTGCGGGCACGTTTGGCTGCAGACTCATCGCTCACGTCGCGAAACACAAACAGCGTACCCAGCATCAGGCTGGTTTGCCTGGGCGAAAACAATGGATAGGCACTGACAGAGACCCGCTTTTCCGGAGCACCGTCAGGCGCGAACTCGACCGCATCGGCGCGGTAGGTGCGGGCGCTGTTATTATGGCAGGAAGTCAGGTAAGCGAGTACGCCGGCATCGCTGCACCATTGGTCCGGCCTGGCGCCGACCACCTGTTCCAGGTCAATGCCCAGCAGGCTGTGCAGCTTGGCGTTTGCATAGGTGGCAATTCCACTCTCATCCATGACAATCACGGCATCGGGTAACGACTGCAACGCCGATTCGATTCTCGACTTCTGATAGGAGATGACCTTGCGCGACATGTCCACATCGGTCTGATGCGCCTCGAGAGACTGAATGCGCTGCTGAGCCGCATCGATGAAATGACTGAAACGTTGCATAAAGTCCTTTAGTTCACCCGATGGATGCAGCTCCGGTTCCCCTATCTGCCCGGATTCCAGCATAGCCTGCATATGTCGATTGACCTGGGTCAGGGGTTTGATCTCACGCCTGACCAGAAAATAGAACATTGGCGTCAACAGGAACACCGCCAGCGCCAGTGTGGCAAAGAAAGGCAGCTGTGCCGGTGCCGGCCCGTAAGCCGGCCGGACATAGCCGACACGTAAGTACGCAGCCAGATCCCCCTGCTCGATGACAGGGCCGTGGAATTCCATCAGGGTGGCTCCATCCTGGCTGTTCAACACACGCTCACCCAACCAGGCACTGGGTTCCTGTGGCAACGCTGCTACAGGCACGATGATTCCGGGTTTCGCCACTTGCAGCAGCGGATTGCCACGGGTGTCAACCAGCACGGCATAGGCGAAATTCGGATGAGCATGGGTTTGCCTGATCAGCTGCAACGGCCCCTGGCGTCCGTCAACAGGCGCCAGTTGGCCCATTGGCATACTCCCCAGCAGGCGCACCAGACCCACTCCCTGGCTGCGAATCTGGCTGAGCTGCATGTTGCGCTGGTAGTTAAACAAATAGGCCGTAATAAACAGAATAACCAGCAGAGAGGCGGCTATCATTGCCAGCCCCAGATTCTGGTTTTTCAAAGTGTCGGCGTTTGAAAATATCGACTTCATATTTTAATACAATAAGTTAACCCGGCAGACCGGCAATTGCTCTGTGTCAGCAGGTTAGCGGTATACGTGCATGAATCTTTATATATCCTGTCAATGGCGCCGCATCTGAGCGGCTCTGAGCCGCCCGGCAAAGATGGAACACTTTGCGCCCTTACTCGGGCGACGATCCGCTTTGCAGGACGGATTGAGGAGGTGACAGAAGAAGAGAGTAATTGCCAGGCGTCTGCCTGCGCGTGCAACAGCGGATCGACAATCCTAACGCCCCGCTGGGTGACAACTACCCCGCATTGAACGGAGTTGCACCTTTCGCTCGAAGTCTCAACTGAATGCTGCCAGATTTGTTTGTTAACCTGGCAATTAAACATACTGCGTAGGAGCGGCCACTTGGCCGCAATATCGCGCCGAAGGACGGCGCTCCTACGCCGTGTATTTTATGGCCAATTCAGTA
>CBFDBP010000088.1:0-11709 GCA_965603065.1 uncultured Gammaproteobacteria bacterium
CTCCTAGTGCATAATTGATATTACCATTCGACGCGCCGTCAACTGCAAGTATTGGTTCGGGATACGCAGCCGTATTTCCTGTGGCAGTTCCATTGAGGTCGTACTCTCTTGCTTGATTATTTACTGAGTTATAGTCGCCAATCCAAATTGTATTCCGTACTGCCAGTGGATAACCAGTTTTATGGCTTTCTGCAATTGTTGCAGTGCTCCCATTTACAATAGCTAATCGAGCGTTATCGCCACCTGTAACATACAGGGTGTCAACAAGTGCGGCACTAGCGGTTGATGTCATAAGAGTGAATACAAAGGCTGGCACGGCGTCCACTAGACGTGATTTCATCAAGGTCTCCTGAAACGTTGTTATTTCCTGATCTTCTATGCAGTCAGGAGCTGTCTTTGACCGACTTACAGCTGGCTTACAGATCAAATCGAATGTGATAGTAAATCTAAAACATGCATAAATAAAGCAAGGGTATCTGCCTATCAGAAAAGGGCGGATTCCGGTGTCAGGTATCGTCTGTAAGAAAAGCCTTACATGAAGTTAAGCAGTGGGTTACACAGTTACCTAACGGGTGGTGATGAGCAGTCTTCATCATTTTCTATTTCAGACGGCCTTGGGGAGATCTGATTAATTTACCGGGGAAGAGGACGGTGCAGCACCGGCCATCGCTGCCAGCTATGGAAGGGCGAAGTCCGAGGTCGGTAGTCCCCGGAAGGCGTCAGGCAGTTAAGCAGGGCCGTCGTGCGAAGCGCCAGGGGCCCTGCTGCAAACTGCATCCTAGCGCCGTCGAGCCATTTGTGAGAGTGCTGCGTAGCCTGCGCCTAGCTTGCGATGGTGTGGCGAAGCGGCACGAAGGGCGGCCGGGACACAATGGCAGTCGCGTTGGTGAGTCGATTTTGGCGACTGGGACGCCCCAAACATCAATCACGAGGTAGCGAATCGCTTGGTTTGTATGGAGGCTGGCAAAACGGTGTTTTTGAAATCGGGAAAACACCGGCAAGGTACTATTTATATTGGTCGGGGCGAGAGGATTTGAACCTCCGACCCCTTCGTCCCGAACGAAGTGCGCTACCAGGCTGCGCTACGCCCCGATTTAGTAATTGCGGCTCACCGAAAATTCGGCTAAGCCGTATAGTGCCTCTTTGTAACGACTGGCAGGTAGTTCGGCCAGTGCTTCTACAGCTGTATCCGCCTCTCGCTGCGCGGCTTGCGCAGTGTACGCGATGGCATGGGTTGATTCAATCGCTTCCAGAACCGGTTGAATATGCGAGCGGCCACCGTTTTCGATGGCCTGGCGAATGGCCTTAACCTGCTCCGGGGTGCCGTTGCGCATGGCATAAATGAGCGGCAGCGTGGGCTTGCCTTCGGCCAGATCGTCACCGATATTCTTGCCGATGTTTTCACCCGATGAGCCGTAATCCAGCGCATCGTCGATGAGCTGGAAGGCGGTACCCAGGTGCATGCCATAACGAGCCATGGCCTGTTCGATCTCCTGCGGCTGATTGCCCAGCACGGCGCCCAGTTGTGCAGAGGCTTCGAACAGTTTGGCGGTTTTATAACGGATGACGTCGCGATAAAGGCTTTCCGTGGTATCCGGGTCGTGGCAATTGAGCAGTTGCAGGACTTCGCCTTCGGCAATGACGTTGGTGGTGGTGGAGAGGATTTCCATGACACGCATGCTGCCGACGCTGACCATCATTTCGAATGAGCGCGAGTAGAGGAAGTCGCCGACCAGTACGGCCGCTTCATTGCCCCATATGGCATTGGCCGTCTCGTTGCCGCGGCGCAGGTCGGAAGCGTCGACCACGTCATCGTGCAGCAGCGTCGCGGTGTGGATGAACTCGATGACGGCGGCCAGTTCAATGTGATGCTCACCCTGGTAACCACAGGCGCGGGACGCCAGCAGCACCAGCAGCGGCCTCAAACGTTTGCCGCCACTGTTTATAATGTAGCGGCCCAGTTCGTTGATCAGCGCGACGTCCGAACTCAGACGCGCAAGAATGAGCTGATTGACCGCCTGGGAATCCGCCTGCACCAGTGCCCGAATATCGTTGATATTCAGGCCGGCGCTTTGATTTTCAAGTACTTCCTGCATAGGTCGAGCTGTATGTTTCAGTAAAACCGAATGCCTCAGTATGTATTGCCTAGTCTAACTGCCAGCAGCGCATGGTACCAGAATCCAGGCAGTTTGACCCAAACCCGGAGAATCTATAGAATTGCCCGTCTTTCGGGTCCTGTAAGTTGGAGAAACGGCCATGTACGCAGTTATCGTGACTGGCGGAAAACAATATCGCGTAAGCCAGGGTGACAAGCTTCGTGTTGAGAAGCTGGACACCGCTGAAGGCGAAAGTGTGGATCTGGATCAGGTCCTGATGGTGGTTGATGGTGATGATGTCAGGATCGGTACGCCGGTGCTGGACGGTGGCAAGGTCACCGCTGAAGTGAAGGCACACGGTCGTGGCGACAAAGTGAATATCATCAAATTCCGTCGTCGCAAGCAGCATATGAAACGCCAGGGTCACCGTCAGGCGTATACAGAATTGGAAATCACGGGCATCTCTGCCTGAGCGTGAGGTAAGCAGCAATGGCACACAAGAAAGCCGGTGGTAGTACCAGGAACGGGCGCGACTCGGAATCCAAACGCCTGGGTGTTAAGCGGTATGGCGGACAGGAAGTTCTGGCGGGCAGTATTATTGTGCGTCAGCGTGGTACGCATTTTCATCCTGGTGTCAACGTGGGCTGCGGTAAGGACCACACCCTGTTTGCCAAGGCAGACGGTGTTGTGAAGTTCGCGATCCGCGGTTCAAAGAGTCGCAAATTCGTGGACGTGCTTTCGTCCTGACCGGTTTACGGTCTCGATTAAAAGCCCCGTCCGGTACGGGGCTTTTTTTGTCTTACCTGCTGGTTAACTTTATGTGCGTGTAACGAAGCCTGGTCATGAAATTCGTCGACGAAGCCACAATTGATGTCAAAGCCGGTGACGGGGGCAACGGTTGTGTCAGTTTTCGCCGCGAGAAATTCATCCCGCTGGGTGGCCCGGACGGTGGGGACGGCGGCGATGGTGGCAGTGTTCTGATGATCGCTGATGCCGCGCTGAACACCCTGGCGGATTTTCGTTATGAACGTCATTTCGCCGCGCAGCGTGGTGAGAACGGACGTGGCCGCAAGTGTACGGGCAGGAAAGGCGATGACCTTGAAATCCGGGTGCCGGTCGGTACGCTGGTCTACGACGAAGATACCGATGAGTTGATGTGTGATCTGGTTGAGGATGGACAGCGTCTGGTTGTTGCCCGTGGCGGTTTTCACGGGCTCGGCAATACGCGCTATAAGAGTTCCACCAATCGTGCACCACGTCAGTCGAAACCCGGAACGGCGGGTGAGCAACGTTGTTTGCGCATGGAGTTGAAGTTGCTGGCCGATGTGGGGTTGCTCGGCAAGCCCAACGCCGGCAAGTCCACGCTGATCCGAGCCATTTCTTCCGCCCGGCCCAAAGTTGCCGATTACCCCTTTACCACGCTGTACCCGAACCTGGGTGTGGTTCGTGTGGAGCCACACAGAAGCTTCGTGGTGGCGGATATTCCCGGCCTGATTGAAGGTGCCGCCGAAGGCGCCGGCCTGGGTGTGCAGTTTCTCAGGCATCTGTCGCGTACTGGTTTGCTGTTGCACCTGGTCGATGTGGCGCCGATGGATGGCAGTGATCCGGTGCAGGATGTTCTGGCTATAGCGGGTGAGCTGCAAAAGTTCAGTGCAGAACTGGGTGGGCGCGAACGTTGGCTGGTATTGAACAAGACCGATCTGTTGCCGGAACACGAGCGGCAGCCACACTGCCGGGATATTGTGCAACGGCTGGACTGGAAAGGGCCGGTGTTTGAAACTTCAGCCCTGTCCAAGCAAGGCACCCGCCCGCTGCTGTGGGCAATCATGGAATCTATCGAGAGGAAACGGCAAGGCGTCGCTGAAGAAACATGAGCAGTCGAAGAAACCGCGCACAGATCGGCAGGGCAACTCGCTGGGTCATCAAGATCGGCAGCGCGCTGCTGACCGATAACGGGCGTGGCCTCGATATGAAAGCGATTCACCTCTGGGTCGAGCAAATGACCGCTTTGCGTCAGCGTGGCTGTGAGCTGGTGCTGGTGTCTTCAGGTGCGGTTGCGGCAGGGATGAACCGTCTGGGCTGGCATGGCCGGCCGCATGAGCTGGTTGCCTTGCAGGCGGCGGCGGCCGTCGGGCAGATGAGCCTGGTACAGGCTTACGAATCGAACTTTCAGAGGCATGGCCTGCATACGGCGCAAGTGCTTCTGACCCACGACGACCTGGTTAACCGTACGCGTTACCTCAATGCCCGCAGTACGCTGCGTAAATTGCTCAGCCTGGGCGTTATTCCTGTCGTTAACGAAAACGATACCGTTGCCTGTGATGAATTGCGCTTTGGTGACAACGATACTCTCGCGGCGCTGGTTGCCAATCTGGTGGAGGCGGAACTGCTGGTGATTCTCACCGATCAGGCGGGTGTGTTTGATTGTGACCCGCGCCACAATGAGACTGCCAGTCTGATTGACGAGGCCGACGCCGGTGATCCCCGTCTGTCTGCGGTGGCCAGTGGTGCCAGCGGCAGTGGCCTCGGGCGAGGTGGTATGGCGACCAAGGTGAGGGCGGCGGAACTGGCGGCGCGCTCCGGTACCGTGACCTGGATCGCGGCCGGGCATGAAGCGCGGGTGCTGGAGAGGGTCGCAGCCGGTGAACAGCTCGGTACGGTGGTGCATCCCGCCAGCGGTCGCCTGGCGTCACGCAAGCAGTGGCTGGCCGGACAGCTGCAGGCCAAGGGGCGTTTGATGCTCGATGCGGGGGCTGTCAGGGTTTTGCGGCAGTCGGGATCGAGTCTGCTGGCGGTGGGCGTTACCGCTGTGGAAGGCGATTTTCAGCGCGGCGAGGTTGTCAGTTGCCACGATCCGGATGGTGTTGCGGTCGCCCGCGGTCTGGTGAATTACGATGTTGAAGAGGCGCGTAAAATCATCGGTCAGGCGAGCGAGAAAATAGAGCAGCTATTAGGCTATGTCGATGAGCCCGAGCTGATCCACCGGGATAATCTTGTATTGCTTTGAATGCCAATGGATTGCAATCAACTGCAGGGATAGCGCCTGCGGTTGGATTTTCCGGCCGGGTGACGGTTTGAGCAGGGTAATAAAAAAGCCGGTCACAGACCGGCTTTCTCGGCAACCTGGAAACAATCCGCGATCAGCTTTGCAGCGCGCGGACGTGTTGACCAAGGCGGCTTTTATGACGGGCAGCCTTGTTTCTATGGATCAGGCCCTTGCCGACAGATTTGTCGATAACCGGAACAGCTTTCCGGTAGGCGGCCTGGGCAGCTTCCGCATCACCGGCGGCAACTGCTTTAACGACATTTTTGATATGAGTGCGCAGCGCGGAGCGCTGGCCGGCATTGCGCTGACGGCGGTTTTCCGCCTGATGGGCGCGTTTACGCGCTTGAGCCGAGTTTGCCAAAATAATTCTCCTGTTCCAGGTTCCAAAGAGCGCGGTACTATGCGGATTTCCGCAGAATTTGTCAATGTAGCAGCGCTGAAATGAGCGGCCGACTGGTCAAAAATACCGCCACAGTGGGCGCTATGACGCTGATTTCGCGCGTGTTGGGGTTGCTGCGCGATATGGTGTTTGCGCGCTTTGGTATCAATGCGGGCATGGACGCCTTCTTCGTGGCCTTCAAGATCCCCAACTTCATGCGCCGGCTGTTTGCCGAAGGGGCATTTTCACAGGCCTTTGTGCCGGTACTCAGCGAATACAAGACCCGTCGGGAACAGGCTGAGGTCAAGGCGCTGGTCGACCGTGTGGCGGGTACCCTGCTGGGACTGCTGGGACTGCTGGTGCTGGTCTGTGTGCTGGCCAGTCCGCTGCTGGTAATGCTGTTTGCACCGGGGTTCTGGAGCAATCCGCTGAAGTTTGATTTGACCGCCTATATGCTGCGGTTCACGTTTCCCTACCTGTTATTCATGGCGCTGGTCGCGTTTGCGGCCGGTATTCTCAACAGCTACGGGCGCTTTGCAGCGGCGGCCTTTACGCCGGTCTGGTTGAACGTGGTGTTGATCGCCATGGCGCTGCTGGTCGCCCCCGGCCTGGAACAGCCGATGATCGCACTGTCCTGGGGTGTGCTGCTGGCGGGCTTTGTGCAGCTGGTGTTTCTGCTGCCGGCATTGGCGCGGATCCGCTTGTTGCCGAGGCCGCGCTGGGGGCTGAGGGATGCCGGGGTGCGCAAGATACTGAAGCTGATGGTGCCGGGAATAATCGGTTCGTCGGTATCGCAGATCAATCTGTTGTTCGACACCCTGCTGGCCTCTTTTCTGGTGACCGGCAGCGTGAGCTGGTTGTATTATGCCGACCGGCTGGTCGAGTTTCCGCTGGGCGTCTTCGGTATTGCGCTGGCCACGGTGATTCTGCCGGTTCTTTCCCGTACCCACGCCAGGGGATCGGCAGAGGAATTTTCGCATACCGTGGATACCGGTCTGCGCTGGGTGCTGTTAATCGGCCTGCCGGCCGCCGCGGGCCTGATCATTCTTGCCAAACCCGCGGTATCGATGCTGTTTCAATATGGCGATTTCCAGCGCCACGATGTGGATATGGCGGGCCTCGCTCTGGTAGCCTACGGCCTGGGTTTGCCCGGATTCATGCTGGTCAAGGTGCTCGCACCCGCCTTTTTTTCCCGCCAGGACACAAAAACGCCGGTAAAGATCGCTATTCGCGCCCTGATTTCCAACATGGTGATGAATGTGTTGTTTGTGGTTCCGCTGGTGCTTCTCGAGGTCCCCGGAGCGCACGCCGGGTTGGCGCTGGCGACCGCGCTGGCGAGCTATATTAATGCTGGCCTGTTGTACCGCCAGTTGCGGCGCGATGGTGTGTTTCGGCCGGATGCCGGTTGGCCGCGCTTGCTGCTGCAGATGATGTTTGCCATCGGTGTCATGGCTGTTGTGGTCTGGTGGGGGGCGCCGGGTGTCGAGGTGTTGACAAGCCTGACGGGTGTGCAGCGGGCACTGCAGATCAGTCTGTGGATCGCGGCAGGGGTGGCGAGTTATCTGTTTGCCTTGTGGCTGGCGGGTGTGCGGCTGTCCCTGTTGTGGGCACCGGCTGCAGAAAGCGGGCGCAAATCATGACATGGGCGGTAACTTCATTATAATTCGGTGTTTTCGGCGATGCGACTGATACGAGGACTGCACAATCTGCATCATTCCCAGCTGGGAAGTGCCCTGACTATCGGCAATTTTGACGGTCTGCATCGCGGCCACCAGGCGGTGCTGCGGCACCTGCACCAGCGCGCCGCTGAGCAGCGGCTGGCGACGACGGTGATGACGTTTGAACCGACGGCACAGGAGTACTTTTCACCGCGGACGGCACCGGCACGTTTGCAGCGTCTGCGCGACAAACTGGCCATGCTGCAGGAGCTGGAAGTCAATCAGGTGCACTGCCTGCGCTTCAATCAGGAGCTGGCTGAATTGAGCGCAGACGCCTTTGTCCGGCAAATCCTCGTCGAGGGACTGGATGTGCGTTACCTGGTGGTGGGTGATGATTTCCGTTTCGGGAAGGACCGCCGCGGTGATTTCGCCTTTTTGCAGCAAGCGGGTCAGCGGTACGGGTTTGAAGTGGTCAGCACCCGAACCTTTCTTGAAGGTGAGGACCGGGTCAGCAGTACACGCATACGCCAGGCCCTGGCCGAGGGCGACCTGGCCTTGGCAGAGCAGTTGCTGGGCAGGTCATACCGTATTTGCGGGCGGGTGTCGCCCGGGCAGCAGCGGGGGCGTACCATTGGTTTTCATACCGCCAATGTACGCCTGCACCGGGTCGTCTCGCCGCTAAAAGGCGTGTTTGCGGTGCGCGTGTACGGCCTGGGCACCGAAGCGTTGAACGGTGTTGCCAATGTTGGTACACGGCCAACGGTAGACGGCAGTTACTGTGTACTGGAAATACACCTGTTTGATTTTGATTCGGATATATACGGCCGCTATCTGGATGTTGAGTTTTGCAGCAAGCTTCGTGAGGAAAAGAAATTTGAATCGTTCGAGGCGTTAAAGCAACAGATTGAATTTGATGTCGAACAGGCGCGGACATTTTTCAGCGAGTGAGTGTGAGAGTGAGTAACTATAAAGACACTTTGAATTTGCCAAAGACAAAGTTCCCGATGAAAGCGAATCTTGCCAACCGGGAGCCGGAAACGCTGAAATACTGGGGTGACATCGACCTGTACGCCAAATTGCGCGAGCTGGGACAGGACAGACCGAAATTTGTGTTGCACGACGGACCACCCTACGCCAACGGCGATATTCATATCGGCCATGCGGTCAACAAGATTCTCAAGGACATTATTGTCAAAAGTAAAACCCTGAGCGGTTTTGATGCGCCTTATATCCCCGGCTGGGATTGCCACGGCCTGCCCATTGAACTCAATGTGGAAAAGAAAGTCGGCAAGGTGGGGCACAAGGTGGACGCCAGTACCTTTCGTTCCAGGTGCCGCGACTACGCGCGCAAACAGGTGGACGGTCAGTGCAAGGATTTTATACGTCTGGGTGTGGTGGGTGACTGGGGACACCCCTACCTTACAATGGATTACCGTTTTGAAGCGGACATCATCCGTGCCCTGGGGCGCATCATTGCCAACGGACATCTGAGTAAAGGCTATAAGCCCGTGCACTGGTGTACTGACTGCGGTTCCGCACTGGCCGAAGCCGAAGTCGAGTACGAGGATAAGACCTCGCCGGCGATCGATGTGCGGTTCAGGGTGCTCGATGAGGAAGCGCTGCTGGCGCGTTGCCATTATGCCGAAGGTCACAAAGGGGAAGGGCCGCTGTCCGTGGTCATCTGGACCACAACCCCCTGGACCTTGCCGGCTAACCGTGCCGTAGCGCTCAATCCGGAACTCGAGTACGCGGTTGTACAGGCGGATCTCGGGCACGGAACCGAGCGGCTGGTGCTGGCCGAAGCGCTGTTGAAAGATGTCATGCTCCGCTACGACTGTGAGCAGTACCAGGTGGTTGCCTATTGCAAGGGGCAGCAACTGGAGCACCTTAAACTCGCGCACCCGTTCTACGATCGGGAAGTGCCCGTCATTCTCGGTGATCATGTCACCACTGAGGCGGGTACCGGCGCGGTCCATACTGCACCCGGCCACGGCCAGGATGACTATGTGGTGGGTCAGCGTTACGGTATCGCGGTCGACAATCCGGTCGGTGCCAACGGCGTATTTGTCGAAGGCACGGAATTATTTGCCGGCAAGCATGTGTTTTCGGCCAACGATGATGTGCTCGATGTCTTAAAGGCCAGGGGTGCTTTACTACATATCGAGGCACTGCGTCACAGCTACCCACATTGCTGGCGGCATAAGACACCGATTATTTTCCGTGCCACACCGCAGTGGTTTATCAGTATGGATCAGAACAGTCTGCGCAGCTCGGCGCTGGCAGCGATCGGAGACGTGCAATGGATGCCGGACTGGGGGCTGGCGCGTATCGAAGGCATGGTCGAAGGACGTCCCGACTGGTGTATTTCGCGTCAGCGGACCTGGGGCTCACCCATTGCGCTTTTCGTGCATCGTAAAACAGGTGAACTGCATCCCGATACGGCACGCCTGATCGAGGAGATCGCCTTGCGTGTCGAACGCCACGGTATCGATGCCTGGTTCGAGCTGGAGGCGCAAGCCCTGTTAGGCGACCAGGCCGATCAGTACGAGAAGGTGCAGGACACGCTGGACGTCTGGTTTGATTCCGGAACCACGCACCAGTGTGTGCTGGAACGCCGGGAGGAACTCGGTTTTCCGGCCGATCTGTACCTGGAAGGGTCCGATCAACACCGTGGCTGGTTCCAGTCCTCGTTGCTGACCTCGGTCGCCATGCACGGCACGGCGCCCTATCGTCAGGTGCTGACCCACGGTTTTACCGTCGATGCCCAGGGCCAGAAGATGTCCAAGTCAAAGGGCAATGTGGTTGCACCGCAGAAAGTGGTGAACAGCCTGGGTGCGGATATTCTGCGCCTGTGGGTGGCGGCGACCGACTACCGCAACGAGATGAGTGTTTCCGATGAAATCCTGAAACGTACGGCGGATGCTTACCGGCGCCTGCGCAACACGGCGCGATTCCTGCTGGCCAACCTGGCTGGTTTCGATCCGGTGGAACACGCCTTGCCGCCGGAACAGATGCTGATGCTGGACCGCTGGGTCGTGGAGCGCGCCCGTGAGCTGCAGGAAGAGGTGGTCACGGCGTACGAGGCTTACGAGTTCCATCACATCTACCAGAAGGTGCATAACTTCTGTGCGACTGATCTGAGCGGTTTTTATCTGGATGTCATCAAGGACCGCCAGTACACCACGCGAGCGGACAGTGTTGCAAGACGTTCCACGCAGACCGCCATGTATCTGATGGCAGAGGCGCTGGTGCGTTGGCTGGCACCCATACTCAGTTTTACCGCGGAAGAAATCTGGCGCAATCTGCCCGGTGACCGTGAGGAATCCGTCTTTCTGGAAACCTGGTTTGTGCTGCCGGACATGTTTCTTCCGCAAGAAGAAGCCGGGCAACAGTTCGGCATGGCTTACTGGCAGGAAGTGCTGACGCTGCGCGATGCCGTGAAAAAGGAGTTGGAGAAGCTGCGTGTGGCCGGTGATATCGGTTCATCACTGGATGCAGAAGTCGATCTCTATTGTGATGCCGACTGGCTGGCCAGGCTGTCCCGCCTGGAAGACGAGCTGCGTTTCGTTCTGATTACATCCTATGCGCGTCTGCATTCGCTCGGGGAACAGACGTCTGAAGCGATCAGTGTAGACCTCAATGGTGCTCAAATGGCCATACGGGTGGCGCCTTCGGATTATGGCAAATGCGTACGCTGCTGGCATCACCGCGAAGACGTTGGCGACAGCACTGTCCATCCTGAGCTTTGCGGTCGCTGCCTGGAGAATGTGGATGGCAGCGGAGAGCAGAGGCGTTACGCTTAGGTGTGTTCCTGACTATGACCAAGTGGCTCGGTGTATCGCTGGTGGTGATCATTCTCGATCAGCTCAGCAAGTATGTTGCAAATGCTCAGCTTGTTTACGCTGAGCCGCTACCGGTATTGCCTTGGTTTAATCTGACCCTGTTGTATAACCGGGGGGCGGCGTTCAGCTTTTTGAGCGATGCAGGTGGCTGGCAGCGCTGGTTTTTCGTGGCGATTTCCTTCATCGCAGCGATATTGCTGACCTTCTGGCTGCGCAAGCTCAAGTCCGAACAATGGGTGCTGGCGCTGGCGCTGTCACTGGTGATCGGTGGCGCCGTCGGAAATCTTGTCGACCGGCTCTGGTTTGGACATGTAATCGATTTCATACAGCTTTATTACAAGAGCTTCTACTGGCCGGCATTCAATGTCGCCGATTCGGCGATCACGGTCGGTGCAGTGTTGCTGGTCTGGGACGGCGTGTTCGCTAATAAGGCGGACACAGCATAGGGCAGCCTGGCTTTGCGGGACACGCTGTTAATACGTCCCTGTAAGCTCGACGGCAGCATCCCTGCTGCCGACGGTCCTGCAAAGCCAGGCCACCCTATGCTGTGTACTCGATCTGAAAGAAAGGTTTCATGAATTGCAGATTACCATCGGCTCCAAAGTGACCATGCATTTTGCCCTGAGGCTGGCTGATGGTACGGTTGCCGACAGCAGCTTTGACAATGAACCGATCAGCTTCGTGGTGG
>CBFDBP010000089.1:0-11459 GCA_965603065.1 uncultured Gammaproteobacteria bacterium
CAATTCACCTTGAAGGGCATAAAGGTCACGTTTGGGTCCTTCGAGTCCCTGGTGGTGAGAGAACAGGGGCAGAACTCATTTTTACGGCGGGCATATTAAACCCGCCCCGACTGACAGCGAAAACAGACGCTATCGCATTTGCCATAGTTGTTAGCCGAGCGCAGGCTGAATCTCAAATCGGAGCATCGGGCTGGGCGGAACAAGGGTCAAGCGTTATTGTGCAACTCAATTACTTCGTGATCGGCAATGCGGCGCTCTTGCTTGGCGCTATCACTGCGCAGATTCTCGAGGTGCTCAAGATACTCGACAGTCACTCCGCCGGTCACGTACTCACCGGTAAAAACGGAACAGTCAAAGGAGGTGATATCGCGGTTGCCTTTGCGCACCGCATCGATCAGGTCATCGAGATCCTGGAATACCAGCCAATCTGCGCCGATCGCCTTGGCAATCTGCTCTACCGTACGACCGTGCGCAATCAGTTCCCCCTTGCTCGGCATATCAATACCGTACACATTCGGATAACGCACCGGCGGTGACGCTGAGGCAAAAAATACATGTTTGGCTCCGGCGTCGCGCGCCATCTGAATAATCTGCTGGGAAGTGGTGCCACGCACAACGGAATCATCCACCAGCATGACGTTCTTGTCCCTGAACTCCAGATCGATGGCGTTCAATTTCTGTCGCACCGACTTCTTGCGCTGCTGCTGACCGGGCATGATAAAGGTACGCCCGATGTAACGGTTTTTAATGAACCCCTCGCGATACTTTACACCCAACCTGTTGGCCAGCTGTAAAGCAGCTGTTCGGCTGGTATCGGGGATCGGTATGACAACATCGATATCGTGCTGAGGGCGCTCATGCAGAATCTTTTCGGCCAGTAATTCTCCCATGCGCAGGCGCGCCTTGTACACGGAAACATCATCCATAATCGAGTCCGGTCGCGCCAGATAGACGTGTTCAAAAATACAGGGAAAGTACTGCGGGTTCTCGGCGCATTGGCGTACCGCCATACTACCGCGCTTACCCAGGAAAATAGCTTCGCCGGGATGCACGTCGCCGACCAGATCGAAGCCCAGCAGATCAAGCGCAACACTTTCAGAGGCCACCATGAACTCAACACCGCGTTCCGTTTCGCGGCGACCATACACCAGCGGCCGCACACCGTACGGATCACGAAAAGCAACGACACCAACACCCGTAATCATGGCAACCGCCGCATAAGCGCCGGCGCAACGCTTGTGCACGCCGGATACCGCGTCAAAAACATCGTCTTCGTTAATGCGCAGTTTGCCACGACGCTGTAATTCGTGGGCGAACACATTCAACAGCACTTCGGAATCCGATTCAGTATTGATATGACGCAGATCTTCCTGGAACAGGTTGCGCTTCAACTCATCAGCATTAACCAGGTTACCGTTATGCGCCAGGGTAATACCGTACGGAGAATTCACATAAAAGGGCTGCGCTTCGGCAGAACTTTCACAGCCAGCGGTCGGATAACGCACATGGCCAATTCCCATGTTGCCGCGCAAACGCAGCATGTCGCGGGTATGGAATACATCGCGGACCAGACCGTTACTCTTGCGCAGGTAGAAATTTCCACCCTCGCACGTCATGATGCCGGCTGCATCCTGCCCCCGGTGCTGCAAGACCGTCAAGGCGTCGTAGATTGACTGGTTAACTGCGCCGTAAGAAACGATACCGACTATGCCACACACATCTTTAAGCCCCTGAGTTTCAGAAACGGATATTCTCGGCAATATTCGCTGGCAGAAAACTGCGCAACCACAAAGCCATATCCTGAAAATGTTCCAGCAACAGCGCCTCCTGCCACCAGGGGTCCTGAGGCAAAGCGGTTAAACCGGCCAGCAGAACCAGCACAGCGACAATCACAATACCCCGCGCAATCCCGAACAGCATGCCAAGAACCCGGTCTGTTGCCGTAAGCCCGGTTTTGGCAACCAGCTGTCCGGCCAGATAATTAACCAGACCGCCGACCAGTACGGTACCGACAAACAGTATCGCAAAAGCACTGACATCACGAATCGATGGCGTATCGATCCAGTCTTTCATCAAGTGGGCAAGATCCTGGAAAAAAACCACCGCCACCCACAATCCCACAATCCAGCTGAGCAGCGAAATCGCTTCCGTGACAAAACCGCGCCACAGGCTCAACAAGGCGGAGATAACGATAACACCCAGCAGAATATAGTCTACCCAGATCACCCGAAAACTCCGTACCAGGCGTTTGCCTGTGGCACACCATGCATCGGTGTATGTTACTCGAAGGATACTGTTAAGGGTAGGAAAGCACACGCCCTTTTATGGTGAACTTATCCAGCAACTGTTTCCGACTCTTTTCCGCCTCAGCCCGCTCCAGAAACGGCCCGATCCGGACCCGGTAATGTGATTTCCCACCGACCCGTGCCTTCTCCACCTGGGTGACAAAGGCGGCTTCACGCAACTTATCCCTTAAGCGCAAGGCGTTTTGCTCACTGGAAAAACTGCCTGCCTGTACCACCCAGCTAGCCAGCGGCCCCGCATTAAGCGGTTTTTCCTCAGGCACAGGTGGCGGGGAAGGTGGCTCTGGCTGGTTAACGGCCTGGACCGGAGCGGAGGCTTCCTCGAGCCTGGTTTCAGACGCGGGTTCGGGTTCGGGCTCCGGATCGGCCAGAACAACAGATTGTTCCGGCTCTGCAGGGATAGCGTCAGGTGCCGGAAAAGCGTTCAGCGGTTTTCTCAGCTGCCGGTCGATGGGCTCCGGTAACGCCTCCATCTCCGGAACCAGGGTCTGCTCGGGACCTTCCAGCAAGACGGGGATAAAAATGACACCCAGGGCAACCAGTACAATGGCCCCGACCAGGCGTTGCTTCAACAGAAAGTCCATCCAGTACCCGCCTCGTCAATCAAATTCCGGATTCAATGAAGCCCACTCGGCCACGGTATGAAACGAACCACACACCAGGACCCGGTCACCGGGTCTTGCCTCAGCTTTCAACCGTTTGATTGCGTCTGCAACCGATGCACACGTTGTTACCCTTTGCAGACCGATAACTGATGCAATCCTCCGGGCCAGTTGTTGCGCCGTGCTGGCACGATCAGTCTGCAATCCTACTGAATACCAGCGGGAAACCACCGCTTCAAGCGCACCCACAAACGACTCTGTATCCTTGTCCTGCATCATGCCGATCACAGCGTGGGTTTTCCCCGACAGCGGTTGTTGCCTGAGCGCATCGGACAGTGCCTGTGCCGCCTGCGCATTATGAGACACATCCAGTACCTGTGCCACTCTGCCTGGCACAGTCTGGATACGACCCGCCAGACGCACCCACTTCAGGCCGGAGTCAATCGCTGTCTGCGTTACAGGCAGACACGCTCGCAGCATTTCCAGGACCATCAGCACACTGGCTGCATTGGCCAGCTGGTGGCTACCTGCCAGCGCCGGCTCGGGCAGGTCACGATAACTGCTGTGCGGTCCCTGCCAGTGCCAGCGGCGTCCGGCCTGCCTGATGCTGAAGTCTGCTCCCAGAACACGCCACAAGGCACCAATTCTGTATGCCTCGGCAATCAGACTGGCGGGTGGATCGGCATCACCACAAACCGCGGGTTTGGCAGGACGCATAATACCGGCTTTCTCCCTGGCGATGGCGTCGCGGTCCCTGCCCAGCCAATCGGTGTGATCGATGCCAATGCTGGTAATCAATGCCGCATCGGCATCAACAACATTCACCGCATCGAGCCGCCCGCCCAGCCCCACTTCCAGCAGTGCAATATCCAGCGATTCTCGAGCCATGATATCCAGCGCGGCCAGTGTGCCGAACTCGAAATAGGTCAGCGTGTTTTCACCGCGGACACGATCGATACGCGCAAAGGATTCGCACAGCGCCGAATCTGATATCGGCTCACCCTGCAGGCGCAGCCTTTCGTTGTAGCGAAACAGGTGCGGCGACGTATAGCAGCCCACGCGATAGCCGGCTCGTAGCAGAATTGCTTCCAGCATCGCGACTGAAGAACCCTTGCCGTTGGTGCCGGCAACCGAGATGACGACCTTAGCCGGTTCACGACATTGCAGGCGCTCGGCAACCTGCCCTACACGCTCCAGACCAAGATCGATACTGGATGGATGCAGTGTCTCCTGCCATCCCAGCCAGTCGTTCAGAGAAGAAAACCGGGGCGTGTTATTATTCACCGAGATTATCGATCACGGTCAGACGACCGCTCCTACAGGCTATAGATAACGGCTGCAAACCATGCCAGTCGCCAAGCTGGAACGCAACCACCTGTAGGAGCACCGGCCTTCGGCGCGATTACCGATGGCGATCAGGAGACCGTCGCCACCACGGTGATTTTCAGGTACCAGTATCAATCCGAGGGACGTGGTGAGTCAGAATAGCCAGCAGGGAGGCGAGGCGTTCGCGCATGTGACGGCGATCGATAATCATATCGATGGCACCGTGTTCAAGCAGGAATTCACTGCGCTGAAACCCCTCCGGCAAAGTTTCACGGACGGTCTGCTCAATGACACGTGGACCGGCAAAACCGATCAGGGCCCTGGGCTCGGCAACGTTGACATCACCCAGCATCGCGAAACTGGCGGATACACCACCCATGGTGGGGTCGGTCAGCACCGAGAAAAACGGGATACCCGCTTTGGCAAGATGCGTCAGTGCAGCACTGGTTTTCGACATCTGCATCAGTGAAAACAGCGCTTCCTGCATGCGTGCACCGCCACTGGCGGAGAAACACACCAGCGGGATTTTGTGATCCAGGCTGGCATTGACAGCGCGCACGAAACGCTCGCCGACGACTGAACCCATGGAACCGCCCATGAACCTGAACTCAAACGCCGCAGCCACCAGCGGAACAGCCTCGACCTGGCCACGCATCACAACGAGCGCATCGGTTTCGTCGGTACTCTTCAGAGCCTGCTTGAGACGATCTGTATACTTCCTGCTGTCCTTGAATTTCAGTGGGTCGGCCGGCTGAATTTCAGCACCGATTTCCTCGCGAGGCTCTGCATCCAGAAACAGATCCAGGCGCCGCCGCGCACCGATGCGCATATGATGATCGCACTTGGGACACACGTCCTGGTTACGTTCCAGCTCGGTACGATACAACACCGCATCACAGGAAGGACACTTGATCCACAAACCCTCCGGGACCGTGCGTTTGTCCTTGCTTGGAGTCCTGATGCGGGAAGGCATCAGATTTTCAAACCAGCTCATGTGTTATGCCCTGTAAAAGTTGCCAATAACCACGCCATACACCCATATCAACTCGTTGCGACAACCCGGTCCATGGCAGCCCGCATTTCCGCAATCACTCGTGGCGCCTGGCCGGGTATCTGCTCGGGCCGATCAACTAACGCGGCGATACGCTTGACCAGCGCGCTGCCTACAACAACCGCATCGGCAAATTCGGCGATACGGGCCGCCGACTCTGCGTCACTGATACCGAAGCCGACGCCCACCGGGAGTTCGGTATTGCGGCGAATCTGTGTGAGCTTGTCCTTCACCGACTGCACATCCAGACGGTTGGCACCCGTGACCCCCTTGAACGACACATAGTAAAGGAAACCGCCACCGCTCCGTGTCATAAGACGAATCCGCTCATCATCACTGTTCGGGGCAGCAAGAAAAATCGGGTCCAGCCGTTCGGCTTTCAGACTGACAACCAGATCGTGCGCTTCTTCCGGCGGCAAATCCACAGTCAACACACCATCGACACCGGCTTCATGGGCCGCCTTGGAAAACACCTCGTAACCCATGACTTCGACAGGATTGAGATAACCCATCAGCACCACCGGCGTCTGCTCATCCTGTTGGCGAAAGGCACGAACCATATCCAGTATCTGGTGCAGACTGACATGGTGTTCAAGCGCGCGTTCACAGGCCGCCTGTATCACCGGCCCATCGGCCATGGGATCGGAAAATGGTACGCCGAGTTCCAGTATATCCGCACCGGCTGCCACCAGTGCGTGCATCAATGGTACCGTCACCGATGGCTGCGGGTCACCTGCGGTGATATAGGGGATGAGGGCTGTGCGGCCCCGCTCCTGCAGGCTTGCAAAACGCGCGGCAAGACGGCTCATACCCTGATTCCTTCAAGTTGGGCAACGGTATGAATATCCTTGTCACCGCGACCGGACAGGTTAATCACCAGGATCTTGTCCTTATCCAGGGTTGGTGCCAATTGCTTTGCATAGGCCAGTGCATGACTGGACTCCAGTGCCGGAATGATACCTTCAATACGGGTCAGCTCATGAAAGGAATCCAGTGCCTGCTGGTCGGTTGCCGCCACGTAGCGGGCGCGGCCGCTGTCCTTGAGCCATGCGTGTTCGGGGCCAACCCCTGGATAGTCGAGTCCCGCCGATACCGAATGGGTTTCGATAATCTGTCCGTCCTGGTCTTCCATCAGGTAGGTGCGGTTACCGTGCAAAACGCCCGGACTACCCGCGCATAGCGGGGCAGCGTGTCTGCCGCTTTCGATGCCCTCACCACCACCTTCAACGCCGTACATGGCAACGCCTTCATCGTCGAGAAAAGGGTAAAACAGTCCCATGGCGTTGGACCCGCCGCCGACACAGGCAATCAGGCCATCCGGCAGGCGGCCGGCCTGCTCCAGTATCTGGGCACGGGCTTCGCGGCCGATGACGGTCTGAAAATCACGCACCATGGAAGGATAGGGATGCGGACCCGCCACCGTACCGATGATATAGAAGGTATCGTCTACATTGGTTACCCAGTCGCGCATGGCTTCATTAAGCGCGTCCTTGAGGGTTTTCGAGCCTGACTCGACGGACACCACCTCGGCACCCAGCAAACGCATACGGTACACATTGATGGCCTGGCGCTGAATATCCTCTGCCCCCATGTACACTACGCACTCCATGCCCAGGCGCGCCGCAACGGTTGCTGTCGCCACGCCGTGTTGTCCCGCACCGGTCTCCGCAATCACCCTTTTCTTGCCCATACGTTGGGCGAGCAATCCCTGGCCGACGGTGTTATTGACCTTGTGCGCACCGGTGTGATTGAGGTCCTCACGCTTCAGATAAATCTGCGCGCCACCCAGTTGTCGGCTCCATCGCTCAGCATGATAGAGCGGCGACGGACGGCCGACAAATTGCGCCAGATCAGCATCCAGTTCGGCCTGGAAATCCGGGTCAACACAATGCTTTTCATAAGCCAGCCGCAATTCTTGCAGTGGCCCCATCAGCGTCTCTGCGACAAAACACCCGCCATAAGGCCCAAAGTGCCCCCTGGCATCCGGCAAATCGCTCAGCGAGACCGGCTTTTCAGTTGGCTTGGCTTGCGTCACCACGTTCTACACCTCGCATAAATGCTTGAATCTTTTCCACAGACTTTATGCCCTTATCCAGCTCCACACCACTGCTGACATCCACCGCAAACGGCCGCGTCCGGGCAACTGCCTGGCTTATATTCTCCGGCGTCAGTCCGCCGGCCAGGATCATCGGCTTAGCCGACCTTTCGGGTATCTGAGCCCAATCAAATATGACGCCACCGCCACCATGAAGTTCCGGCTGCCAGGCATCCAGCAAAAATCCGCACGCCTCAGGGTGTGCTTTCATGGTCGACAGGGGGTCGCATCCCTCTCGCATGGCAATGGCTTTGATGTAGGGCCGACCGAAGCCAGCGCACTGCTCCGCCTGCTCAGTGCCATGAAACTGCAACAGATCGACCGGCACGGAATCCAGCACCTCTGCCACCTGCTCACGCGGCGCATTGACAAACAGGGCGACTACACTGACGAAAGGTGGCAGTTCCCGGCATATCGCCTGTGCCTGCTGCACCGCTACGCAGCGCGGGCTTTTCAGGTAAAAAACCAGCCCAATGGCATCGACGCCCGCCTGCGCCGCTGCTCTGCCGTCCTCGGGACGGGTAATTCCACAGATTTTTACACGGGTCCGCATACCGATCAGCCGGACAGGCAGAATAAAATGCATATCCTAGCAGAAACCGACCTGTTTAGCCGAACTCCGGCACAACACCAAGCGGCTCTATGCCAAACTTCTCCGGATAACGCACCCCCACCAGATACAGCCCGCCGGCCGGCGCCGTCACGCCACCCTGGGTCCGGTCACGCTTATCCAGAACATCCTGTACCCAATGGCTGTTCTGCACCCCACGTCCCACCGCCAACAGCACACCTGCGATGTTACGCACCATGTGGTGAAGAAACGCATTGGCCTCCACATCCAGATAGAGATATGCACCGCTGCACTTTATGTCCAGACGATAAAGCGTCCGCACCGGGCTTTTTGCCTGACAGGCCAGGGCGCGAAAAGAGGAAAAATCGTGCTCACCCAGCAGATAACGCGCACCTTCCTGCATGCCTGATACATCCAGCGCCTGGTGAACCCAGGTCACTCGCCGGTGTAACAGGGCACTGGGGACCTCCCGGTTGAAAATGACATAGCGATAGCTGCGAGCCTGCGCTGAAAACCGGGCATGAAAATCATCATCGACTTCACGCGCCCAAAGCAGGCCCGCATCGTCGGGCAGATTGGCGTTGGTGCCCAGCACCCAGGATCGCTCACTGCGTTCGGCCCGGGTATCGAAATGAATGATCTGCCAGCTGGCGTGAACACCGGAATCGGTGCGTCCGGCACAAACCACCCGCACGTCATGATTGGCCACTTTGGACAAAGCGGCTTCCACATCACCCTGCACTGAACGGGCGTGATCCTGGCGCTGCCAGCCACAAAAACCGGAGCCGTCATATTCAACTGCACAGGCGATTCGCATAAGTTTCAGACCTATTTATTCTGGATGTACAGGTTGTCATCGAAACTGGCGACCCAGCCTGGCCGTAGTGCGACCATGGCCGTCATTATCATACCGTTGATGAACGCTTCCGAAAAAAACATCAGCGGCAAATAGGGAAACAGCTGGTAACCCAACCATTCGGCGTTGCCGCTATCGGCAAGCAGCATCAGCAAGGCGCCGCAAATGCTTGCCGCTACAGTGGATAAGCCCGCCGCCAGAAAGCCGTTAATGTACACGTAAATGAAAAAGTTATAGGGCAGTTTTCTCTGTGCAAAACGGAGCAAAGACGCGGTGACAACAATCGGTATACAGCCCATGATCAAGGCATTCAATCCGATGCCCACCCACTCTCCATTCTGATTGATGAGTGTCCCCACCGTAACCAGCAACACGGCAAAAACCGCATAGGCCCAGCCAAACATGAGTGTTATGGCGGTAACGCCCAGCACGTGGAAATTCAGCGCAGGCAGAACACCGACGCGCGTATTCCACAGCAACAGCAAGACAACGCAAGCGGCAAAATACACATGGGTAAATTCACTGTTCCAAAGCCGACCCGGCGGTGCGCGCCGGGCGGCCGCCATCAGCACCATAATCAGCACTGAGTTGGCAAGCCAGAGCATACTGTCTGGAAATAACTGGGCGGGAAAATCCACTGGGAAACCTGCATACCGCTGGCACGACTGAAATCAATGTGAATTATATAGGAGCCCGCCCTCTCCGAAACAAAAAAATCCCCGCACAAGCGGGGATTTTCAGGGGTCTTTAAACAGCTGCGTTTATGACATCTGCGTCATGATGTCGCGTGCCTCATCCTTCTGCTCATCATTGCCTTCATCCATGACTTCATCGAGGATATTCTTGGCGCCGTCCGGGTCACCCATATCAATGTAGGCACGTGCCAGATCCAGCTTGGTGGATACTTCATCCAGATCAGCGAGCTGACCGTCGCCTTCCAGCTCGGCTTCGGTCTCCGCTGCGCTATCCAGTTCAAATCCGTCCAGATCGAAATCCAGTGCACTATCCAGATCAATCGCATCGGTTTCCACACTATCCATGGCAACCTTCAACTCTGGCCCGGAAGCTTCCGGCTGCTCTGAACCGGCATCCGATGGTGCAGGTTCAACATTGTCAGGCTGGTCTTCATTGGCGCTGGCATCAGCGTCGAAGGAGAGATCCAGGTCGAAATCCAGGCCCTGCTCGGCGTCCTTGATTTCTTCAACAGTCTCATCGGTGGTTTCGGGTTCCCCGGTTTCGGCCACCTCCGAGCCCATACTGAAGTCCATGGCATCAGACAGAGAATCTATTTCGGCGTCTTCGTCTGTTGCAACTGCAGTAACATTCCCGGCCTGGTACATGGGATTGTCCGGACTCAGCTCACGACCCATTTCAGCAATTTTCTCCCACTGAGGGTCTTGACTGTTTTCAAGCCGTGCAAGAATGCCCTGCGCATGCTCGTCAAAGGACGGCTTGTTCCTGCCAGCCAGATAGATCTCCAGCAGCTTGAGATTCAGATCTTCCCGTTCGGCATCGCTCTTAAGGGCATCCTTGATCAAATCTTCGGCCTGCTGAAAACGCCCATAAGCCAGGTAAACGTCGGCCTCGGCCAAAGGATCGGCTTCACCATCGTTTCTAATAGAGCCCATATCACTGACCGCAAACTCGGACAACAACGAAGACTCACTGGTTACGGGTTGGGTGGAGGCCGGTTCAGCAGCGACAAGCTCGCTATCCGAAGCCGTCGCAGAGCCTTCCCGGGCAGCCTGCAGGATACTTTCCTGGAATTCGGTTTCCACGCCACGTTTCCTGCGCAGTCCGAGGAACGCCAACAACGCAAGCACGACGCCGCCGGCACCCAGCCACAACGGCTTAGCCAGCAGCTGATCAACAAAGCCCGGGGACGTGGCCGTATCCGGAATTACGGGTTCAGCGACGACAGGTTCCGCTTCCGGTGTCGCGGCAACCACTTCCTCTTCAACGCTATCTTCGATCAGCCCCTCAGCGGGCACCTCATCCATTTCTAC
The DNA here is from genome assembly GCA_965603065.1 of uncultured Gammaproteobacteria bacterium. Classification (GTDB taxonomy): domain Bacteria; phylum Pseudomonadota; class Gammaproteobacteria; order DSM-19610; family DSM-19610; genus Thiogranum. The sequence continues at coordinate 10,811 of CBFDBP010000089.1, forward strand.
ATCGGCGACTGCCGTTTCAGCAACTGTTTCATCAAACACTGCCTCGCTGTCAAACGGCTCAGCGGTGGCAAATTCATCACCTGCCACAGTGTCAGGCTCGCTGCTCAAAGCAGGTTCTTCTGTTACAAAAGCATCATCAGGCTCTTCGACCCCGGCAAGCGCTTCACTGGTTTCCAGCTCAGTGACGGGCTGCTCGATGGACTCTACGCCAGCCTGGGCCTGCAACCTTGCCAGTTCGTCATCCTTGAGCTGGATCAGACGCTGCATGTTGATAATCTGCTCTTCCAGCACGCTCAGACGACTGGACATGTCCTCTCCCTGGCGACGCTGTTCTTCCACAGCCTCGTTGGCCATCAGCAGCTCGCTCTGCAATTTTTGCAGCTCGGCGTCATTCTGTGCACTGCCGGTGGCTGCCCCGCCTTCCGCCGTATCCGGGGAAACCAGCTCAAGACGGGATTCAGCGGCTGGCGCTGATAGCTGGGTCGCACCTTGCGACGGTGCCGGCTGAAGCAAGCCGCGCGCCTCGCGCCATGCGGCATACTGTGCCCGGGATTCACGCCGTGCTTCCGCCCGGCTGACGGACATCATGTCTTCGCGACTCGGCACACGCAGGATAACGCCCGCTTTCAGGTTATTAATGTTGTTGTCC
>CBFDBP010000090.1:0-11336 GCA_965603065.1 uncultured Gammaproteobacteria bacterium
TCGAATGAATTCGACCCTACAATGGGCTAAATAGGCTTAACTTAGTGCCATTCATATATAGATGAGTAAATATTTATAGGAGTTTTGATGATGTTTTCCTACGAACGCCACCTGGTTGTGGTATTGGTGCTAGCCGTGCTGGTCGTAATCGCCGCCGTTGTCGCGGCGTTTTTCGGCGTATCCGTGCCGTTTATTGGAGACTAGGAGCCTGTCGGACTTAGGGACAACCTACTGCGCTGTTGGGAGAGCGGCCCAAATGCCCCTGATTTTTCGTTGCGTAGGCCCACTATGCGCCTCAAAATCATGACCATTTGTCCTCGCTCTCCCACCCCATGCTCGCTACGATTGCCTAAGTCCGACAGGCTCCTAGAAAGGCCACCAGCCCTTGTCCAGCGAGTCTTCACACTTCGACAACTGGGTGTGGTAACTCTTGGCGCGGTTATCCACTTTCCGCGCCACCTTCATCAGCCAGGCTTTTTTCTTGTAGGTCTTGCGCTTAAAACCACCATGGCCTTCGTGGTAGGCGAGATACTGGTTATAGGCATCCCATTTGGAGATGCCTAGTTTGCGGTGGGAGACGGTGCCGTACCATCCGATAAAGTCCACCACGTCCTCGAATTCGTCCCGGTCGGCCCATCGGTTGCCGGTTGATTTGAGATACCAGTCCCAGGTGGAATCCTTGATCTGCCCGTAGCCATACGCTGATGACATGCGGGTCCAGGGAATCACCCATAACAGTTTTTTACGCGGTGGTTTTGCGTCGTGCACGAAGCGGGATTCCTGGTAAATGATGGCCAGTTGCACATGGACAGGCACCCCCCATTTTTCGTAACTGTCGAGGGCATCGGAATACCAGCCGTCTTTCTCGGTAAAAATATCACAACTGTTGCGGATGTTTTCGGGCGGACTATGGGCACAGGAAAGAATGGCCGCTCCTGTCAGCAGGAGGCACCCGGTAAAAATTACTTTTTTTGACAAAACCCGCATCGCTGGAAGCAGAGCTTAGCAGATTTTCGGGCAACGGGTTCAAGCGGCAGGTAATTAAAGACATCGCCATTGTTGTAGGAGCGGCCGCCTCGCCTGGCCGCTATTCGCGCCGGGGGGCCGCTCCTACACGCGTGCGCGATACTTAGAAGTGCAGAAACAGACCCGCGTAGGGACCATCAAATTCCACATCCGCATAGGAGTCGTCGAAGTCATCGAGATCCAGTTTGATTTTCCGGTAACCGACATCGGCACCCACAAACCAGGGTGATGTATAGGTCGCCCGCACGGTGACGTCGTAAAAACTGCTGCTCTGGTATTTGACATAGGCGCCGTCAGCGCTGACCGACAGGCCGGTCAGCGGCAGATCGGCACCGACGCCGGCATAAACCATCGGCACCCAGCCGGAGACATCCGCTGTCTGTGTACCCGATACGGCGCCGGTAATGCGGGCTTTGCTGTCGATATATTTGGCGTTCAGTCCGAGATCGAGATTGACGACGGTATCGAGCAGACTGTAGTAGAGGGTGATATCCGTCTGGTCGAGCTGGACTTTGCTGCTCACATCTTCGTTGGCCTGAAAAATGATGTCGCCATAGACCACCGTCTGCGACAACCTGCCGTTGGCATCTTCATCGATATCGGTCTTACTGATCTTGACGTTTGGTAACAGCGGTATGGGGTGCTCGAGACTGATGTAGTAATGACCCAGGCTGCCATCGTCGTAGCCAAGATCCTTGTTGACGTCGATATCGTTGGCCGAATCCCTGGTTTTGTAACGCGCCGTGCCGCTGATGTCGTACTTCCAGTAGTTGGCGCCGACCTTCACACCCAGGGTATCCGCCGCGGACAGGGAGGGGATCAGTAATGCTGCTAGTACAGGAATCAATGTTTGACGCATACAACGCCCTCCTTGCCGGCTTCGGTGCAATACCCTAGCATAGGTTGCTACAGGGATGATGAGACATGGATCACAGTAGTACCCCGTCAAGGAGTACCCGTCTCTAAAACATAGACAGATAACGGCATCAGGGATGATATGCTTTATTCTGCACTGGCTTTTCTAGCCGGCATCTGCGCTTTTCAGTATTGCTCCGAATTTCCTGCGGCGGGCGGGTGGTGGCTGGCCGTCTGTGTGGCGTTGGCCCTTTTTCCGTTGCCGTGGCTGCGCGCCGCCGGCATTGCCGCGGCCGGTTTCCTGTGGGTGTGGTGGCACGCCAGCCAGATAGCAGGCATACAGTTACCCGCAGAACTGGAGGGTGAGGATGTACTGGTGCAGGGGCTGGTGCAGGATTTGCCCGAACGACTGGACGATGGACGGGTCCGTTTCCGCTTTCTGATAGAGCAATTCTCTGATCGCGGCCATTGGCAGCCGCTGCAACTGGCGGCGCGCATGACCTGGTATCGGCAGGCCGAAGATGTGCGTGCCGGTGAACGCTGGCAGCTTCTGGTCCGCCTGAAACGCCCCCATGGCTTATCCAATCCCGGCGGTTTCGATTACGAGCGCTGGCTGTTTGCACGAGGTGTCAGGGCCACCGGCTATATCCGTGGCAGCGAGCTGAACCGGCGCACGGCGATAGCACATCAATACAGTGTGCCGGGGCTGCGGCAACAGCTGTCGGCGCATCTGCAGGCGCTGCGGGTCGCGCCGCCCATGCGCGCCCTGCTTCGCGGGCTGGGGGTCGGGGATCGCAGCGGCATGTCAGCCGATCAGTGGCGGGTGTTGCGGCAGACCGGCACCAGCCACCTGCTGGCCATTTCCGGGCTGCATGTCGGCCTGGTCGCCGGACTTGTTTTCTTTATCGCGCGTAAAGGCTGGAGCGTCTTCGGCAGGCCGCTACGCTGGCCGGCACCCCGGGTTGCCGCCCTGTGTTCCATGTTTGCGGCGCTGGCCTATGCCTTGCTGGCCGGCTTCCAGGTGCCGGCGCAACGGGCGCTGGTGATGGTTTGTGTGTGGATGCTGGCGATCCTGTGGCACGGCAGGCCGGAACCGTGGCGTGTCTGGAGTCTGGCGCTGTGGATGATACTGCTGTTGAATCCCTTGTCGGTGTTGAGCGCAGGTTTCTGGCTGTCGTTTGCCGCCGTTGCGCTGATTCTGCTGCTGACAGCCGGACGCAGTGGACGGCAAAGCCGCCGGCAACGGCTGCTGACCGTTCAGCTCGGGCTGGTTTTCGGACTTACGCCGTTATTATGGGCGTGGTTCCAGCAGATTTCATTGAGCGCTCCCATTGCCAATCTGGTCGCCATTCCCTGGGTTGGTTTCCTGGTGGTACCGCTATTGCTGGCAGGCATACTTTGCCTGCCGTTTTCGTCTGTGCTGGGTGACTGGTTACTCGGCCTGTCAGCAGATCTGTTGTCGATCTTGTGGTGGTTACTGGAACAGTTGGCAGACCTGCCCGTGAATTTGTGGCAGTCACCTGCGGTTTCGGGCATCTGGATGTTGCTGTTTGCCCTGGGGGTTGTGGGTGCGCTATTGCCGCGGGCCTTGTCACTGATGCCGGTGAGTATACTGCTGATGTTAGCGGTTTTGCGGCTGCAGCCCGAGCGCCCGGACAGCGGTGAACTGTGGTTCTCCCTGCTGGACGTGGGACAGGGACTGGCTGTTGTCGTGGAGACCCGGCATCACGTACTGGTTTATGATGCCGGACCGGCATTCAGGAGCGGATTCAATAGCGGCGAGTCGGTGGTTGCACCTTTTCTGGTGCAGCGTGGTTACCGGCACGTTGATCGCATGGTCATCAGTCACTCGGACAATGATCACCTTGGGGGCGCCGAAGCCGTGTTCGAACGACTGGAGGTATTCGGCATTGAGAGTGGAGAACCCGGCGCCATCGGCTGGGCACGGTCAACATGGTGCCGGTCCGGACATCAGTGGGTATGGGACAGCGTTCAGTTTGAATACCTGGCACCGTTTGACAGGGAGGAGGGCAACAACGGCTCCTGTGTGTTGCGTGTCGAGGCCGCAGACGGGCGGGTTTTGCTGTTACCGGGTGACATCGAAGGCAGAATCGAGCAGCAGCTGGTTCGGCAACGTGACCGGCAACTGGCTGCCGATATCCTGGTGGCACCCCATCACGGCAGCCGCACCTCCTCGAGCGCGGACTTTGTCGAAGCGGTGAGGCCGGATTATGTGCTGTTCCCGGTCGGCTATCGAAATCGATTCGGCTTCCCCAAACATGAGGTGGTGGAACGTTACCGGGCCATCGGAGCCAGCATGCTCGATAGTGCTGAAAGTGGCGCGATTCAGGTGCGCGTGGAGGCCGGCAAACCGCTTCAGGTGCTCGCCTACCGGCAACGCTCGAAACGCTATTGGAAGACAAAACCCTGAGCATTCGCCGGGTGCTTCGTATCCTGCTCCAAATCAAGTATCATGCTCCCGGTTTATTGCATACAGACACCAGGAAAGGAAGACGCCCCGTGTATGAACTGGTTACAGCCGGCGGCTGGCTCATGGCCCCCATCATCGCCTGCTCCATTATTGCCTTTGCGATTATCGCCGAACGCCTGTGGACACTGCGCGTCAAGCGGGTTATTCCACGGCAACTGGTCGCCCAGGTCTGGGACTGGGCACAGGAGAAGAAGATGGACGTGGAGCGTATGCAGACATTGCGTTCCGGTTCTCCGCTGGGGCGAATTCTTGCGGCCGGTCTGATTAACCGCAACGCCAGCCGGGAGATCATGAAAGAAGCGATTGAAGATACCGGCCGCCATGTCGTTCACGAGCTGGAGCGTTATATCAATACGCTGGGTACTATCGCGGCAATTTCCCCTCTGCTTGGCCTGCTGGGCACCGTTATCGGTATGATCAAGGTGTTCTCCGCGATCACCACGCAGGGCGTTGGCAACCCCAGTGCACTGGCCGGCGGTATCTCGGAAGCCCTGATCACCACCGCTGCCGGTATGGTCGTCGCCATCCCGACGCTGATGTTCTATCGCTATTTCCGCGGCAAGGTCAGCATGCTGGTGATTCGAATGGAGCAACAGGCGTTGCGCATGGTGGAAGTGCTGCACGGACAGCGCTCCAGGGACGGTGTATTCGAGGACTAGATGTGAAACTGCGCCAAACCAGCAGCGAGGATGAACCGGCAGTCAACCTGACACCATTGATCGACGTGGTGTTTATCCTGCTGATCTTTTTCATGGTATCCACCACTTTTCAAAGAGAATCGGAAATCAAGATTGAACTGCCGGAAGCCAGCTCGGAACCGGTCGAGGAAAAGGAAGATGTGCTGGAGATCGTCATCGATATCGAAGGCCACTATTTCATCGATGAACAGCAGGTCGTCAACACCGAACTGGAAACGCTGAAAACCGCGATCCAGAAATTTCTCGACGGGCAGACCGAGATGCCTGTGGTGATCCGCGCCGATCGCAACACGCCTTATGAAGCCGTTGTGCGCGCCATGGACGCCACCGCCCAGCTAGGCCTGTTGCAGATGTCCCTGGCTACCAATCAGCCGGAAAACGAGGGGGAGTGAAGCAGAAGTACTGCCCCCGATCTCGCCGCCCCGTTAACTCCCTCTCCCCACACCGGGAGAGGGTTGGGGAGAGGGGATATAAATGGCCATGACGGCCTCTGCCATTTATAAGCGCCTGCTCGCTTACGCCACACCCTACTGGCGTGTTTTCGTCATTACCGCCCTGGCGATGATTGTATTTGCAGCCACCGATACCGGTTTTGCTGCACTCATGAAACCCATGCTGGACGGCAACTTCATCGAGCATGATCCGGACACGGTCAAGCTCGTCCCGCTCGCCCTGATCGCGCTTTTCATGTTTCGTGGCCTGGCAGGATTCCTGTCCCGCTACGGCATGAGCTGGATTGGACGTAGAATCATCCAGGTGTTGCGCCGTGAGCTGTTTCACCAGCTGCTGCGACTGCCGTCCCAATACTTCGACCGTAATCCAGCCGGTCGCCTGCTGTCACGCTTGACCTTTGACGTCGAACAGGTCGCCGAGGCGGCCGCCAATGCGGTCACTATATTGATCCGTGACAGCATGACCCTGATATTCCTGCTCGCCTACATGTTCTGGATCAGCGGCTGGCTGACATTGCTGTTCCTGATCATCGGACCGGTGCTGGTGGTGCTGATTCGAGCCGTGAGCCGGCGTTTCCGCAGTATCAGCCGCAGAATACAGGACTCGATGGGCGAACTGACGCAATTCAGCGAAGAAGTGATTCACGGTCAACGGCTGATCAAGTCCTTTACCGGCGAGCAGTGGCAGGAAACACTGTTCGAACAGGTCAATGAGCGCAATCGAAAACTGCATTTAAAGATGGCGGCGGCACTGGGTGCCAGCACGCCTATCGTTCAATTCATCGCCGCCTCCATCCTGGCACTGGTCATCTATCTGGCCACACTGGAATCGGTCACCCGTGAAATCAGTGTGGGCAGCTTTGTGTCCTTTATCGCCGCCATGATGCTGCTCATGCAACCGATCAAACGCCTGACCAATATCAACGCCTCGGTGCAGCGGGGTGTTGCCGCTGCACACAGCCTGTTCGGGGTGCTGGATGAAGCGGTGGAACAGGACAAAGGCAAGCTGCCCTTGTCCCAAGCCAGGGGAGCCATTGAATTCCGTAAGCTGAGCTTCGCCTATGACAAAGCCAAAGGCGATGTTCTCAGGGACGTCTCCTTTTCCGTCCTGCCCGGCCAGACGATTGCACTGGTTGGTCGCTCGGGCAGTGGCAAAACCACGCTCGCCAACCTGCTGGTACGCTTTTACGAGCCCCGGCAAGGTGCAATTTACCTGGATGGTGAGGATATTCGTGATTACCGCCTGGCGGATCTGCGCAGACAGATTGCATGGGTGGGACAGGATGTCACGCTGTTCAACGACAGTATTGCGCATAACATTGCCTACGGCCGGCTGGGGGAGGTGAGCGATCAGGCGGTTATTGCCTGTGCCGAGGCGGCACAGGCAATGCAGTTCATCGCTGACCTGCCGGAGGGGATCAACAGTCGTATCGGCGATCGTGGCGTACTGTTATCAGGCGGCCAGCGGCAGCGGGTCGCCATTGCACGCGCCATGCTCAAGGATGCGCCGATCCTGGTTCTTGACGAAGCCACTTCCGCGCTCGACAGTGAATCCGAACGCACGGTTAAGGATGCCCTGGAGCAGCTGACGCAGAACCGTACTTCGCTGATCATTGCGCACCGGCTGTCCACCGTTGAGCGTGCCGACCGTATCCTGGTACTGGAACAGGGCCGGATTGTTGAAACCGGCAGCCATGCCGAACTGTTGGCAACAGGCGGCGTTTATGCCGATTTGTACCGCTTGCAGTTCAAACAAGATGGCGGCGCATGAAGCGCGCCCGTTGGCAACAACGGCTGCAAAACATCTGGTATGGAAAATCCAGTGCCTATATTCCCTTGCTGCCGCTGTCCTGGCTGTATTGCGCAGCGACAGCTATCCGCCGCTTGGCTTATCGACGCGGCTTGCTCGGCACAACACGCCTCAACAGCCGTGTCATTGTGGTTGGCAATATCAGCGTCGGCGGTACCGGCAAAACACCACTGGTCATTGCCCTGGCCGAACAACTGCAGCAGGCCGGGTATAAAGTAGGCATTCTGACGCGGGGATATCTGGGCCGCGCGCTGCACTGGCCGCAGCCGGTCAGTGCGGGCAGTGATCCAGAACAGCTCGGCGACGAAGCGGTTTTACTGGCAAGGAAGACCCGCACAGTGGTTTTTTCGGGACCGCAACGCGTGGCCGCCGGCAGAGCACTGTTGCAGGTTTCGCCGTGTGATGTATTGATTTGCGACGATGGCCTGCAGCACTATGCCTTGCACCGTGACCTGGAGATTGCCACAGTGGACGTGACACGGGGTCACGGTAACGGCTTGTGCCTGCCCGCAGGACCCTTGCGGGAACCGGATTCACGCCTGCAGCAGGTAGACGCTGTCGTCGCTCTGGGGGGCGGTTCCGGTCACAGTCACACTATGCACCTGGTACCTGCTGCTGCCCGCCGGATTACCAATCCGGCGAAGCGGCGCGATCTGGAATCGTTCCAGGGGGACCCGGTGCACGCCGTGGCCGGCATTGGCGACCCGGAGCGTTTTTTTGCCATGCTGCGCGGGGCGGGCCTGACTGTTCAGACCCACCCGTTTGCCGACCATCACCCGTTCCGCGCAACGGATCTGGACTTTGCTGACGACAGGCCGGTTTTAATGACAGAAAAAGACGCGGTAAAATGCGAAGCCTTCGCGAAAACAAACTGGTGGTTGGTACCGGTCGACGCACAACTGGATACGGCTTTCTATGACTGGCTGTTCAACGTTCTTGCCAAGGCCTGAATGTAACCGAGAAAGGCGCTTGGGGAAACAACAGCGTCTTTCGCGGTTAGACTGTACAAGGCCCAAATGAGCCGCACGATAAGGGGAAGAATCTCTTGCTAAACCGTGCATTGCCGAGGCGTGACATCCCCTTGCGACACCGTCGGCAGCAGGGATGCTGCCGTCGAGCCTACATGGATGTATTTACGGCGTGTGCCGCAAGAGGATGTCACCCCTCGGCAACGCACCTACTACAGGAAGGCATATTTTGGACAAAAAATTACTGGATATTCTGGCCTGCCCGCTGTGCAAGGGGCCACTGGTCTATGACAAGGAACATCAGGAACTGATCTGCAAGGCGGATCGCCTGGCTTATCCGATCAGGGACGACATCCCGGTCATGCTCGAAGAAGAAGCCCGGCAGTTGCCCGCAGAAGAAGACGTTTAAGGAAGCAATCCAATGGCCAATGCCTATAAAGTGGTGATACCTGCCCGTTACGCCTCGACACGTTTGCCGGGTAAGCCACTGCGCGAACTGCTTGGCAAGCCCATGCTGCAGCACGTATTCGAGGCAGTGTGCCGGTGCGGTGCAGAGCAGGTCGTGATCGCAACCGATGACGAGCGTATTGAAGCAGCAGGCAAGCGTTTTGGCGCCGAAGTCTGTATGACCTCGTCGGAGCACGCCAGCGGTACCGACAGGCTGGCTGAAGTGGTGAAAAAACTCGGCTGGTCAGATGACGAAATCGTCGTGAACGTGCAGGGCGACGAGCCTTTGATGCCACCGGCGCTGATCGAGCAGGTCGCCGGCGATCTTGCCGGGAACCCTGAAGCCTCCATCTCCACCATAGCCACACCGCTGGTTGCCACCGGTGAATTCTTTGATGTCAATGTTGTCAAGGTTGTCACTGACCGGGCCGGCTTTGCGCTGTATTTCAGCCGTGCACCCATTCCCTGGGACCGTGACTTATTGAACAACGGCCTCAAGGCCCTGCCGATTGGCATCGTGCCGCTGCGCCACATCGGTATCTATGCCTATCGTGCCGGCTATCTGCACCGTTATGCAGACATGCGTCCTTGTCCACTTGAACAGGCCGAGCAACTGGAACAGTTGCGGGCTCTGTGGTACGGCGAGCGCATTCACGTGGCGGAAGCCAGCCAAAGGCCGGGGCCGGGTGTCGATACGGAAGATGATCTGGTGATCGCCGAGCAGTTGCTGCAGGCAAAAATCAACGGCAAGTCCTAAAAATCAACCGGGCAATTCAGCAGACAGCGTAGGAGCGTTCGCCTGACCTCGATATCGCGCCGAAGGGCGGCGTTCCTACTCTAACCATTCCCCGATGACGGGATTCAGTTTGTCGTTCTCATCAAACAATGGCAGGGTATGGCATTGTTGCACGCGCCGTGTTGCTTCCCCGAACTGGTTGCTCTGGATGACACGCTGGCTGCCTTCGCAGCGCACCACCAGCGCATTCTCTGAATCCAGAACTTCGATGATACGACAGGCATGACCACGGTATTCGACAGACTTGCCGACGAGTAAACGCAGTTGCTGCAGCAGTTTTGTGTCCATCAGACCGACTTCCTAAAAAAACGGCGGCCCGAAGGCCGCCGCTTTCGCTGAAATGTTGACCGCTTATGCTCCGTTTCGTTCTGCCGAACTCAGCAATCCGGAGGAGTTGAAGCATGTCCGGCCATTCATTTCAAACAGGACCGAGTTAAATAGGACCAACCAGCTGCGCGTTGACATTCTGTCGCTTGATTTTTTGCAGAATATCCATTGACTGGACTGCCTGCCGATCATAGCGGACCCGAACAAGGTGGTGCCGTAATGGTGTGAACTCAACCGAAAGTATTCCATTGTCTTTCGAGATATTTTCGACGAGCCCATTTCGCCGCTCCTCATCCAGACTTTCATTTATATGTACAATCAACTCCACCGCTTTGCCAGTATTGCGCATAGTGCTTAAACTCAAGACTACTCTCCTTATCCGAATTGGTGTTCAAGTGTAACTTTATGCAAAAGAAATAATATATTTTTTGAATAGCACCCCCTGGCTTATTCGCCTGCTTTCATGCGCCCCCTCTGGTGCTAAAGGCACAACTTCAGCACCAGTACCAAACACACAGAAACTGTACGCTTTGATAGGATAGATCAATTATCGATTCTTGCAAGTTAATTCTATAAAAAATAATACATTAGATTTAGTTTATATAGTTAATTATTAATGGCGCAGGACTAAAAGATGGCTGGAACCGCTTGATATACTGAAAAATGATGGGATGATCGGTATTCTCCCTTCCTGGCGGTGCCCAAGAACAGTAGAAATCGGTCACTTTGTCTACCGGCTTAACGGTGATAACACATTGAATGAGAATGAAAATATTCGGATACTCTTCATCTGCATGGGCAATATCTGCCGATCGCCAACTGCGCAGGGTGTATTTGAGTCTCTGCTGGAAGAGGCACGCTTGGGCGAACACATCGATGTCGATTCAGCTGGAACCCATGCCTATCATATCGGTAAAAGGCCGGACGAACGCGCGACACAGGCCGCGGCCGGCCGCGGTATCGATCTAAGCCGGCAACGCGCACGTCGCGTCGAAGCGGCTGATTTCGCACGCTTTGACTACGTGCTGGCCATGGACCGTAGCAATCTCGACGATCTGCTCGCGATCTGCCCGCAACAGCACCAGGACAAGATCAAGCTGTTCCTTGAGTTCACCGAGGATCTGTCCCAGCGGGAAGTACCCGATCCCTATTACGGTGGTAACCAGGGGTTTGAAAGGGTACTGGACCTGATCGAAATGGGTGCGAGCGCGCTGCTGGAAGACGTACGGCAGCGCCTGGTTTAATCCACAATCGCGTGTTCGACCAGGGCATTAATGGCACTTAACCTGACAGTTGCATAACTTTCGGTCTGCATACTTCGATTCTGGAACCGCCAAATTACCTGCCATTCATGCCGGACCGGGATATACGGCCACTTACTCGCCGCCTATAGCGGCAGTTGACGTGCCCGGTTTCTGCTCGGACTATGGCTTATCGGTGGCGGCTTTCGGTGCCTGCTCCGTTGC
>CBFDBP010000091.1:0-11252 GCA_965603065.1 uncultured Gammaproteobacteria bacterium
CCTTGAACTCCGTCGTTGTGCCCAGGGCAAACCCGTAAAAGAGGGAGAAGAAGACGATCGCCGTCCCGTCATTTAACAGGGACTCGCCTTCAACAAGCGTCTCAAGGCGTTTGCGTGAACTCTTCTCTTTGAGTAATGCGACGACGGCAACCGGGTCAGTGGCGCAGATCAGCGCCCCAAACAACAAGGCAGTCCCTATGCCCCACGACAGCAGCCAACTGGCTGCCAGCGCAGTTAAAAGCATGGAAATGATGAGACCGATGACGGCCAGCAGGGTGACCTGCGGTGCAATACGGAAGAAGAGATGCGGCTCCATCGAGTAGGCGGATTCAAATATCAGTGTCGGCAGGAAAAGAAACAGAATCAGATGAGGGTCAATATGGCCCACTTGTTTGAAGGTGTCGCTTATGAGGGAATCGGCTGTAAAGACTTCGAGCTGGTTTATCCCGCCCGCCGCGATGCCGACAAGCAGTAATACGACGGTATAGGGAAGTTTGCTGTTTCGCAGAACTGTTTTCAGGAGCGCCCCCAGCAACAGGGCACAGATTACAAAGAGAAGAATGGCCATCCCGCTTTCATGCATGACTTAACCTTTATGGGGCGCTATCGATAATTTTCATAGACGCTATGCGAAAATGACAGCATAAAACCCGGTCAACTTTCTTCCAGATCTGAATTAGCCATCACAGCTAGTATAGCCGGGCTCCAACGAAACCTGTCATGGCTTCTGTACCTTCGGCCAGTTGCTGGAAGAGGCCCAGGCGCGTAAGCTGATCCCGTCGTGCTGGATGAGAAATCGGGCGGGTATATTACCAAGAGCCTGATCCAGGAAAATCAAAAAAAGGCTTAGCTGCGAATTCCAGGCCCAGAGGCACAGACGGCCATGGAGCGGGCGAGCGCAATAGCTCCAACTGTCTGATTCGCGATACGTTTTCTCGGCGCTGTTTGCCAACATCGTTGACCGTACGGGTCACACCGTATGGCAAGGCTGCTCTGTCGTCCCCAGGCGTGCATAATGGAACCTCTGCGCCGAGTCCGTGTGTGCCATGCGCGCAACCCCGGAACGCGGCGTCGGCGGCTGACAGACAGCTGCATCATTAACCTGAATAAAGGGGGGGATACCATGTCCTCAGAAGAGCAACAAGAAGCCGCTCCCGGCAAGGTGGCGAGAAATCCGGCCACTGAGTTCGCCGCATTCTGTGCAGCCGAGCGGGAACGCCGCAGCAACGCTGATTCGGGTTTTGATGCCGAAGTGTTCGACGAAGCAGTAGAATTGATCGTGCACAAGTTGGAAGCGCTGAACGCGGAGGGTTTCTAATGATCATCACCCATCTTCGCGCAGAGAACTTTCTCAAATACGCTGAACTTGAATTCAGCGATCTCCCGGCTTCCGGCCTGATAGCAGTCAGCGGTCCGAACGAATCAGGCAAGAGCACAATCGGAGAAACTATTTGCTTCGCCCTGTTCGGGCGAACCTATTCCGTGAATGCGGATGCGCCGGGAAAGCTGATCCGCTGGGGACAGCCACGCTGCAACGTCAGTGTCGAATTCAGGGGAAAGAATGACCACAGCTACAGAATCTCGCGCTATCTGGATGCCGAAGGTACGCAGGGAGCACGCTTGGAATCGCTCGATGACGGCGAGACAACGCTCGCCAAAGGTGCCGAACACGTAGCCGCGGCGCTCCCGGGATTGACCGGTTTCGACTATGAGGAGTTCGTGGAGTCCTTCTACCTGGCACAACGCGAAATGACGACCCCCCATCCACACAGTCATGCGTTGATGGCTATGGCTGGCATAGCCCCACTGGCAAGGATTCGCGAGAATCTGCAGGAGGCAAACGCCCAGGACGTGGCAGCCAATGCCGACACCGCGAGTCAGATAGCCGAACTGGAAAGCGGGATTGCGGAACTTGGCATCGATAAACAACGCCTCCCGGACCTGGAAACGACGCGGGCAACGGTGACGTCGGTTCAGGAAGAAAAATCTGAGCGGCTCGCGCTGCTGCAACAATCAGCGGCCGACTACCAGGAAAAGCTTCCCGCCGTGCGTAAGGCGCGTAGTGCCCAGCGCAAGGCGCGCCTGTTCGCAGTCCTGTTCTTCGTGCTTGCTGCCGTCCTGTGGGGCGGCTGGGCAGTTCTGACACAGCTTCCCGATTCGGGCGTCTCCCAACAGCTGTCTGCCTGGCTTGCAAACAGTATCCCGGACTGGCAGCCTGAGCGGGTAGCGACCCTGTTAGCGGCTGCTGTCGCAGCAACCGTCCTGTTCCTTGTCTCGCTGGCAGTAGGCGCCCGCCAGCGTTCTCAACTCGGCAAACTGGCCGACCATGCTCATGAGTTGGCACGGCAGCTCGATCTCGCCCGTGAGAGCGCTGGCGCCGGCATCCGTGACCCGCTCGAAAAAGTGGCGGGACTCGTGTCGGCTCCAGAACCCGAACCGGAACCGAATCCGGCGAACGTCGAGAGCCCGGAATCGGCCGAGGCAACGCACGGCGAATCCAGGCAGTTGCCTCTCCCCGACAGCGTGGCGGCCCTGCGCGATCGCGCAATACGGTTTGATGTGGACTCTGTTGAGGTCAAACAGGCTGTCGATGGCATCGCGCCTGCGTTGTCAAACCAATCCATGACGTTGAAGGACCAGGTGTCGCTGCTGGACCGCGCCATTGGGGAAGAACAGCAGCGTCTGCGCGAAGCGGAACGGCTCGAGGCGATGCGGGATGAGCAGCAGGACACACGCCGCGCGCGAGAGCACCATGTCCGCGTCCGGGATATAGGCATAAGCCTGCTGGAGAGCGCTTCACGTGAGCGGTCACACCAGTTCAACAAAGAGGTTCGCAGTCTTGCCGGCCGGGCGCTCCCGCGCTTCACCGAGGACCGCTACCAGCACCTGCAGATCGATGAGTCCCTCAGCGTCCGCGTCTTCTCCAATGACAAACACGATTTCATGGATTTCGACGAGATCTCAAGTGGTACTCAGCGCCAGATCATGCTCGCGGTGCGGCTCGCCCTGTCCCAGGAGCTGATCCGCTCCACCGTCGGTGGTGCACAATTCGTCTTCCTGGACGAGCCGTTCGCATTTTTCGATGAACAACGCATGCTGAAAACTCTCCACGCCCTGCCGGAACTGAGCGATGAGCTCGCCCAGATCTGGATCATTACGCAGCAACTCCCCGAGGCGGCGCGGGTCGATGCGCATATCCGCTGCTCGCGGGATGTAGAGGAACTGCGCGTGGCGGCGCCGGGGCCGGCTTGAATTAAAAGGGGTCGGTGACAAATGATAATGATTACGATTTGTCACCGACCCCTTTTAATAAACTCTCTTTAAGATATTTGATAATCTCGTTTGACTCGTACAGCCATTCCACCTTGTCATCCTCCCCGCTAATCCGCAGGCAGGGGACCTTGATTTCACCACCACCTTCCAGTAACTGCTGACGGCTGGGCGCATGCCTGAGCGCATCGCGGGTTTCGATATTGAGTGACAGGCGTTTGATGGCGCGCCGGGTCTTTATGCAGAACGGACAGGTGAGGAACTGGTACATGACAAGGTTTTTTGTTTGCCTGTCGATGCGCTGCTGTTCGTCCGGGTCGCGTTCTATCCCGCGTGGTGTGAACAGCCAGTCAGCGGTCAGCAGGATTGGGCCGACGATGGCGTGAACGCCTTTAAAGAAATATCGGATGATGAGACGCATGTTGTGTTTCCACTGGCTTTGAATGAGACGGGTGTTCCGTGGTCAGGCGATCCGGATGCGAACCACATTCATGACTTCAAACTCCATCCCCGCCACGGACTCTGTGGCGGGGTAATAGGTCAGGTTTACTCTTTGTCCCTGTAGATTTTTATATTTTTTACTGCGTTTATATTTAAAGGGAATCTCGCAACCTTCGATCATCAAGGCGTTGAGGAACCAGTCCCCTTTTTCCCGTTGCACATGGGAAGTCACCTTTGCCATGTCCGAATGGACCAGCTGTGTGTGCTTTTTCAGTAGTTTTTCTGGATCGGTTTGCATTCGAAAATTAATGTAACTGAGCCACTGTGAGCTCACCCGCCACAGCCTGCATGGCCAGCAGGTCGTGGGAGAGTTCATCCAGATCTTCGGTCGTTTCGGCCAGTTCGACCTTCGCCTGCTCGAGGTTGCCCTTTCGTACTGCTGCATAGAGAAGGCCGCCGGGCAGGATGACTGCAATCAACATATCTTTGGCATCCAGCCGATTCTCTTCCAGGTATTGCGTAATCTCTTGTTCGCGATGTGTGAGAGAGGCCCGATAGGCCCTGACCAGTCCAATCAGTTGCTTGGAGTTGACTGCGGGAAGGTCTATGTAAAAGCCTCCGTCGTTCGCAGCAGGGGCCAAGTTGCGCATTTGCGTATCAGCAGTCGCCGGGTCAGTGGCCGTTTCTGCGAGGGCCGAAAGGGGCAGGGTCGCTATCAAGATAACTGCAGCTAAATATAGATACAATCGATGCATAAGGCTGGTGTCTCCCGATACTTGGATATCGAAAATTTGAATGAAAATCATAAGTACGGATTATAAAGATGTTAAAAATAAGTTCTATGATCTGGCGCATTGCAAACGCAGATAAAGGTAAAAAGGGGGCGGTGACAAATGATAATGATTACGATTTGTCACCCCTTTAATCCGCAATGATGGTACCGGGGATCAGCGAGCGATTACGTCCCTGTAGCGCTGTCGTGTAGAAAAAGGGAAACCATGATATGGACCGCAAACCTGAAACAGTGACAATCCACCGTTTTATAGTCGTGTTGGTGTTTATCTTCTTTGCTTTTGAGCAGGTTTTCGCCGACGGCAAAGAGGAAAAAACACCTTACGATGGTAAGCCACTATGGGAATTCGGTGTTGGGGCCTTTTCGGGTTGGTTGCCCGACTACCCCGCAGCCGGACAAAATACCGTTCGGACTATCGCCGTGCCCGTCCCGATCTATCGCGGCGAGATCTGGCGCGTGGGTGGCGAGGAGAACAGGGGTGCGGTAAGCGGTCGCTTTATCAATAAAGATCGGTATGAATTCGATGTGAGTCTCAGCGGCGCTTTTCCCGTCGATTCCGGAAGCAATAATGCTCGCCGCGATATGCCGGATCTGGATTTTCTCTTCGGGATCGGGCCTCAATTGATATTCAAGTTAATCAACGAGCCCGGTCACAGGAAACTGAATTTAAATTTGCAGGCACGTGCTGTTTATTCGACAGATTTCTCATCAATTGACAGTCGTGGTTACGTTTTTAACCCGAAGCTGAATTACACCCGCAAACATGTAACCGACCTGGACCTGAAAGTATTCACCAGCGTGGGACCCATCTTTGCAACTGAAAAACTGATGGACTACTTTTACCAGGTAGACCCTGAATTTGTTACGCCCACGCGCCCAGCCTATGATGCCGATGCCGGTTATCTCGGCTCGAATATGACACTTGGCGTGTCAAAGCGGTTCAACAACCGTTTTCGCTTAATGCTTGGCACCCGGCTCGGTATCCACACCGGCGCCACCAACGACGACAGCCCCTTGTTCAAGGACGAGCTGAACGTGAGCGTTTTTTCGGCTTTCATCTGGTCTATTTATCAGAGTGAAGAGCTTGCCCGTTGAAAGAGGCTCCGGCGCTGTTGAACGGTGGTCAAGCCATGATTTGAGTCCACATCGGTAATATCAGCAGGCTAAGCACGGTGGTGCGCATACAACTCGCATACCCAGCTCGCTGTCGGTCTGGTAGATTACACCCCGGCATAACGATCAGCGGGACGGATACCTTGCCGGCAGATGTGAGAGGCGAAATCTACGAAGGTTTGTTGGAGCACGCAATGCACGGGATGTGAAAGGCGGTACTGGAGGCTTCCTATTACCGCTTGACTTCGATTATAGAAAAGATTGGCAATATGGGTGCGGCGGATTTTGACGCTGGAAAGTGCACGGGTGGATTAAAAATAATCCCTCCGTCCGCTTATACTTTATGGTCTCTGAAAAACTGAGTGATTGCGATGGTACGTTTCCTGGGTGTGCTTTGTTGTGCGTTATTGTTCGGTACTGCGGTGTCGGCGGCAGGACCCGATGCGGCGACGGCGACGCTGATTCAGGAGTTGGGGCTTAAGCAAAGCCCGCAACCCATTCGGGAGGCGGCGTATTGGCAGAAGCCCAGGCGCATTGTGGTGGTGATGGACGCACGGCAGCGGGAATCAAGGCCCGATGCGGTCAAGTGGTTGGAGCAAGTGGCGGGGGATGCCGAGTTCGTCGTTGCGCCGTCCCGCAAAGAGGCGGCGAATCTGCTCGACGGTGCGGATGTGCTGCTCGGCTATTGCACGCACGAGACGTTGAATAACGGCAAGCAACTGCGCTATATCCTCAATTATTCGGCCGGGGTGGATAGCTGTATGGGTTCACCCTTGATCCAGGAGCGTGATCTGCTTGTGACTAATATGCAACGCATCTACGGACCGGGTATCGCCGAACACACGATTGGCATGATGTACATGCTTACGCGCAAACTGCATGTCTTCCACGACCGGCAGCGTGAGCAACAATGGGACCGCGGCGCGGTTGCTCGCACGCAGATGTGGGAGGTGCAGGGCCGTACCATGCTGGTTGTTGGGCTCGGCGGTATCGGCACGCAGATCGCGCGCCGGGCGAATGCCCTCGGCATGCGCGTGATCGCTACACGCAATTCCTCGCGCCAGGGACCGGATTTCGTGGCCTATGTCGGTCTGTCTCATGAGTTGGCCGAACTCGCCGGGCAAGCCGATGTCGTGGTCAATGCCACGCCGTTGACACCCGCGACGACGGGACTTTTCGATCGCAAGATCTTTACGAAAATGAAGCCGGGCGCCTATTTCATCAATGTCGGTCGCGGCAAAAGCGTGGTTACCGACGATCTCATCGGTGCCTTGAACGCCGGGCACCTTGGCGGGGCCGCCCTGGACGTGCAGGACCCGGAACCGTTGCCACCCGGGCATCCCTTGTGGAGCGCCAGGAACATTATTATCACACCCCACATCAGCGCTGGCTCGGACGCGCAAATGGAACGATTCTGGCTCGTGGTGCGTGAGAACCTGCGCCGCTACACGCACGGCGAGCGCATGCTCAATGTGGTAGACATCAAGCGCGGATATTAGCGAAATGTAAAGGGGATGCAGCGGATTGTGACCTTAAAACAGGGGCAGCACATCAAGTATCTGCCATTCACTTTCACAGAGCGGAGCAGGGCAAAGCAGGGCGTGGCAATGCTTTCCAGCATGCTACGCAGTCCGAAAGCGGTTGCTGTGAATATTGAGATCATGCGTACCTTTGTGCGGATGAGGAAGCTTTCATTCTCTGATCAGGAACCGGCTGATAAGCTGGATGAACTGGATCGCCGGGTTTCGAAGATGAAACCACCGCCTCCAACTGAGCAAAGGCCAATCGGTTTTGCACCGTGGTAAAATAGTACGAAGGGAACTCCAGGCCGGTCACCGTGTTCCAGGCAGTCACCCAATCAGGGGGATGCACATGTTCGAGCAGCTGTTTCGGCAGGCAGCGGCACTGTTGGTTGTGCTTTGGCTAGTGGCGCCGGCAGCCGTTGCGGCCGGGTCGCCGCACTTCACGGTGGCGACCGATGAGCGCCTCGAATACCTCGATGTCAGAGCTTGCTTCGAAGGGGCGGCGCCACGCCGGCTGACCGCCCGCGACGAGCGTGCCCCGGAGCTGCTGCGCGCCGCCCGGCTTCACACCCGGGATGACGTCATCGAGCTGAAGCTGCAAGGTTCGAAGCTTACTTTGCCGCGTACCGGCGCCTCGGCCTGTGTGCAGTACCGCGTGGATTTGAGTGCGATCGGTAAGCGGCAGTGGCGCTCGGGTAACTGGCGTACTCGGGATGCCATCGTTCTCGATCCTGCGCTGTGGCTCTGGTATCCCGACAGCGTGCGCGAGGACGCGCGCTGGCGGCTCGATTTCGAGCTGCCGCCAGGCCACGACGTCTCGGCACCCTGGCATCGCATCGGCAGCAGCCAAGGGACAGTGACGTATGAAATGCGCCAGCGCATGCCCGCGAGGGACGCGCGCATGGCCATCGGTCGATTCAGCGTCGAGTCGATCGAGCTGCCGGGGGGGCGGATCAGATACGCCTTGCTGCCGGGCGAGCCTGTCCCCGATGCCGCGGCCATGCGGCGCTGGGTCACCAGCGGCGCCCGCGCTTTGGTCACCGCCTATGGCCGCCTTCCAGTAGCCGATGTGCAGCTGCTGGTCGTCCCGATCGGGCGCGGCGGGGAGCCGGTGCCCTGGGGCGAGGTGCAACGGGGCGGTGGTGATGCGGTCCACCTGTATATCGATCAGCGACTTCCAGCCGAGGCATTCATGGCCGACTGGGTGCTGGTACACGAGCTCAGTCACCTGCTTCACCCGGTTATCGATGCCCCTGACCGCTGGCTGTCCGAAGGTATCGCGAGCTACTACCAGAATGTGTTGCGGGCACGCGCCGGACTGAAGAGTGCACCTTGGGCCTGGAACGCGCTGCACGCCGGGTTCGAGCGTGGCATTCGCGATACCCCGCGCGGGCGCAGCCTCGCCGAGGTCAGCGAGACCATGATGCGCGACCGCTCTTTCATGCGGGTCTACTGGAGCGGCGCCGCGATCGCCTTGCTCGCCGATGTGGAACTACGCCGGCGCTCGGGGGGTGCGCAGTCGCTGGATACAGCGCTCGCGGCCTTCGGTGATTGCTGCCTGCCCGCCGATCGCAGCTGGAGCGCGCGAGAGCTGATGCGGCAGCTGGATCGACTCACGGCTACGACGGTGTTCATGGATCTCTACCGGAAGCACGTCGATGCCGACGACTTCCCCGACCTGGGCGCTGTGTATGGAGAGCTGGGCCTGCAGTCCATGAGCGCAACAAGGCTGCGCCTCGACCCGACGGCAGCGGCGGCGGCGATCTGCGAAGCGATCATGACTGCGACGGAGGATTGAGGACCTGTGCGCCGGGCAACTTCACTGGCCGCTGTTTTCCTCGCACTGGTATTGCCTGCGAGGGCGATGTCTTTCCACACGTCCTTCGAGCAGCTGATCTCAGACCTCGAGACCTTGCAATCCGAGCACGCAGTCCCCGGCTTCGCCCTCACGGTGGTGTCAGGCAGGCGCGGTCTGCAAACCGGCGCGGGTGGGGTGGCTGATCTCGATAGCGGGCGCCGCGTCACCCCCGACACATTGTTTCGTATTGGATCCATCACCAAGACCTTCAATGCCCTGGCAGTCCTGCTACTCGTCGAGCAGGGTCGTCTCGATCTCAATACCCCTTTGCGCAAGATTGTTCCCAGTGCGCCGCTCGAGAATCCCTGGGCCGACACATACCCCGTGCGGGTCGCGCATCTGCTGGAGCACAGCTCGGGCTTGCTCGATATCACGCGCGAGGAGTTTGATCACAACGCGCCTTTCCCCACCCTGGAGGCCGCCTTCGCCTGGCGTCCGCAGGCGCGCGTGGTGCAGTGGCCACCGGGTCTGCACCCCGTGTACTCCAACGCTAACGCCGGACTGGTCGGCCTGGTCATCGAGCGCGTGAGCGGACAAGACTACCAGCGCTTCATCACCGAGCGGCTGCTGCAGCCCCTGGGTATGCGCTCGGCGGGTCTTGCCGACGATGCGAGCACGCGACGGCGACTCGCCACCGGCTACGACATCGACGGCAAGACCCCAATCCCGTACTGGCACATGATCTTTCCTCCGCTCGGCGCGATCAACGCCACGCCGCGCGAGATGGGTGCGTTGCTGGAGCTGTTCCTGCGTCGCGGGATGCTTGGCACCGAGCGACTGCTCGACGCGGCCGCTGTCGAGCGCATGGAACGCCCCGCCACAACCCTGGGCGCGCGACACGGCCTCACCTATGGGCACGGGCTGGGACTGGACCAATCTGTGCGTAAGGGTTTCAGGTGGTACGGACACGGTGGCGACGGCGATGGTTATCTGTCCCACTTCGGTTATAGCCGTGAGGCCGATGCGGGGTACTTTCTGACCATCAACGCTTTCAAGCGTGACGCCCTTCACGCAATGCGGGACCGCGTTCAGGATTATCTCACCCACGCCTTCTCACCGCCGCGACCGCCCGCTTCGGACATCGACCCCGATACACTGAGACAGCTCACCGGAACCTATGTGGCGGTTACCCGTCGTTTTGCGTGGCAGGCCCCGGATCGACTGGACGAGGATTGGTTGCAAGTCGTGTTGGAGGACGGTGCACTGTACACGCGTACCTCGAATGGCCGACGCTTATTGATCCCGGCCGATGCGCACCGCTTCCGGCGCGAGGGGCAGCCCGTGGCAACCATCGCGATCGCTGTACAGGACGGCGATTTCTACTTGCAGGCTGATTTCGGGAACTATCGGCGGGTAGGGGAGATGCCATGAATAACGGATCGCCAGGCGCTTTCGCCGCGCAATTGAGCTGGCCAGAGGTGGAGCGACGCGTTAAGGCCGGTGCCGTTGTCGTGCTGCCGGTCGGCGCAGCATGCAAGGAGCACGGTCCTCACTTGCCGATGAATACGGACTTCCTGCAGGCCGAATGGCTGGCCAAGGCATTGGTGCTGCGCGCCGAAGTTCTGGTTTGGCCTACCGTTAGCTATGGATACTATCCGACGTTCACCGACTATCCCGGCAGCGTCAGTCTGACGTGCGAGACTTTCCAGCGCATGGTGCAGGAGATCCTGAGTGAGATCCGGCGTGCGGGTGCGCGCGCGGTGCTGATACTAAACACGGGCATCAGTACCATCGAGCCCCTGCAAGCCGCCGCGGGCGACATGCCGGAATCAATGCGCATCGAACTGGCCAATGTCTACGCGGGTCCGCGTTGCCGCAGCGTGACAGAAGCCATCGAGGAACAACCCCGCGGCGGACACGCCGATGAACTCGAAACCTCCATCCTGTTAGCCATTGGGCACGAGCACGTCGCCCTGGACAAGGCGGAGACGTGGACCCCGCTCGCCATGGCCGTAAGCGGTCCCTTCAGCCGCAGCGAACAAGACAACCCCCGTTTTTCCCCTTCTGGTGTATGGGGCGACCCGACGCTCGCCAGCGATGAGAAGGGCCGCCGCCTGCTCGCTGCGATCGTTGATGATCTGTTTGCCGCTGTTGACGTGTTGCAGAGGGAACAGTTTGCTAAAGAATAACTATGCTCTAATCGCTTGGAACGGGCATTTCCTCCCTGAAAAGTAGCCGCTAAGCCGACTTTCAGCCAGTATTTCAAGGGAAAATGCTGTTTGCTCATAGCGTTGCGTGGGTCCGACCCCAGTCA